>DEHD01000006.1 GCA_002351725.1 Prevotella sp. UBA2809
CCATCGCGATAGTGCTGCGTGATGATATCTTGATATACGGGCGGATTGAGTTGGGCTATACCTTTTTGCAAGGCTTTCAGCTCTTCGTCGAGTCGTTCCGTTGGTAGGATAGTAGTGTCGAGGTCAAGAAGGTAGAGGTGTTCCACGCGTTCTTGAATCTTTCGGCTACGTATCACGTTCAAGCATCGGTTTTGTACGCATGTAAGCAGATAGTGCTCGGCTGTCTCTTCCCGAAGATCTTTTGGATCATTGAGTAGACGGGCAAAGATGTCGTGCACAACATCCTTGCTCTCTGCATCGTCGTGAAGAAGTATGGTAGCCAACCGATACATCTGACGGTAATGCTGTCTGAACAGCTTTTCGAGTTTCTTTTGATCTGTCATACACTCATAATACACACGAAAACCGAATTACTAAACCCTTAATGGCTATTTTTTGCGAAAATAATTATTTTGTTTGCCAAAGTTACGGAAAACGGCACAAAAAACCTCGGCAAAGCCCGGAAATCGGTTGCCGAGGGTATGGGTCTTAACTCTGGTTAAGAGTATTCGCTCGTTTACTCAGGTTTGTTGGTCAAGATATTAATAGTTTCCTTAAATTCAGAAACTATTTCTATTAGACGTGGATTTGACTTTTGTACTATGAGCGCAGCAAAATTCTTGGTTTTACCTTCCATTACTTCTGCTGTTTCTAATATATATGCATCACGATGGCTGTAAGTATTAAACCATCTAACAAAAAGGCGACTTCGTAACGCCTGTTTGCCGTCTCCTGTTTCACATATATATAGTAATATGTCGGGATTCGCACTAAAGAACGCTTCAATCAATAATAGAATTGTTTCGCGTAGTTTAAAATCAAGTGGTGACGGTTGATGGCTTTGGTTGTTAATGGTAAACTGATATGCTCCAGTCTGCCAGATAGAATAATCATCCATGAAACCAATCACAAAGATTTGTCCTCTGCTGGTTTCTATGAGATAATCACGTCCATTTTCAGTCCACACCTTATAAGGCGCAAGACGATTAATATATGCCAGATCGAGTGGATTCATTTATCAGATACTTAGTTGCAAACGTTCCTGACGAATCTTCTCGATTTCCTTTTCTGCATTTTCTTGCCATTCGTGCTTCTTACGAATAGACTCACGAAATGCTGCTATAATTTCATCGCGTGTACGATTTTTAAATGCTACTGATGTCATAGTATAATCCTTTATTCTATTTCGGCAGCAAAGATACAAAGTATATCTGATAGTTCCAAGCTTTTATTCACTTTTTTGTTGTTGATTATGCTGATTATGTTTCTTATTTGTACTCTTAAAATAGTTTCTGCAACTGATTATCGATGTCCTTGCCCCGTCATTGAGACGAGGGCGAGCAGGATGGTGATGATGTTTTTCTTGTTCATGCTCTAATAGAATTTGATTCCCATAATGTAGTAATGAGGGCTTCGCTTGATGATGTCAGCGATGCTACCACAACAGCGGGTTACCTTATCCTCCGTATCATACCAGAATGAAGAATAATAGACGAGTGGAATGAAGGTTTCCTTTTCTAATGGCGATGTGGGTTCGAAAGGATCCGACCTGTATGAGTAAATATACTTATTTTCACTCTCCCAATAGATTTGCTTGAGTTTCAACAAGGAATGGTAGGAAAGCGTGTTCTCCCAACTGAAACAGTATTGGGCTAATGAATCTGTTTCTGAAGGAAGAAAGCCGATAATCAGTTTGTCGCCCCTTGCCTCAAAATAGTATGGGAATAAGAGACGAGGAGAGTCCTCGACTTCTTTCCTATTCACAAACTCCCTGCAGTATATTTCCACATTCCGGCCTTTTATCGCACTGACATCGAAACTATATGCCTGATAGCCCTTGGCATTGAGCAGCGGGATATAGTCACTGATTGCTATCTCGTTCATTTTAATCTCCTGGGCCAATCCCGTCATTGCTACGAGAGCGAGTATTATCGTAATTATTGTACGCATGTTCATAATGGTTTATTCTACTGAAACATTGCGAATGACGAAAGCACCTTGTACATCACCCTCTATGAAGTCGAAGGTTTCTGGAATGGTCTCGAAGGGCTCGAAGGTGAGGGTGAAGTCGCTGTAGTTTATTTCACCTATATAAGCCTCCTTAGCTGTAAAGGCATTAACTTCAGGATAGTTGTCAACATCGAGTTTGATGCCATCGGCTGCTGTCAGTTTATACTTCTTTCCGTTGGCCGTGAGATAGGAATCCTTGGCAATGCGGAACCAATAGCCTTTCTTTGTATAATTTCGGAAGCTGACCTTTGTTCCATCTGCATTGACATCGACATGACGAACAACAAATCCCAGGTTTGAACTATTGTCTTGTTTGGGACTGTTGAAAGTCTCAGCCATTCCAAGGAACCAGCCTGGGCCATAACCAACAGCCTTCCATAAGATGCGACCTTCGGGTGAAATTAATACATAATAAGGTATGGCACCCATGTCGCAGTATCTGCCGTTGACGCTGCTGCCCATCTTTCCGTCGCTCCAGTTTTTCCAAACGATACGCTTGCTAAACTCGTGCTTCTGCCACTGAGAACGTGTATTCTGATTGATGCCTATAATCTCCAACTTTCCATTTAATCGCTCGTAGACCTCTCGCATTTCAGGTTCTGACATCATGCAAGGCCCACAGCCAATACCCCAGAAGTCAAGCAATACATAGCGGTCACCAGAGAAGGCTTCTGACAGGTGGTGAGTGTTGCCCTGCATATCGAAGAGTTCGGCATCAACATATTTATCGCCTACATGCAATAGTGGTGATGGATAGACGTAATTATGTATCTCTGCCAATTGATCTTCGAATCCTTTGGGTGCACGGGCAGCAAAAGATTTTTCCAAGTTCTTCATTTGCTCCATGTATGGGAAATCTTTCAGATTCTTTAGCATCCTGGCTATGTTACTCAGTTTACTAAGCGAGGCTGCATCCACAGGAAGTAAGGAGAGAATGTCCATCTCCTTCTTCATATATACCATTTCGATAGAGTCTAACTTATTCCAATCTTTTTCCTGTTCGATCTTGATACGCTCCAATATGATGTCATGGCAATACTCTGTCATACGATTCAGTGTCTGTTGTTCGGGAATCGGACTTTCTACTTTCCAAAATGGATATAGGCAGTCTGTGCCAGTTACTTTCACCGTCACATCAGGTTTCATCATGAGGGAGAATGAGAAATTGGGGCAACCTTCGCCTGCGCAAAAGAGGCCACCTACAGTGAGTTCTTCTACGGGAATAGTCAGGGTGAAATGACCAGCTTTGACGGTGTCTACAATATCCAATAAATTGCCTGCACCAGCAATAACCAGTGTGCCGTCTTTCAGTGCGGGTGAATAACCTTTGATAGTTGCAGTCTTTGTTGACTGTGCCCAGCCCGTCAATGCGATGAGGGCGAGCAGTGCGGTAAAGATAGATTTCTTGTTCATAATTAGTTATTATATTTGGTTTAAATATTTATTTTACAATAACACGGGGATGATACTTAAACAGTCGCTGATTATCGCGTAGTTGTTGAATGTCTAGGGTTAGAACCTTGCCTGACCAATTGGCTCCCCAAGCTCTGAAGGGTTCGCCTGCCGGCTCTATATAGGTAATTGTAGATACACTGAGTGGTATCGGATCGAACACCAACACATAGGCTACATAGTCGCCTGCCATTCCTTCCATAAAGAACAATTGGTCAATAGGAAGCCCTTGAATCTCACGGAGTTTGTACTGATGGCCTGTCTCATCAAGGAGTTTGATGTCTTTCCCGAACTCCCAGTACTCACGTGTCCAGTTCTGTTCGCAGCCAATAGCAAGATAGGTAGCCTCGGGGGTGCGCCATAGTGCCATCGTCTCATCCTGTAGCGGCTTAATCAAGTGTGCATCTGTCATCACCTTCCAGGTGTTCCAGTCCTGACGGTCGTAGGGTTTGTTCTCATACATATGCTCTTTGAGTAGCCGAGATTTGTGAAACTGTGGAATGGTATCGTAATTCAGGGGCTGCCATGTGCCGAACACCTGTTGGCGGATGGTAACTGGCATGCCCATCATTCCCCAGTTGGATACGCCATAGATTCTGATATCTTTGGTTGTTTCTGGCAGTGGTGCGAAGAAAATCTTCAGATCGAGCACATCGCCCTTCTTTGCCTTTACGGTGAAGTGCTTACAGTAGGTGTCAGGCTCTGTGCGACGAATACGGTATTGCGCACCTGTTTCTTGATCTACAAGGCATGTTTCCTCAGATGCTAGAAACAAGTTGCTCACTTCGTCGGCTGGCATGCGGAGATAACAGTGAAGAACTGTCTCGTCCTTCTCCTCTGTCAGTCGCCAACTCATCGGGATGTAAGATTGGTCGTTCTGTAGAACGTTAACTATCTCTGGGAAGAGTTTTAAGTAGTCTTTCTCTATAGCAACATTCTTGGCTTCGCAATGGTCCTTGATCCACGCCATGTTTGATTTATGCCATATGGCGGAGGTCATTTTTGTGTCTTTGTCCGATTTAACTTCAGGACGAGATACGAACATGCCTATACTCTTTGCATACTCCTTCGTTTGTGCCTGCAAGGCAAACACTGTCAGGGTCAGAAGACTCATCATCAAGAATCTTTTCATACGGCTTCGTTTTTAAAATTGTGATATAATATTGTCAGTATTCGTCAGTTGTTCGAGGAATTTTTGATAACATGTTAAAGAGATTGGGACCTCTATAGGAGAACGGGTACTGAAGAGCAGAATACGCCCGTCCATAAGTCGCTCCGTTATCCAGATATACTTCTCGCCCTTGCGTATATCTTTCAGAGAAAAGAAGAACTGCCGACGGGAAAAGTTGAGTAGGTAGCCGGGGGTTTTAGTGTCGTACCAACAGGCAGCCTGTAACAATCGTGCGAAAAGGTCGAATCGCGGTCTGTCTTCGAAGACGTAGGCTGTGCTGACTCCAATGCTATCGCCTAAATCAGAAGAGCAGTTAATGGGGAGGGGGGACACCTTATTGAACTCAGCCAACTTCGCTATAAACTCATCCATTCGGGCAGGATCCTGATAAGCAACCGTATCCTCCTGAATAATGTTGGATGCATAGTGTAGGATTTGTACAGGTTGCGGTTTGTTAACATGAATCTCAGATGCTTGTTGAAGTGTATCTTGGGCAAGTTTCTGAGTGCGAATTGCGGTAATTGCTTCCTGAGTGGGACGAGGATTATTAACCACCACACTATTCTGTTGACTACCAACTTCTTGAATTGCGGTTTTTAATTCCGCAACAGTAGCATCTGAAGTAGCAATAAGTTGCAATTCTGTCTGTTCATTATCAAACATCCAGATAGTTCCTATACCTATTATAATAATAAGGCTTGCTGCTGCAGCCATCCACCAGCGCATCTTGACCACTCGAGCCCCTGTCGGCTCTGTGGCTTCGCTGATGTCTGGCAGACTATCCATGATGAAGTCTGTCAGTTCATCAGGGTTGCTGATTACAGGCTTCTGACCTTTCAGTCTTTCGAATATGTCGTTAATATCACTCATAACCTAATTCAATTAATCTTTTGCGTATTGTTTGGCGAGCAGCATAAAGATTGCTCTTTACCTGACGGGCATCGAACCCAGTTATTTCCTGTACTTCTTCTGACGATAGACCTTCTAATTGGCAAAGCGTGAACACCAGCTTTTGTTTAGCACTAAGCTTATCGGCCATCAGCCTTACTATAGATATCCATTCGCTATTCTCCAAGATTCGTTGGCTATCTGTGTCAGATGCATAGTTTTTTAGAACGAGCTCGTCTTCTTGCACAGATAATATACGGTTTTTACGCTTCAACCTATCCAAACATAACCGAGAAGCAATAGTATAGAGCCAAGTTGTAAAAGTTCGCTGCGGGTCGTAGTCTCTGATGCTTAACCACACTCTAATAAATGTATCTTGCACCATATCCTTAGCCTCTTCTTCGTCGCACAACATCTTCAGCGCCAGCGAGAATACTATCTGCTGATGCTTCTGCACTACCCAACGGAAGGCTTGCTTGTCTCCATGTTGACAGCGGATAATGATATCGCGCTCTGTTTGAGTCATTCTTTTTACTCTAAAATTAATACGAATGAAAATGGCTAAGGTCAAATAAGAGTTTATCTATTCTTTGCCGAAAGTGATTTCTTTACGGATCTTGCTGATGGTCTTTGGAGTGACATTAAGGAACGAAGCGATATCCTGTAGGTTGAGATGCTCCACTATGCCAGGACAACGTCGCATCAACAGATTGTAGCGTTCATAAGGTGTGGCACGGTGAAAATCTTGATAGCGCGCCTTGAACTGGTTGAGCATGTGTTCGCCTATAACGGCACGCAGTTCCATATTCTTGATACTCTGATTGAAAAAACCGAGCAGCTGCTCACCGCTAACTCTCCACACACGGCATGGCATCATAGCTTCTATAGTAGCCAGAGACATCTGGCCTGTCAGAACGCAAGGATAGTCGGCCACGAACTCTCCTTCGAACGAGAACCATGTGAGGTGGTCGCGTCCGTCGCTTATGCCTCGTGTCATGAATTTGAAGCAACCGCTCTCCACGAAGGCAAACCATCGAGCTGGGTCGCCTTCGCGCTCCAATTGTTCACCCTTGCGATATTCCACCATCTTGCCTTCTTTCTTGCAGAAGTCAAGTAGCGCCTGCAGGTCAATGTCATTATCTGTTTTCCTGAATTTATGCTCCATAATATCTATATTTTGCCAAACGAATGGTGACGTTAATCTTTTATTTGCGTTTTGGGCCAGTTGACTAGGAAGAGTTTCTCGGTGGCGCGGGTGAAGGCGGTGTAGAGCCAGTGGATATAGTCGGGGGTGAGCATATCATCTGTCATATAACCTTGGTCAACATAGACGTGCGCCCACTGACCACCTTGAGCCTTGTGACAAGTAACGGCATAGGCATATTTTATCTGGAGAGCGTTATAATACTTATCGCTCTTCAGTTTTTTGATGCGCTCAACTTTCTGTGGAACATCAGCATAATCTTCCATAACAGCATTATATAACTGTTCCTGCTGCTCGCGCGACAAGGCAGGCGACTCTGTTGTTAGCGAATCGAGAATGACGGTAGCAGTGAGCTCGTAGTCGTCGTAATCGGGCAGCGTCATGGTAACCTCAGCAAATCGGAATCCGTATAGTTCATGGATATTACGCACTCGCTGAACCACAGCAATATCGCCGTTAGCGATAAAAGGGATTTCCTTTGACTGTTCTGTCCAATAATAGTTGTTTTTTACTATCATCAGCTGGTCGCCGCGACATAGCTCATCTTCGCGATCGAGAACGGTGTTACGGATGCCTTGGTTGTAGATATTTGCACGCTTATTACTACGGCAGATAACCATAGTCTCGTCCATACCAGCATGGCTGTAGCTGGTAGCGAGCGACTCGATAAGTTCGTCGCCTGGCACATTCACTATATCAGGGAAGCCCTGGAATTTAATTTTCGGCAAAATCAAATCTCCACCTCTTATCTGTGTAGCATTCCACAGGATGCCAGAATCTTCACTCTGGCGGAGTACCTGATTGAGGTCGCACTCGTAGACCTTCATTCCATAGGCGCGAATAACATCCGACATCAACGCAGGACTCTCGTCTTCGCCCACAGGTGGCAACTGGGCCTTGTCGCCCACCAACACCATACGGCAATTCTTGGACGAGCCAAGCGGCAAAGCCGAGCGTTGTCCACTATACACAAACTGCATCAGGTCGTCGAGCAGGCAACCACTACCAAAAGCTGAGTCGCCATAGCCTTGGTTGGCAATCATCGACGACTCGTCGACTATAAACAATGTGTCGTGATTGCTGTTGAAATTGAGATTGAACGACGAGATGTCGCCAGCACTCTTCTGTCGATAGATGCGACGATGGATAGTGTATGCCGGATAGCCAGCATTAAGCGAAAACACCTTAGCAGCACGACCTGTGGGAGCCAGCAGTATCATCTTCTGCTTGAGGGTGAGCATGGCGCGAACAATGGCTCCTGCTAAGGTAGTTTTACCTGTACCAGCAGAGCCGCGGAGAATCATAACCACCTGATCATCGCGATCGCTCATGAAGAGCGAAAACACATCAATGGCATGCTCCTGCTCGTCTGTTGGTATCACCCCCAGAGCCTCTCTTATCCTATATTTTAGTTCGTCGCTAATCATTTCGGGCACAAAGATACGAAAAATTAAACATTAAACATTAAACATTAAAAAAAATATTGTACCTTTGCACCCAGTTATGCATATCAACAATAAATTAGTTAATATCCTTCTGGCCTTGATAGCTGCATGTCTGCTTGTGCTGTGTGTGGCCAGTGTGATGAACGTTAAGTAGATGGACGCGAAAAAGACTATTATACGCATAGGGCGAAACACGCTCTCATTCACCACACTCGATGCCAGCAGCGCCGAGAATCCTATCATGTTCCGCCCATACGTTGTAAAGGGTGGAATATCGATGTCGGCTAATCTGCGTGAAGCATTTAAGACGGGCTACTGCATAGATGCTGACACAACCAAGGTTCAGGTAATGGTAGAGACACCATCGTTGTTGGTACCTATAGAGCAGTTCGACGAGACTGAGATGGAGGATATCTTCTCTTATTCATACCCAGCAGGTCAGGAGAAGCGTGTGATTTATTACGATGTATTGCCCGACTTGAAGGCAGTATGCCTCTTTGCTATCAACAAGAACCTTGATACTGTTATTCGCGACCGTTTTGATAATGGCGTAACTTTTGTTCACTCGATGACTCCAGTCTGGCGCCAGCTTCACCAGCGTAGCTTTACCGGGCATCGCAACAAGCTGTACGGGTATTTCCACGGCAAGCAACTCGAAGTATTCAGTTTCCAGCAGAACCGCTTTAAGTTCTGCAACAGCTTCGATGCTGCGCAAGCCCACGATGCATTATACTATCTGCTATATGTATGGAAACAGCTAAGACTGGAGAGCGAACATGATGAGCTACACATTCTTGGCGACATACCAGAACAGGAGTGGTTGCTACAGGAGCTTAAGCGATTCCTGCAGAATGCGTACCTTATCAACGCCAAGGCAGAATTCCAGGATGCTCCTGCCACAAAGATAAAAGGTATGCCATACGATTTGATAACCCTAATAACCCGCGGACGATGAGAATTATTACAGGCATATATAAAGGTCGTCATTTCGACATCCCACGCTCGTTCAAGGCACGACCAACTACCGACTTTGCCAAGGAGAACATTTTTAATGTGCTTGCAGGCTATATTGATTTCGAAGGAATCAATGCTCTCGACCTATTCTCTGGCACAGGTAGCATATCGCTAGAACTTGTTTCGCGTGGATGCGAGCATGTGGTGAGCGTAGAGATGGACCGTGACCACCACAGGTTTATCTGCGACTGCATCAAAAAACTAACACCTAACACCCCGCAACCATCACCCCACATCCTCCCCCTCCGCGGCGATGTATTCCGCTATATCAAGTCGTGCAAACAGCAGTTTGATTTTATCTTTGCCGACCCACCCTACGCACTTAAAGAACTGCCCACAATACCTGGACTGATTTTTGAGCGCGGCATGCTGAAGGAAGGTGGAATACTGGTGTTTGAGCACGGTAAGGAGAATGATTTCTCAAACGATCCTCGTTTTGTTGAGCATCGCACATATGGTAGCGTAAACTTTTCGATTTTCAGAAATTAGAAAAGTGGCGACAACATTCTTGTAACACTCTCCCACAAGCGTACAAAGAATCCGTTATTCATTCGCTCTTTCGCATCTTCAAGTGACACTGCCTGCTCTTGGTCGCGAAGGAAAATATTCTTCATTCGCAAAGCTAAGCCTTCGTCAAAGAAGAATATATTGGCCTCGAAGTTATTCTCGAAACTGCGGAAATCAAGATTCGTTGATCCGCAGGTTGTGATAGAATCATCGCACACCAGCATCTTAGAATGCAAGAACCCAGCCTCATAAAGATAAACCTTCACTCCTGCCTCCTGTATCTCGCGCAGATAACTACGGCTCGCCCACTCCACGAATCTTGCATCGCTGCGTCGTGGACAAATCACTCTCACATCCACACCACCCAAAGCAGCAGTCTTCAAAGCAAAGAGCACTGACTCGTTTGGAAGGAAATAAGGTGTTTCAAGATACAAGTACCTCTTGGCACCAAGGATAATGCGCACATATCCCTGCTGGATTTCCGGGTAAGGCGTGGTTGGTCCGCTTGTTACAACCTGAGCCAGACAGTTATTAGAAATATCCTCGCATCGTGGATAATACTTACGATCAGAAAGCAATGTGCGGTCAACGAAATACCAGTCAACCAGGAACGCTCTCTGCAAAGCATGGACACCTCCGCCAGTAACCCTTAGCATAGTGTCGCGCCACGATTGTCCGTCAGATCCCTGTACATAGCGTTGGGCAATGTTCATGCCGCCTATATATCCTACCCTACCGTCGATCACTATTATCTTGCGGTGGTTGCGATAGTTAACCTTGCTGGTAAACGAAGGGAACCTTACGGGCATAAACGATCTTACCTCGATACCTGCCTCACGCATACGTTCAAAGAAACGGTGATGCACATTCCAGCAGCCCACATCATCGTAAATAAGTCTCACCTCAACCCCCTGACTGCTCTTATCAATAAGAGCATCTGCAACAAGCGTTCCCAATGGGTCTTCGGCAAAAATATACATATCTATATGTATGTGCTCCTTGGCACGACCTATGTCCTCCATCAGCTCAGAGATAAACTGATAGCCATCAGTACAGATGTCAACAAGATTATCCTTAAATGGCAATGCCAAGTTCTGATTCACAAACAGGTCTATCAGCGGTTTGTGCTTGTCAGGCAGACGAAGGTTCTGCTGCTCAGCAAACTCCAGCATCGAACGCTTGGTAAGCTGATTCATCGAACGCTCACTAACATAACGTTCTCTGCGATGATTGATGCCAAAAAACAGATAGAACACTATACCAACCACAGGCACGAAGTATATCACCAGCGCCCATGCCATAGTCTTAGCGGGTTGGCGGTTATCCATCACCACATGAACTATGGCGATGACTACCAACACGTAGTAGACTATAAGTATAATGTTCAACCAGTTCATCTTCCCAGTTTCTTTGCCAACTCTTTATAGATTCTGTCAACACGTGCTAACTCTTGCATGATAGACATATAGTCGTCCTTGCAATTCTTTAATGCCGCTTTCAGTTCCTCAACTTTCTCTTTCAGACAATAGTAACGGAAGTCGAGCACCAGATGCTCTACATGCTGACGAAGTCCACCCTCGCGCTCCTTCATCTGGAAGCTCTTGCTTAGCTGATAAGGATCAACAGCCAGATTGGCAGCTACAGAACTTACTTCATAATCAGGATGGCGCATCAGATATTCCTCGGCCTTGAAATCTTCTTCGCCTATATGAGCCACTACCTCCTGCAGAATCTTGTTATAGACGGGATTACTGAAGCTAAGCCCATCAGAACCCAGATCGTAGTCGATAAACTGAGCCACAGAAAGGTTTATTGTCCCACCATCAGCAGTAGCAACGTTCTCATACATCACCTTTTCGCCATCGCGTACTATGGCCTTCATCAACATCTCTTCAAGCTGACTTATCTGCTCGTTGGTGGTGTGCAGACCAATGGCCATTGGCTTGCCTTCTTTCTCGCGTTGTATCGCTTCCTGGGCTTGTTCGCGACTATATTCCTTCTCTTTCTCCTCGCGGTCATGACTTATCATGCCGTTCATAGAGTTGAGCAGGGTTTCCTCTTTTATGCCAAGTCGGCGAGACAGCTGGGTGAGGTATTCATCGCGCAGAAGTTGATCGTCGACTACCGATATACTCTTCACGATACCACCTATAGCCTCTGAGCGCTTAACAGGGTCGCTAACGTTCTCTACCGTAAGTTTGGTTTTAAACTCGATAAAGTCTTCAGCGTGTTCCTCAATATAAGCCTTGAACTCTGCGGCTGTATGCTTGCGAGAGAAAGAGTCAGGATCGTCGCCATCAGGTAGCAAAAGCACCTTAACTTTCATACCCTCTGCCAACAACATATCGGTTCCTCGCATAGCTGCATGTATTCCAGCTTCATCGCCATCATACAGCAGTATGATGTTTGGTGTGAAGCGTCGCAACAGTTTTATCTGATATTTAGATAGCGCCGTACCAGAGTTGGCCACAACATTCTCCAGTCCGCATTGGTGCATGGCTATCACATCAGTATAGCCTTCAACCATATACACGCAGTCTTCCTTGGCTATGGCCTTCTTGCCTTGATAAAGTCCGTAAAGCTCGCGTTCCTTGTGATAGATTTCCGAATCGGGCGAGTTCACATATTTCTGTTGGACACCCTTTGTACGAGCATCAAGCAGTCGTCCGCCAAAGGCCACAACCTTTCCGCTCACATTGAACCAAGGGAAGATAACACGCCCTGCATATCTGTCGTAAACGCCCTTCTCACCCTTGATGCATAGGCCCGTCTTTATCAGGAACTCCTCCTTATATCCTGCCTTCTTCGCAGCAAGGTCTAAGGCATCACGCTTACTCAGCGAGAAACCGAGATTAAACTTCTCGACAATATCATCGCGGATGCCTCGACTGCGGAAGTACTGACGCCCGATGGCCACACCATCAGGATCGTGATTCAGCACATCCTTAAAGTAGTTCATCGCCCACTCGTTGACGATAAACATTGATTCGCGATCGCTCTGTTCCTGCCTCTCCTCGTCAGTAAGTTCCTTCTCCTGAATCTCGATGTTGTACTTCTTGGCCAACCATCGAAGCGCCTCAGGATAGGTTATCTGCTCATGCTTCATCAGGAAGTTGATGGCTGTTCCACCCTCACCACAAGAGAAGCACTTACATATCTGCTTGGTGGGCGACACCATAAACGATGGTGTCTTATCATCGTGGAACGGACACAAACCTTTATAGTTCACGCCCGATTTTCTAAGCGTAACAAACTCACTCACCACATCCACTATGTTTGTGGCATCAAGTATCTTGTCTATCGTCTCTCTGTCAATCATACCTTTATGGCTTCATAAAGACAAAGTAAACTGCTGCTACCAGACAAAGTGCCGCTGCTGCATGATTCCAATGCAACTCCTCGTGCTGGAAGATAAAGTTGGCGATAACCGCAAACACTACCAGCGATATGCACTCTTGAATCACCTTAAGCTGCACAAGATTAAACGGACCACCATTATCCACAAATCCTATACGGTTAGCAGGAACCTGACAGCAGTACTCGAAGAAGGCAATCACCCATGAGAATGCTATCACAAGATATAGCGGCCAGTTGGTTGACACGCCCGACTGTTGCAGACGCAGATGACCATACCATGCAAATGTCATAAACACATTGCTCAGGATGAGCAGCAGGATAGTATAAATTCCGTTTGTCATTTCTTCAATATCTCAATAAACTTATCGGCTGCGAAATTACAAAAAAAAATTCAATCTACATCAAATAGATGTTTTTTTCTATAAAGAGCAGGAAAGATTAAACGTTAATTCCGTAGTTTTGTTTTACCTCGGCCATTACAAAGGTACTCTCAATGGCGCTGATGTTCTGAATGTCGCCCAACTTATTGAGGACAAACTCCTGATATTGCTTCATATCGCGCGCACGTACTTTTAATAGATAGTCGTAAGCACCCGATGTGTTGTAGCACTCGGTAACCTCTGGTATGCGCATGATGCGACGAGTGAACGAGTCGGCCATCTCGTGGTTAATCTGCTGTAGCTTGACCTTACAGAAAACCAACAAACCTTGGTTCAATTTCTCTGGGTCGAGGATGGCTACATACTTCTTTATATACCCTTGACGCTCCAAACGTTTTTGGCGTTCAAAAACGGGTGTTGGGGTCAAATGAACGGCATCGGCCAACTCTTTTGTGGTCAATTTAGCGTTTTTTTGCAGCGTTTTCAGTATCTGCAGGTCGGTTTCATCTAGGATTTCTGCCATATCTTGGAATTTTATTCTATTAGGGGGCTCAAGAAGAGCCTGAATTGGAAAGTTATTCTTTATCGGCTGCAAATATAGGTATATTTTCTGAATTAAGCAAGAAATTTGGTAGATTTTTCTAAACTCCGTACCTTTGCCGTCGGAAAGTTTAATCAAATAAAAAGAAAGGAATAAAGTTATGAGTACAAGTAAGAATTATCGTTTCGAGACTTTGCAACTGCATGTAGGCCAGGAACAGGCCGACCCCGCTACTGATGCACGTGCCGTGCCCATCTATCAGACCACAAGTTATGTGTTCCACAACTCAAAGCATGCTGCCGATCGTTTCGGACTTCGCGATGCTGGTAATATCTACGGTCGACTGACCAACTCTACTCAGGGTGTGTTCGAGGATCGCGTAGCAGCACTCGAAGGTGGTGTAGCAGGACTTGCAGTTGCCAGTGGTGCTGCCGCTATTACTTACGCTCTGCAAAACATTGTACAGGCAGGCGACCATATCGTTGCAGCCGACAACCTGTATGGTGGTTCTTATAATCTCATTACACATACACTGGCCACACAGGGCATTACCAACACTATTGTTAATGTTAACGACCTGGCTGCTCTCGAGGCTGCTATCAAGCCCAACACAAAAGTAGTATATGCCGAGACCTTCGGTAACCCAAATAGCGACGTGCTCGATTTGGAAGGCGTGGCAGCTGTAGCCCACAAACACGGCATCCCATTCATCGTTGACAACACCTTCGGTACTCCATATCTTATCCGTCCATTGGAGCACGGAGCTGACATCGTAGTTCACTCGGCTACCAAGTTCCTTGGTGGACACGGAACCTCACTGGGTGGTGTGATTGTAGATGGTGGTAAGTTTGACTGGAAGGCTAATCCAGATAAGTTCCCCACGCTGGCTAAGCCCGATCCATCATACCATGGTATCGTATTTGCCGATGCTGTAGGTGCTGCCGCTTACGTTACACGTATCCGTGCCGTCATCCTCCGCGATACCGGTGCTACACTGTCGCCATTCAACGCATTCATCCTGTTGCAGGGTGTTGAGACACTAAGCTTGCGAGTAGAGCGCCACGTAGAGAACGCGCTTAAGGTAGTTGACTTCCTGGCTAACCATCCAAAGGTAGCTAAGGTTAATCACCCAGCACTGGCAAGTCATCACGACCATGCTTTGTACAACAAGTACTTCCCACAGGGTGGTGGTTCTATCTTCACCTTCGAGATTAAGGGCGGACAGGAAGAAGCCTGGAAGTTTATCGATGCCCTACAGATCTTCTCACTGCTGGCTAACGTAGCCGATGTAAAGAGTCTGGTTATCCACCCATATACAACTACTCACTCACAGTTGAGTCCTGAGGAACTGGCTGAGCAGCACATCACGCCATCAACCATCCGCTTGAGTATCGGTACAGAACACATTGACGATATTATTGCCGACTTGTCGCAGGCGTTTGACCAAATTTAATGGGAACGGGGAGTATAATCCCCGTTTTTCAACAATATACCAAACGTTTGGTATATAGAATGCCACACAAAAGGGATTGTGAGATTAAGAAGAAAGTTGTACCTTTGCACCGTGGTTATTTAAATATCACAAAGAGAGAGAATTTATTTGTTATTAATTTTATAAAATGGTAAGGATTATGAGTAAAATCGCAAAACAGCTGACAGAGCTCGTCGGCAACACTCCACTTCTTGAGCTCAACAAGTATTCACAGGCAAAGGGTCTTGAGACTCCTGTTATTGCCAAGGTAGAATTCTTTAATCCTGGCGGCAGCGTTAAGGATCGTATAGCACTGGCTATGATTGAAGACGCTGAAGCAAAAGGCATCTTGAAGCCAGGAGCAACCATTATCGAACCAACCTCTGGAAATACGGGCGTAGGACTGGCACTGGTATCAGCCGTCAAGGGCTATCACTTAATCCTTACCATGCCTGAAACCATGAGTGTAGAGCGCCGTAACCTTGTAAAAGCATATGGTGCTGAGGTACGACTCACTTCTGGTAAAGACGGTATGCCAGGCGCCATCCGCGCTGCAGAGGAACTGCGCGATTCAATCCCTGGTGCAGTAATCCTGCAGCAGTTTGAGAACGCAGCAAACCCCGCCAAGCACTATGCCACAACAGGTCCTGAGATCTGGCGCGATACCGATGGAAAAGTTGACATTTTCATTGGTGGTGTAGGTACTGGCGGAACAATCTCTGGTACAGGAAAATTCCTGAAAGAGCAGAATCCAAACGTAAAGATTATTGCTGTAGAGCCAAAGTCAAGCCCTGTGCTGAATGGTGGTCAGAGCGGTCCTCACAAGATTCAGGGTATAGGTGCAGGTTTCGTGCCCAAGACCTACGATGCAACAGTTATTGACGAGGTGTTCGACGTTGAGAACGACGATGCCATCCGCACAGGTCGTGAGATTGCTCAGCAGGAAGGTCTGCTGGTTGGTATCTCAGCAGGTGCAGCACTGTACGCTGCTACCGAGGTAGCTAAGCGCCCAGAGAACAAGGGTAAGAAGATTGTTGTACTGCTGCCTGATACAGGTGAGCGCTACCTGAGCACAGTTCTCTATGCTTTTGAGGATTATCCACTTTAAGAATAAAACAAAGAGAGAGAGAGTTTTTATGGCCCGGTGCTGTTGCAAGCATCGGGTTTTTATTGCACAAAAAACCAGATTTGTGCACATTTAGACTAATTTTGTGCATTTTATTTGGCTGTATGCATAAAAAACACTACCTTTGCAGCCGATTTTGAAATTTCATTCACATTATTAATAAATATGGCTTTAAAGATTGTTGTGCTGGCCAAGCAAGTGCCAGACACCCGAAATGTGGGTAAGGACGCAATGACTGCCGAAGGCACCGTAAA
>DEHD01000029.1 GCA_002351725.1 Prevotella sp. UBA2809
TTACTAATTATCAATAATAACTGCTACGTTTCATGCGAACGTGTTTTCCGTCCAGATTTGAACGGAAAGCCCGTTGTCGTACTCTCAAACAATGATGGATGTGTAGTAGCTCGTAGCAACGAGGCAAAGGCACTTGGCATAAAAGCAGGCTTGCCGTATTATCAGCTGAAGGAGCGCTTCCCCAATGGTGAGATAACGGTATTCTCATCTAACTATGAACTCTATGGCGATATCACCGACCGCGTGATGTCGCTGGTGCGTAAGGCTGCGCCAACGTTCTATCGTTATAGTATCGACGAGGGGTTCTGCGACCTCGCCGGAATGGATCACCTCGACTTGAAACGCTGGGGCGAGGACTTATCGGCATTTATCTGGAAGGCTACACGTATGCCCGTTAGCATCGGCATTGCGCCAACCAAGACTCTGGCTAAGATGGCGAGCCATTATGCCAAGCACTACAAGGGTTATAAGCATTGTTGCTATATTGATACCGACGAGAAGCGCATAAAAGCCCTGCAGCAATATGATATAGAAGAGGTGTGGGGCATCGGACGCCGCTATGCAGCCCGCTTGCAGGCATTTGGCATCAATACGGCCCTCGACTTCGCCAATCATGCCGAATCGTGGGTTCATGCCACGCTCAACAATGTGGTACCATTGCGCACGTGGAAAGAGCTGAATGGTATCGACTGCATTCCCATGGAGGAGATGAGCAAGAAAAAGAGTATCTGCACCTCGCGCTCGTTCCCTGGCATGGTGCCCGATATGGACACGCTGCGTACCAGCATTTCGAACTTTGCGGCCCGTTGTGCAGAGAAGCTACGCAAGCAGCAATCGGTTGCGCAGACTGTATGCGTATTCATTGATACCAACCACTTTCGCGAGGATCTGCCGCAGTACTGGAACATGGCTGAGGAGCGACTGCTTACACCATCAAACTCTACACAGCAGATAGTTCAGACGGCCACGCGATGCACAGAGCGCATATTCCGCCAAGGTTTCCACTATAAGCGTGCAGGTGTGATTGTTATGGGAATAAGCCCAGACACAGGCATACAGACAAACTTTATAGATTACAACGCCGAGCGCTACGACAAGATGAAACGCATCGACGAAACCATTGATAAAATCAATCGTGAATACGGCTCAGAAACCATAGTCTTAGGCTCACAACAATACACCAAGCCGGGTGGGGAAGGCAAGGCAGGTGTGTTCAAGGATAGCATTAAACATGATTTCAGAAGTCCTTGTTACACAACACGTTGGAGCGACATCCCAGAAGCCACATAACAAGCTGTACAAAGGTCTGTCCTGCCAAGGCATTGAAATGCTGACATCCATTGTTTAAACGAGTTTAAAGGATCGTCGGTATAGTTTAACCTAGTTTAAATTCCATGCCATTATGACTATCTTCGGGTGCCATTTTGATAATCGGCACAAATGTTGTATGATGCCTTGTGAAAGCTGACGCTAAAAGGCCGACGCGATCAACAACATAGTTTAATTAAAAGTATAATTAGGAGGTATTGATTATGTTACCAGTAATGTTTCAGAACAGTTGGATGCCAACAGTATTTGAGGATTTCTTGAACAATGATTGGATGCCTCGTGCCAACAGTACAGCACCCGCAGTCAATGTCAAGGAGAGTGAGAAGGCCTACACGATGGAACTTGCAGCTCCAGGCATCAAAAAAGAATATTGTCGTGTAAGCATCAACGACGAGGGCAACCTCACCATCGCCATTGAGAACAAGGCCGAACAAAAGCATGAGGACAAACATCATCACTATCTGCGCCGCGAGTTCAGTTACTCAAACTACGAGCAGAACTACACGCTGCCTGATGATGTTGTGAAAGACCAGATCTCTGCCAAGGTTGAGGATGGCATCTTGACCATTACCATGCCAAAGGCTGAGCCGAAGCAGAAGGTCACTAAAGCCATAGAAGTCTCGTAATTAGTCTAAACTTGGTTATATTGTAGGGAGCAGTATCATTCCAGTGATGCCGCTCCCTTGCTTTATATCAAACCTTTGACTTAAACCAAGAAATCCCTGTTTCCTGCTTAGAAAGATTGTCATTTCGTTATCATACTAAGCAGAAATACCTACTTTTGCAGAGGATAACATACCGAAAAGGTATTAGATAAGGTAAGAAGATTGTTTAATTTTAAGAAAGGAGTTATTATGAAAGAAACACTTAACATTGCACTCGTTGCACACGATTCACGTAAGAATGAACTGCTGGATTGGGTCCGCTTCAATGCCGACCTGCTTTCAAAGCATCATCTTTACGCTACAGGCACTACAGGTAAACTGATTAGCGAACTTGAATTTGGTACAGAGGAAGGTACAGAACACCCGTTCGAGGGTAAGGTGACACGTCTGTTGAGTGGCCCATTAGGAGGCGACCAGCAGATTGGTGCTATGCTGGCTGAGGGTAAGATTGACATGCTGATATTCTTCTGCGATAACCTCGCTGTGCAGGGACACCAGAACGACGTGTCAGCCCTAAGTCGATTGGCATCACTCTACAATATTGCCTTTGCCACCAATCGTACTACTGCAGATATGTTGCTGACGTCAACGCTACTGGGTGACGAGACATATACCCGCATCGTACCTGAGTGCATACAGCAATATGCTAATAGAAAACTATAGAATGCATTGCTTATTCTTAATGTGTTATATGGGTTGGATATGAACATCTGAAAAGACCTGCCGCAATGACAGGCCTTTTCTTTTGCTACATGTTCATGCAACTCGTGGCACCAAGTGCCGTTACTATTGCTGTAGCTACAGATGCGATGATCTGTATAATGAACTTAAATGTTTCTTTCTTAGTCATGGTATTAATTTTTAAATTTTATCACTTTTATAATTTTTACATTGTGCAAAGGGTAGGGGCTTAGCCCCTAACCTTAGCGCTTAATCTCCCTCTCCAGGTACGTCACCCGATGGCTGGGTGTTTCCACCACCATTGCCGCCACCGCCGTTTGATGGCTGATCGTTCTCTGGGTCTTCCACCTCGCCAGAGGTTGAGGTTACGCGCTTCACCTCCTTGCCATCGCGGTCGTAGCAGGTAATCTGGATGGCAGTACCCGCCAGCTCGTCCTTCAGCTCTACGGCTGGAGTGAAGATGATTCGGCGACTGGTAATGAGGCCTGCCTTAACCTCGTCAACCTTCTCTACGCTCTTGGCACGCAGACCGAATCGCATGGTGCCCAATCCTGGCAGTGCTACCGAGTGGCCCTCGGTGGCCCACGCCTTGATAACCTCGCCGGCAGCATCCCAGCATGCCTGCATGATTCCCTTACTAACGCCGCTACGCAGAGCAGCCTCCTTAATCACCTTGTCCTGACTCAGACTGGTGTACAACTCAGGCATCATAATGTAGCGATACTTGCCAGCATAGGTGCCAATCTTCTGCAACTTCTCTTGTGCTTTAACTTTTAGTGCCATAATTCTAGTTTAATTTTTGTGTTGTTGTTAAATAATTTGTTACTCTCTATGTCTCCATCGATTTTGACAATACAAAGGTACGACTTTTTAGTGAGAGTAGCAAATAGTAAGTGTTAATGAATTGTTAAATTGAGAGTACGTTTTTACGCTCACACGTAAGAAAATTTTTTTCACACCTGAAACGTTATTTTGCCTACTTATTAATCACAGTATCACAGATCACAGTTTATTTTTAGAGCCATAAAAATGCCAAACATAATTTTACTATATATATAATATATATATTATATATATAGTAGTATATTTTGTAAAGAATATTTCTTCAACCTTTGATGCTACCCGTATAAAACTGTGATACTGTGATCTGTGATTTTTTGTGCTCGTTTTCATTTTCTGGTTTAATCTTTTGGAACTTTCACTTTTTATCAGTACCTTTGCAGAGAATATTGAATTAGCTAAGAACAAAGACAAACAATGGCAAATCAACAAGAGCGTGCAGAATTGCACAAAACTATATGGAAGATTGCAAACGACCTGCGCGGCAGCGTGGATGGATGGGAGTTTAAGGCTTACGTCCTTGGTAGCATCTTCTACCGCTTTATATCTGAGAATATCTGCGATTACATTCACCAGATAATGACCGAGGCTGGGCAGCCAGACTTTAATTATGCTACTATCGACGACGCGATGGCCGAGAATATCCGTAAGAAGATGGTAGAAGAGAAAGGCTACTTTATCCTGCCTTCGCAGCTGTTCCAGAATGTAGTAAAGACAGCTGAAAAGGATGAGAATCTTAACGAGAAGCTAACAAATATCTTCCGGAGTATCGAGGCTTCGGCCATCGGCACACCATCCGAAGATGATCTTCGCGGATTGTTCAGCGACTTCTCTGTAGATAGCGCCGCGCTGGGTTCTACTGTTATCAAACGCAACCAACTGTTAGCAAAGGTTCTGCAGACCGTAGCCCAGATGGATTTGGGCTCAAAGTATAACGATACTAACAACGATACTTTCGGCGATACTTACGAGTTCTTGATGCAGATGTATGCATCAGAGGCAGGTAAGAGTGGGGGCGAGTTCTTCACACCTCAGCAGGTAAGTGAGCTGTTGGCCCGACTGGCTTCGTGGAATAATCCACGTATCAATAAAGTTTACGATCCTGCTTGTGGTTCTGGTTCCCTGTTGCTTAAGTTTGCTAAGACCATTGGCCAGCAGAATCCTAATCTTAAGTACTTCGGTCAGGAGGTTAATCCTACTACTTACAACCTCTGTCGCATCAACATGTTTCTGCATAATGTCAACTTCGACAACTTTGATATCCGCTTGGAGGATACTTTGCTGAAACCCCAGCATATGCAGGATGCTCCGTTCGATGCTATAGTGTCAAATCCTCCTTATTCACTTAAGTGGGAAGGTAAGGATAACACCATTCTTATCAATGATGAGCGCTATGCTCCGGCGGGTGTTCTGGCACCAAAGAGTGCAGCCGATTTGGCTTTCACCATGCACAT
Organism: Prevotella sp. UBA2809; assembly: GCA_002351725.1. Taxonomy (GTDB): domain Bacteria; phylum Bacteroidota; class Bacteroidia; order Bacteroidales; family Bacteroidaceae; genus Prevotella. The sequence continues at coordinate 4,970 of DEHD01000029.1, forward strand.
GCTCTGGCATCTTTCTGAGCAAGGCACGGCTGCTATTGTAGAGTTCCCAGGCGTACTTTATCGTGGTGGCGATGAGAAGAAAATAAGACAATATCTTGTGTCTCACAACTATGTTGACACCGTAATCCAGCTGCCCGCCAACCTCTTCTTTGGCGTTGGTATAGCCACCTGTATCATAGTACTTAAGAAGAGTGCCAAGACCGATAGCAGTGTTCTCTTTATCGATGCCAGCAAGCTGTTCCAGAAGGATGGAAACAAGAATGTTCTGCAGCCCGAGCATCAGGATAAGATAATGGAGTTGTTTGCCAACCGTAAAGATGAGCAGTATCTGGCCAAGTTGGTTAAGAACGATGATATTCTGAGTAACGATTGCAACCTCTCTGTATCAAGCTATGTTGAACAAGAGGACACTCGCGAGGTTATCAACATCACCGAAGTTAACGCAAAACTCGAGAATTTGGTAGCCGAAGGCAACGAGTTGAATGCTAAAATAGAAACCATAATAAAAGAATTAGACAATGATTAAAATTCCAGAAGAACAAATAGATTTTTTTAGATATCGTAATATGCTGTTTAATCTCTATAGCCAGTTTCTGCAGTATAGAGAGATGATTAAAGAGAATGGAGGTGGCGATCCTGAAGGATGGGAGATGGATAAAGAGCTTGATACGGCCATACGTTTGGAGGATTGGATTGTAGATTATATGCCTTCAGTAAGGGCTGTAAATGTGCTCAAATCTCTTGGGTGCTATACTTTAATGGATGTTGTGCAGCTTACAGAGAAAGAACTTAAGGAGACTCCTGCCTGTGGCAAGAAGACCTTAAATGAGATTAAGGAGCTCTTAGCCAAGTATGATTTAGAGTTAGGGATGGACGTGTCTAAATACAAATCTGTTAAAATGATATTCCCCCTCCCTGAAGAATCGTTGACTAAAAAGTAATTGAGTATTGTATGGATGCAATCATAATCTCAATAGTAGGCTGGATTATTACAATCCTTATTGCAGTTTATGCTGCGAGAAGCGGTTCTAAAGATACTGCTAAAAAGCTTGCTGCGCTTGAAGAAAGCACTCAAAAGCAAGTGGAGAGTATAAAAGAACTCACTCGGCTACAATTGCAAATCTCTCAGATACAGCTCCATAATGAGCGCACAAGTGCAAGTTATCAACATAAACTTGTTCTTGAAGAAATTAATAATCTCAAAAAACTTAATTCATCTGTACTGGGAACCATGCATAATGATTTTACAAAAGAAGAACGTAGAAGAAGAGAAAAGGAAATGGATCTCCATTCTAAAGAAGACTATTATTCTAGCCAGATATCTTTAATTGAGGGCAGTTTGCAAAAACTGAATAATATTGGAAAGGAGGTAGAGAAGCTATGAGTAAAGTTGAGTGGAAAAAGTTAGTATTAGTTTCTGATGTTCTATATGGATATCCTTTTGAATCGTCTCTATTTTCAGAAGACTCTTCATTTATGCCATTAATAAGAATCAGGGATGTTAAGCCTGCAAAGGCTAGTACATATTATACAGGTGAGTTTAATGAAACATACAGAATCAGGAAAGGAGATATTCTTGTAGGTATGGATGGCGAGTTTAATATTGGGAAATGGGATGATAGAGATGGCTTACTTAATCAACGTGTGCTTAAAATAAAGGGAAAAGAAGACAGTTGTATTGATGGCTTCTTATATCATTACATGGGGCCTGTATTTAAAAGAATCGAGAAAGAAACACCTGGGGGCTCTGTTAAACATCTTTCTGCTAAGGTTATAAACTCTATTCAAATCCCAGTGCCTACTCTTTCTGAGCAAAATCGGATAGTGGGCATACTCGATACTTTCACCGCTTCCATCGATAACCTGAAAGAGCAAATCGTCCTGCGCCGCAAGCAGTATGAGTATTATCGTGACCAGCTTCTTGACCTTGAGGGAAAAGAAGGAGTGGATATGAGGAAATTAGGAGATATCTGTGAAATATCTGCAGGAGGTGATGTCCCTAAGGAAAATTTCTCTAAAGAAAAAACGGTAATTTTCAATATTCCGATTATAAGCAATGGAGTCGGAATTAAAGCTATTTATGGATATACAAATACAGCCAAGATAAAAAGAACATCTGTAACAATTGCAGCAAGAGGTACTATTGGTTATGCAGAGTATCGTGATTACCCTTTTTATCCGGTTGTAAGATTAATAACAGTTTATCCCTATGATAATAAATTAACAAACACTAAGTTTTTATATTATAGATTATCAATACAAAAGTATAACATTTCATTATCGGGAATTCCTCAACTTACAGTTCCTAACACAAAGAAAGTTGTAATTCCATTACCTTCGCTCTCTGAGCAGAACCGTATCGTAGATATACTCGACAAGTTCGAGGCAAGCATCCAAAACTTGGAGGCTCAACTCGCTCAGCGCGAAAAGCAATATGAATATTATCGTAATAAACTCTTAACTTTTGAATGATTATTGCAGATTTTGGGCGAAAAATGTTGTTATATTGAAAATATAATTGTATTTTTGCAGAAAAAATAGAATGAACGATGACATATTTGAATCAGTTTCACAAGGAAGCAATGGAGCGTACGATGAAGAAAATCGTAGAATTCAAGAAGTCTCCAATGAACTCCAAAGACTTTGCCGACTACATGAGAAGGAATCTGGAGATGGCAAAGCAAATGGAACTCGCTTCGAAATAGAACAGCGTGCTGCCGAGCAGTTCGCTAAGTCAGCAGGTATATGGATTCCTATGGACGATATTTTCGACCTAGGAAGCCCTGGACCAAGTGGCAATGAAAATGATACATATGTTTCGGAAGATACTATTTACAAGGTAAATAACTTGTTGAATAGTGGTGGAATATGCAAATTGCTGGATAAGATTTTACTCCATAATCTGATATTCCCCAATACAGCATATAGATTACATGGTTTTACTGGATATGATGGCAGAACCATTATGCCAGTTTTAGAACAAGAACGTATATGTGAGGCACAGCCTGCCACGCAGATAATGATTGACACCTATATGTCGGCTCTCGGTTTTGAGAAAGAAGGTGAATCAGGGCGTTTCTCAAATGGTGATTTCGTAGTTTGGGATGTGGTTCCACGAAACGTACTAGTGGATAAAGATGGCGATATGTATGTTGTTGATGCGGAAATAGCAAAGAAATAGTAACCTAAATAACTAAAACCTATGGACGATTATAAAATCATAGTAGAACAGGAGCACCAGACGGTGATGGCGCACTACGATGTGGAGGCCAAGCCGGCTGAGGGTTATCAGAGCGAAGCTAAGTTGGAGGCATCGCTGATACAGCAGTTGAAGAATCAGGGCTATGAGTATGTGCAGATAAAGAACGAGGCTGCACTGTTGGCCAATCTTCGCCGTCAGCTGGAACTGCTGAATGATGTTACGCTTTCTGACTCTGAATGGGCTCGCCTGCTGCCTATGATTTCGAATGATCAGATGTCGATACAGGATAAAACGGCTATTCTGCAAGACAAAGGCCATATACTTAATATCACACTCGACAATGGTCAGACAAAGAACATAAAGCTGATTGACAAGACCAACATCTACAACAATCGTCTTCAGGTAATAAATCAGTTTGAAGAGGAAGGTGGTACTTATAAAAACCGTTATGATGTGACCATACTTGTAAACGGATTACCGATGGTACACATCGAGCTGAAACGTAGAGGTGTAGACATTAAGGAGGCATTCAACCAGATTAACCGCTACCTTCGCGATAGCTTCTGGGCTGGTCGTGCTATGTTCGACTATGTTCAGATTTTCGTTATCTCAAATGGTACTGAGACGAAGTATTACTCAAATACTACACGATACGCAAAGGAGAAGGAGGCTGATAATGATCAGCGTAAACATAAGACAGATGGTAATACCTTCGAATTTACCAGCTATTGGACTGATCAGGAGAACACCCTTCTAACAGATTTGCGCGATTTTACCAACACCTTCTTTGCCAAGCATACCATACTGAATATACTAACCAAGTACTGCGTGTTTAATGTAGACAAGCAGTTGCTGGTGATGCGTCCATATCAGATTGCTGCTACAGAGAAGATTCTGCAGCGCATACAGACTGCAATGAATATGCGTTGGCAAGGCACAATAAAGGCGGGTGGATATATCTGGCACACCACAGGCTCTGGCAAAACGCTCACATCGTTCAAGACAGCTCAGCTTGCTTCAAGGATGGAAGGTATAAAGAAGGTAATCTTCGTTGTAGACCGCAAAGACCTGGATTACCAGACAATGAAGGAGTATGATAATTTTGAGAAGAATTGCGCTAATGGCAATAGCTCATCTCAGATACTTCTGCGACAACTGAAGGATGATAATATCCACATAATCATTACCACCATACAGAAACTCTCTAACCTGATGAAACCTAAATTCGACGGCGACGAGAAGCTGAAGGAGGTATTGACAAAAGATAATATAGTACTGATATTCGACGAGTGCCACCGCTCGCAGTTTGGCGATATGCGCCAAGAGATAGCCCGCAAATTCAAACGCTACTTTATGTTTGGATTTACAGGAACCCCGATTTTCGCTGTCAACGCTCATCATGGCTCAAAATATTCTACCACCGCCCAGCTATTTGGTGGCGAGCCCGATGAAAATGGAAAGCCAACCAAAGCGCTGCATACATATACCATCATTAATGCCATTCGCGACAAGAATGTGCTACGGTTCCATGTGGACTATGAGAGTACAATGAAGATGAAGTCGAATGTCGACAGCAAATTGGTATGGGGTATCGATACAGATGAAGCCTTGCATAATCCTAAGCGCATAAGCATTGTAACCAAGTATATCATTGAGCATTTTGCTGAGAAAACAAAGCAGAGTGCTGATGCCTATACAATGAATCGCCTCACTAATGTGCAGGATGTTGTTAAGAAAGGACGCAATACTGACGAAGAAAAGGCAAAAATAAATACGCGTGGATTTAACAGCATATTCGCCGTTGACAGCGTGAAGACGGCAATTCTGTATTACAACGAGTTTAAGAAGCAACTTGCAGAGCCAGGTGCTCCCGATTTGAAGGTTGCCACTATATATACATACTCGGCTAATGAGCCTGAAGAAGACGAGTGGGGACTTGGCGACGATGAGAATCCTGAAGGAGTAGGAGAGCTCGATCTGCAGAGTCGCGACGCGCTGGCAAAGGCTATCGACGACTATAACCACATGTGGACGCCTAACACCAGTTACACTACCGATGGCGACAGCTTTCAGAGCTATTACAAGGATGTTTCGCTTCGCATGAAGAACAAGCAGATTGACATTCTGATTGTAGTTGGTATGTTCCTTACAGGTTTCGACGCCAAGACTCTTAACACGCTTTGGGTGGACAAGAATCTGAAGATGCACGGATTGCTGCAGGCATATAGTCGTACGAATCGTATTCTCAACGCTGTTAAGAACTGCGGTAACATAGTTTGCTTCCGCAACCTTGAAGAAGCTACGAACGAGAGCTTGGCGATATTCGGCGATGAGAATGCCTCGGGCCTTGTATTCATGAAGACCTTCGACGAGTATTATAAATCTGGATACGAAGACGAAAAGGGTAATCACCATCGCCCTTATGTGGAACTGATAAAAGAACTTTTGGAGTCTTTCCCTGTAGAAAGCATTGCAAACATATTCGACGAAGAGGAAAAGAAACGTTTTATCCGATTGTTTGGCGAAATCCTACGATTGAGAAATGTCCTATCTGCATTCGATGAGTTTACTGAGGACAAGATGCTTGTTCCGATGATGAACTTCAATGATTATCTGGGATGGTATAACACTCTTCACGATGAGTTCCGACCCACTACGCATGATGAGCATGAGTCGATTGCCGACGATATCGTTTTCGAGATGGAGCTGGTAAAGCAGGTTCAGGTGAACATTCACTATATCCTGATGCTGGTACAAAAGTATCACGACTCCAACTGCAGAGATAAGGAGATCATCGTAAAGATTAAGAAAGAGATTGAGGCCAGCCCAGATATGCGCGACAAACGCGACCTGATAATGAAGTTTATTGACCAAATGACTCCAGGTAAGGGTAGCGATGACGTAGGTGGCGATTGGGAGGAATATATCGAGGAACAGAAGCAGAAACAGCTGCAAGCCATTATAGATGATGAGCATCTGAAACCTGCAGAAACAACGGAGTTTATGGCTCGCGCATTTATGGACGGATACGTAACTGAAACGGGTACGGGTATAGCCAAGATTCTACCTCCTACTAATCCGTTCTTACCTGATAGCGGAGAGAAGAAACAGACGGTGATTGACAAGCTGAAAGCATATTTTAACCGCTTCTGTAATCTGCTGAGCGACGACCGATTGGAATACGACTATTATCGCACGCAGAAACTGGATAGCGCTGACGATGATGATGAGGTGCGCCAGATGATATGGGATTTACTGCACATGAATCCAAACATGAACGATATGGCTATACAGCGCGAAGTGACAGAACGTTTTGCCGGCAAATATGCGGGAATGAGTTTGAAAGAATGGCAACACATGATATCCGACTACTCTAAATGGGTAAGGTTGGCAATCGAAAACGAAAACTCTGGCGATAATAACAATTACCAAATGGCTGCAGAGCCAAACGAATAAAAAAATATAGGGCGAGCATCACTGCTTGCCCTATATTTATAAACCTTTTTCCAACCGGCCTCCGTGCTATCACAGCATTAATTGGCCCAATCTGTAATTTTTAGCTTAAAAAACTAAATTAATCAACCATAAACCTTAACCATTAAAATAGGCTGCAAAGATAAAACTAATTATCCATATAACCAAAAGTTTTTGGATAAAAATGTATGGCGAACACAATTTTGTTGAAAAGCTTTTGTAGTCTTATTGAAAATCGTTATCTTTGCTCCTCAGTATGTAATTAGCAATAATATCAATCATCTTAAAAAATTGAAGCAACCAAATGAACTACATCATTTGCCCATACCGGCTCGTAAGTAGCGAGATATGGTATACCAATCCGGATGGATTAGCGCCTGAGGAAGTCTTCTTCGACGTGATCAGAGAGGACTTCCTAATCAATAATCAAACAATCGTTTTTGGTGATAAACACTTAAAGCATGTATACTCACACATTCACATAAACAAGCCTGCGGATGGTATCGCACTCTTGAAAATAGCTAATAGACTCGTGGAGGAGGATGAACAGCAGGTGTGGAATAAGTTTCCTGGCGAAGACCGCCAATTTGCGACCTTGTTTATTGTGAGCAGAAAGGATGCCACCTGTTTCTATATCGAGGAAAATGAAAAAGCCTTTGCCAATATGGAGGATTATATTAATATGGTGTGTCGAGGATTTAACGCCATCCTTAGCCTCAAAGGTCTGGCTGTAGTACCCGATAAGCACATAGTTAGACAAAACGACAACTACGGCATTATGTATATATCGGCTGTTATCAATAATCATCTGAAGGCCTCTCATGGGGCTGACAGTGAGGAAAGCACGCTTAGCAAGTTTGACGAGAAAATGCTGCAAGCCACTCGTTTGTTCACCAGCTCGCTAGTGGATATGTATAAAGCTAGCATCGTGATACAGACGCTTTACCTACTAACCACACGTTGTAATGATGCAAAAAGAATGCTTTGCGTATTGAAGGCAGCTCTAGATGCTGGCGTGATGGAGAAACCAAGTTATAAGGACTATATAAAGGTGTTTGATTGTGGCAGTTTGATTTCTAAATGCAAGTATAGCATTTATACCAACCCTAATTATACTGGTTACAAAAACGATACTTTTTACAGGAACACCTATATAACATTTATAAGGATAAAATCCATCAATTCATAACTAAAAATCGAAACTTTTCGAAACTTTTCGAAACTTTCTGCACCAAATTCGCACCGAGCGGAAATGGTGCATTTTTTAGTTGCATAATTGCTGCAGATACTATATTTTTGCACCCGCATTTGCAACTATAAATAATAATATATTTACTGAGACAGGTGGGCCCATTCTGTTTCACTAACGTGAAGCAAGAATGAAACAAATTGTGATTGAGATTGACGACGAGGCTTTCGAGCCTTTTATGGGGATGTTGCGCCTTTGCCCTTCGGTAAAGGTGGTGGGTACAAACAGCTTTGCTGAACCACAAGATATGACAGATCAGTGTTTTGCTGAAGCTGTCAAGGAGGTAGTGTCTGACAAGAACTTGTATAAGCGGCCCAGTGACCTGGCTTATATTATGATCGCCGCCAATGATGGTGCTATCAATGGTTTAGATTATTATCAAACTCCAGATGACTTTATTGGCTATTTACAGCAGATCGGTGTTGAGCAGCTGCCTAAGCGCTCAACAATATATAATAAGGTAAATGACACCGTGGAAAAGTTTCCTAACTGGAACTACGTGCATACCGTAAAACCTAAAGAAAAGGTAAGGAGAAATAATCTGGTTTTACGTTTTTCAAGTGCTCTTGGAAAGGCTAAACGCCAAAAGTTGGACGGTTTTTTGGACAAGTAGCCAAAAGCTGGACAGGTTTCTGGACAACACGAAAAACGGCCATTATGGGCTCGAAAAGTTGCTTTACCTTTGCCCTCGGAAATCAGATGATAGTCGTCTGATAGAGTTAAATTTAAAGAATTAAAAATGAAAAAGGAAATGAACATTATCGGTTACTTTACAACACCGATTAAAGTAGTTGAAGGAGAAATGAGTTGCATGCAGGACATCAGCTCGTATGCTCTGGATGTGAAGGATCTGCTTGACCAACAGGTTAGTCCGGAATTGAGTGACAAACTAAATGAGATGTTGCTTGGATTCAACGAGGATGTGCAACTAGAAATGGTTGAGAACATGCTGAGTTTTATCTGCGCCAACGTGCTGCACACCACTGGTTGCTACTCGGTTGACACTGCGCTTGAGATGTGCTACAAGTGGATTGGCGACGAAAAGGGTATTGCCACCAAGGGATTTGGTAAACTGATTAATAGACTGATTTGACAATGGCAGAGAACAGTATAAGACGTGAAGGCCGGGTTAAACGTATAGAGTATCTGAGATACTTAGCTGATGTGAGAGCTAAAGAACAACAAGCGTGGGATATGGGAATCCGCATCACTCGCAAAAGTATCGAGGAAATAAGAGAAGAATTCGTAAGAGTATCAGAATTTGATTCTATTTATATTAATTTTTAATTTACAAAACAATTATGAACACAATGATTTTGAGAGTTAAAAAGTGCGGAGCTATGACTACCGTGCAGAGTGAGAAAAGTGAAAACGGAGTGCTTGACAAGCGCACACTGGTGCTGCAGGAGCTCGGAGGTAAGTACGAGAACTGCTACGTAGTGACAGCGCTGGGCAGTCTGGCGACCATCGAGTGGAGTGAGGGAGAACTCGTAGCGTGTGCGCTGAGTTTCCGAACTCATGAACACAACGGACAGGTTTTCATGGACGTGATAGCTAACGAAATGATAAAAGTGAGAAAGTGAAAAAGTGAAAAGGTGAAATAGTAAAATAGTTAAATCATTTGAGTTGAGGTGAGGAGGATGTTCTCGAGTAAATGGCCAAGGAATCCGAAATCTCTTCTCGCTAAAATAACTCAAATAATATGAATAAATTAATTAACAAAACAACAACTATAGACGGCATGATGGCCGTTAGTGAGAATGATTTAGGGTTGAAGTATGTGCAGTTCCTGCCCGACAATCCATGTGTAGGACTGATGGAGGCGTTCCATGGATTTGGATATTTCCAAATGCTAAGCAATGGATCGTGCGACTTTATCCAAAAGAAACGCCACCGAAATAAGCCGGAGTTTAAAGGATATTACGCAAGTCTGTCGTTTTGTGCCGACGGATATGACAGAGTGACGTTTGTGGTGCCAAGCGACATGCGTGCAGAGCTACCAAAGATACTGAGGAAGGGTATCTTCCAGATTATTGCACACCTGATTAAGAAAGGACTTGCCAGATGATATACCGCATAACTTATAATGATAAACGGCAGAAGCTGGCTAAGCGGGTTGATAGCCGCGAAGAGTTCTTGGCTTTGCGAAATTCTAAGAAGAATCTTGATAACTTAGCTAAAGCCCGCAAAGGTGATGAGAAAGCAAAGGCGCAACTGGTGCAGTTCGCGTATAATATAGGTGTGCTGCAGAGTTCGGCTTTGGCTGGTTGCAAGAGTATTGGCAGCTACTTTTTTCATGATGTGGATTGCTATGATGCAGCCCAGAGTGAAGCAATGGCGCAGCAGATTCTGGCCAAGAAGGATGAGATAGGTCTGATGATGCTGGAGAAGAGCGCAAGCGGGGGGTATCATCTGGTTTGTAAACGAGAGCCTGGAAATACCATTTTGGAGAATCAGGTACGTGTTTCTAGTATTCTGCAGATTGAAATGGATACCAATGTTCATGATTTACAAAGGGTTTCTTATAGTTCAAGTGGCGATGAAAAAGATTTACTTTACTTGGATGATGGGCTGTTTGAGGAGCCAATGACGGCTGAAGAGTGTGAGGCGGAATACGCGCGATTGAAGGAGCGTGAAAGACGTGGTGAAGAGGATGTGCCGGCTGGGGCGAAGAAAGCGCGAAAGCATTATAAGCCGTGGGAGGAAACAGGTGCGCACCGTTGTGACAAGGGACAGGGCCCAGTCACATCCTGTGACAGGTACCAGTCCCCAGTCACAACTTATCCCGATAACTATCATGGGATTCCTTTTACTACTATTATAAAGAAGTATTGGGAAATGAACAATGGCGGGTTTGAACCTAATATTGGTGACAGGGATACTTTGACGTATCAACTAGCCTGCGATTTGAGACATATCTGTGCTAGGAATGCGGAGTGGTTGGATCAGGTGATTCCATGCTATGACGGATTCCCTATTGAAGAGAAACGGCAGAAAATTGCCAACGCTCTTAAATCCAGCTACGAAGGTATGCCGGGTAGATTAAAGGATGTGCTGGATGCGCTTGAAGGACGAAAAACAAAGTCGCCCGAAGAACAATCTGACCAAATCACTCTGCCTGAACAGATGCCTGAGATGCCTGCGGAGAAGAAACTGCCGAAACTGATAAGACTGCTTACGCGTAATACGCCAAAACAGTATAAAGCAGCAGTGGCGCATGCGGTGTTCCCACCACTTGGAACACACCTTAAGGAAGTGTCGTTTGAGTACACCGACTACGTGCCTCACGAGGCAACGCTTATGAACTGTCTGATGGCGCATACGGGTGCTGGTAAGGGCTGCATCGACGAGCCTATCCGCCACATTATGGCCGACATAAAGCGTCGTGACGAGGAGAACACCCGGCGCGAGGCGGAGTGGAAGAAGGACTGCCAGAAGAAGGGTGCAAACAAGGATAAACAGGTTCGCCCAGAGGGGCTTGTAATCCAAGAGATTGACCCTGATATGACCAAGCCTGCACTTGTGACGCGTATGGACGAAGCTGAAGGACACTTTGTTTACGTGAAACTGAACGAGATTGACCTGTTTGAGCAGTTGAAAGGTCAGACAGGCAAGCAGCACTTCCAACTGATGTGCTTAGCCTTTGACCCAGGTGCCGAGTTCGGACAGACTCGCGTAGGCACGCAGAGCGTAACAGCACGACCTAAGTGTAGATTTAATTGGAACGCGTGTACCACAATACAGAAAGGTCGCAAGTTCTTTAGTCGCGTTCTGACCGATGGTCCTATAAGCCGTATAAACTTCTGTACTATCCCAGAGATGGAGATCGGAGCTGAGCAGCCCATTTACGGCAAATACGATTCTGCTTTTGATGAGGAGCTTAAGCCTTACATCGACAACTTAGTAGCCGCTCATGGTCGCATAGATTGTCCGCAGGCATTCAAACTGGCCAAGAAACTGCAAGAGGAATGTGCAGAGTTTGCCCGACTAAGTCAGAATGAAACCTATTGGAATCTGAGTCATCGCGCTATTGTTATTGCCTGGCTTAAGGCCTGTGTGCTCTACGTGGCCAACGGCAATCAATGGGAGAAGAACATTGAGGACTTTGTCCGTTGGAGTCTGCAATACGATCTTTGGTGTAAGATGCAGTTCTTTGGTGATGACATCGAAGCCGCAAATAGTGGAAACGAGCGAATGGGAACCCGTGGGCCGAGGAATCTCTTAGACTTATTACCAGATGAGTTTACTACTGAGGACGCTCTACAGGTGCGAGTAAAGCAAGGTATGGGTAGCGACAAGAAGAAGTGTTCGCACATGATTCATCAATGGGTTTACCGTAATTATGTATCACAAATCACAGATCACAGTTTTATTAAGAGCGAAAAATATGTTACCAAGAGGAATTAGAAACAATAATCCGCTGAATATCCGCAGAAGTAAGGATAAGTGGAAGGGCCTGAGGGCCGTGCAGGCAGACGCGCAGTTCTGTCAGTTTGAAACTTTGGAGTATGGCTGGCGTGCAGCGTTTTACCTGCTCACGCGGACGTACTATCATAAGTACCGATTATACACCATCCGCAGCATCGTAAATAAATGGGTACCCCCGATAGAGAATAAGACGGAGGCGTACATTGCCAACGTGTCGAAGCTTACAGGTATCGACCCCGACGAGCCGATAGGCATACCGAGCGAGAGTCCTGGACGATGGATGAAGTTGGGTAGGGCGATGGCGATACAGGAAAACGGAACAGATAGCATCGACGATTTTGCGTTGCTTACTGGCTGGGACTTATGTCGCGAAGCCTTGAAATAAATTGAATGCAGATAAGCATAACGCCTATCTGCATTCTTTTTTTTATGCGATATTTCAGTTTTCGTTTGGTAGTTCGAGCGATTTGCATCTACTCAGAGAGCATTGTCACCTCAATGCAACGTTTGGCAGCGAGAATGCGCTGTGCCATGCGTGTAAATCTGTGCAATACCTAATAATTGGTAATTTGCGTTATGTTGCGTAACAAGAAATAGTGATAGAATAAGGTGTGCTGCATTGTCAAACCCTATGTTTTAAGTATTGCGGGGTTCGCAGAATCGCCGTACCTAAAATTTATGAAAAAACAAACAGCCCCCCGTCATTACGACGGGAGGCTGCTAATTTTATTGTATTTACAGAATGATTACTGAATGCCGTTCTCGCGGAGCTTCTGCTGCCAGCGCCAAGCGGTGCGCAGAATCTCTTCGGTTGGGGTCTCGGCCTTCCAACCAAGAACCTTGTTGGCCTTGTCGACATTGCCCCATACCTGCTCGATATCGCCCTCACGACGTGGAGCGTAGGTCCAGTTAACCTTTACGCCTGTAGCCTTCTCGAAGCCCTCAACAACCTCGAGGGTTGACAGACCCTTACCAGTACCGATGTTGAATACCTCAACAGCCTCGCACTCAGGCTTGTCAAGAACGCGCTCCATAGCCTTTACGTGAGCCTTAGCCAGATCGACAACATAGATGTAGTCGCGGATACAGGTCTTATCAGGAGTGTTATAGTCGTTGCCAAAAATCTTGAGCTGCTCGCGAATGCCCATAGCAGTTTGAGTTACGAATGGGATAAGGTTCATAGGAACGCCATTAGGCAGCTCGCCGATGAGTGCTGATGGATGAGCACCGATTGGGTTGAAGTAGCGCAGGATGATGCTCTTGATAGGAGCGCCAGAGTGGATGTAATCCTGGATAATCTCCTCGTTAATCTGCTTGGTGTTGCCGTAAGGGCTCATAGCCTTCTGGATAGGAGCGTTCTCGGTTACAGGCAGATTCTCGGGGGCAGGCTGACCATAAACGGTGCAGCTGCTTGAGAAGATGATGCCCTTTACATTGTACTTAGGCATGAGCTCGAGCAGGTTTACAAGCGAAGTAAGGTTGTTGCGATAGTAGAGCAGAGGTTTCTCAACGCTCTCGCCTACAGCCTTAGACGCAGCAAAGTGGATGATACCCTCGATGTTAGGGTACTTCTTGAACACACCCTCAAGAGCCTCGAAGTCGCAGCAATCAACCTTTTCGAAGGCTGGACGCTTGCCTGTGATCTTCTCGATACCGTCGACAACATTGGCATTAGAGTTTGAAAGATTGTCGATGATTACAACTTCGTAGCCTGCCTCTTGCAGTTCTACTGTGGTGTGACTGCCGATAAAGCCGGTTCCACCAGTAACAAGGATTGTTTGTTTCATAATGCTTAATTATATTGATATAGTTGTTTTAAATGTTCCTACAGCATTGAACTCATCAAGACAGAGTGGCTGACGTGAGAGTGCAAAGAGGGTAGAGCCCGAACCCGACATGGCGGCATAGGTGGCGCCAAGCTGATAGAGACGGGCTTTAACGGCACCCAGTTCGGGGTGAGCTGAGAATACGCTATACTCGAAATCGTTGGTAAGCTTATCGCGCCACTGCTCAACGGGCAGCTTTACAACTTCGCGGCAGCACACCTCAGGGTGCTGTGGCTTGATAAGCGCAAAGGCCTCGCGTGTGGGCACTGGGATATCGGGACGTACCAACGAGAGGTACCATCCCTTAAGGTCGAGATCGATGGGCTGAAGCTTCTCGCCAATACCCTCGGCATAGCAAGGGCGATTGAGAATGAAGAAAGCACAGTCGGCACCCAGACGAGCTGCATAGTCGATCATCTGCTGATCGGTAAGACCAAGATTAAACATCTGGTTGAGCAGGGTGATCATAAAGCCGCAATCGCTGCTGCCACCACCCATACCAGCCTGTGTGGGTATGCCCTTATAGAGATGGGCGTGGATGCGAGACAGAGTTGGGAAGTCGGCCTTCAACAGATTGTAGGCTCGCACCACAAGATTGCGCTGCTCGTCGCCTTCGATATTGATATTAGTAACCTTCAGGTCGCAATCAACGGCTGAAGGGAACTGGGGATCCATTGGGAACACCTCGAGCGCATCGTTGATGGGCACGGGGTAGAATACAGTCTCAAGGTTGTGATAACCGTCTGGACGCTTTTCAACAACGTTCAGACCGAGATTGATTTTTGCTATTGGAAGGGTAATCATTATTCATTCTTTTTAGGTTTGCCTTTTCCCTTGGGCTTGCCGTAGGGTTTGCCTTTGCCTGAGCCTTTAGAGTGCCAACGACCGTTGCGACGAGTATTTGGTTTCTTCTCGCGCTTGGTGTAGGCAGGAGCTTCGCCGAGTCCTTCGGGCAGAGCTATCTTCTCAACCTCCTTGCCAAGGAAGTGCTCGATGCCTTGGAAACGGTAGATATCAGTATCACTTACAAAGGTGATGGCCTCACCATCACGATCGGCACGAGCTGTACGGCCGATACGGTGAACATAATCCTCGCTGTCGGATGGTACATCGTAGTTGATAACCAGACGGATATCGTCGATATCGATGCCTCGTGCTACGATATCGGTAGCAACAAGCACATCCGTCTGTCCGGCCTTGAAACGGTACATTGCTTCATCGCGCTCAGCCTGCGAGAGGTCGGAGTGCATCTGGTCACAGTTGATGTGCATCGACTTAAGCTTGCGGGTAACCTCTTTTACGCGCTCCTTCTTACCTGAGAAGATGATTACGCGCTGCAGATTGCCGTTCTGGAAGATGTGCTGGATAATTTTGAGTTTCTGTGGCTCGTAGCACACATAGGCCATCTGGCGAATCTTCTCTGCGGGTTTAGATACGGCTATCTGCACCTCAACAGGATCGTTGAGCAGCTGTACGGCAAGCTCGCGAATCTTCTTAGGCATTGTTGCCGAGAACATTATGCGCTGACAATTCTTGGGCAGCTGCTGTACTATCTTCATGATGTCGTCGACAAATCCCATGTCGAGCATACGATCGGCCTCGTCGAGCACAAAGAAGCTGCACTGCGAGAGGTCAAGGTTGCCCACCTTTAGATGACTAAGCAGTCGGCCAGGAGTAGCAATAAGCACATCGGCACCCATACGCATAGAGCGCAGCTCCTGGTCGTAGCGGTTGCCATCGTTACCACCATAAACGGCCACACTGCTTACATCGTCGAGATAGTAGCCGAAGCCCTGCATGGCCTGGTCTATCTGCTGTGCAAGCTCGCGTGTGGGCGACATGATTACAGCGTTGATGGCATCCTTGGGATAGTCTCCATCATCAAGTTGTGAGAGTATAGGCAGCAGGTAGGCTGCTGTCTTTCCTGTTCCCGTCTGGGCTATACCCAGCACATCGTAGCCGTCCAGAATCTCAGGGATACATTTCTCCTGAATGGGCGTCATATCTTCGAAGTGCATGTCGTAAAGCGCATCGAGAATATTATCGTTCAAATATGTTTCTTCAAATGTCACTTTTTTACCTTTTTACTTTTTCACTTTTAATTAGGGGCTTGTCTATAACACAAATAAGCTATGAATAAATATAATATGTTAGGAATCCACGCTGCCAACAGGGCAGGTGTATCGGCATTGATGGCAAAGGTGGAGCTAATGGTTTGCAGCAGAATATAGCTGAACGACAGCGCCAAACCGATACCAAGGTAAAGACCCATACCGCCCTTGCGTTTGCGGCTGGAGAGCGACACGCCGATGAGAGTTAGGATGAACGAGGCAAACGATGTTGCTATTCGCTTGTGGTACTCAACCTCGTACTGCACAACGTTGGTAGAACCACGGTCTATCTGCTTTGAGATGTAATCGTGAAGCTCTGACGATGTGAGCGTCTCCGACTGACCATCGGAATAAACAAGGTCCATAGGCTCCATCTGTATGAGAGTATCGATTACAGCTCCAGATTGAATCTCCTCACGAAGACCTTTAAGTGTACGTATCTTATAATTCTGAGCCTTCCAGTGATAACGTGATTCGCTGATAGAGTCGTAGCGGATTACAGAAGCCGTCATGTGACTTACAAGTTTCTTGTTCTCGAACTTATCGAGCGAGAAACCGTAGCCTGTACGGGTAAGGTCGTCGTACTGCTGCAGGTAGGCAATAACACCTGGCGCAACCATAAGCTGTACATTGCTGCTGGAAACGGTTCGGGTGTTGTTCTTATACTTCGACTCGAACTCCATCTTTACCAGGTTTCCCTTAGGGATGATGTATCCGCCCAGATAGAAGTTAACTGCGGCAATGAGAGCTGCCGAAATCATATAAGGGCGCAGCAATCGCTTGAAGCTTACACCTGCTGCAAGCATAGCGATAATCTCGGAGTTGCCCGCAAGATTCGACGTAAAGAAGATTACGGCGATAAACACGAACAGCGGCGAGAATAGGTTGGCAAAGTAGGGAACGAAGTTGGCGTAGTAGTCGAACACGATGGCTTTAAGTGGTGCTCCATTGGTTGAGAACTTAGCCAGGTTCTCATTGATATCAAACACAATCGATATTGAGATGATAAGAATGATAGCGAAGATATATGTTCCGATGAACTTTGCTATGAGATAACGGTCAAGGCGAGATACGTATCTGAACGGATTAAGCACATTCAGACACTTCAGAAATCTCAGGTATTTTAGCCAACGCAAGTACTTTTCTGCTTTCATCGTCTGCGTCCTAATTGATCAATTACACTACGTTTCCACTGAACGAAATCGCCAGCGATAATATGCTGTCGGGCATCGCCTACCAGTCGGAGGTAGAATGCCAGATTATGTATCGAAGCAATCTGCATAGCAAGCAGCTCCTGAGCCTTGAACAGGTGGTGCAGATAGGCCTTTGAGTGGATGCGGTCTATCTCGCAGCCATCAGGATCGATAGGCGAGAAGTCGTTCTCCCACTTCTTATTACGCATGTTCATTGTGCCCTCGTAGGTAAAGAGCATTGCATTACGGCCGTTGCGAGTTGGCATAACGCAGTCGAACATATCTACACCACGCTCAATACCCTCAAGGATGTTCTGTGGAGTACCAACGCCCATAAGATAACGTGGACGTGACTTTGGCAGAATATCGTTTACCACCTCAATCATCTCGTACATCACCTCGGTAGGCTCACCAACTGCAAGTCCGCCGATAGATGCACCGCCACCATCATTAAGCTGACCAAGGATATCGCACACATGCTTTGCTGCATCCTGACGAAGATCCTTATAGGTACAACCCTGAACTATGGGGAACAGAGTCTGGTTATAGCCGTAAAGTGGCTCGGTCTCGTTGAATCGTTTTACGCAGCGCTCCAGCCATCGCTGGGTGAGGCGCAGACTGTTCTCGGCATACTTGTAGTCGCTCTGTCCAGGAGGGCACTCGTCGAATGCCATCATGATATCGGCACCAATGACACGCTGGGTATCCATCACATTCTCAGGAGTGAAAATGTGTCTTGAACCATCGATGTGGCTCTGGAACTCGCAACCTTCCTCGCGGAGTTTACGGATGCCTGTGAGTGAGAATACCTGAAAACCGCCCGAGTCGGTAAGGATGGGACGATCCCAAGTGTTGAACTTATGCAAGCCGCCTGCCTGGCGCAGTATGTCGAGACCTGGGCGCAGATAGAGATGGTATGTGTTGCCTAAGATAATCTGTGCCTTAACCTGCTCACGCAGTTCGCTAAAGTGCACACCCTTAACACTACCCACAGTGCCTACTGGCATGAAGATAGGTGTCTGAATCTGTCCGTGGTCGGTAGTTATAAGTCCGGCGCGGGCGTCGCTGGCTGCATCGGTATTTTGTACTTCAAATGTCATTTACTTCTTCTTTTCGTCTTTTTTATCTTCTGGAATAGTGAAATCAAGCGGATGCTCTACAATCTGGTTGGTAAGGGCAAAATCCCAAACATCCTGTACATTCTCTACATAGTGGAATGTTACGCCCTTGAGGTATATTTCTGGAATCTCGAGAATATCCTTCTCGTTCTCCTTACACATCACTATATCGGTGATACCAGCACGCTTGGCTGCAAGAATCTTCTCCTTGATACCACCTACAGGCAGAACCTTTCCGCGCAGTGTAATCTCACCTGTCATAGCTGTGTTCTTACGCACTTTGCGCTGGGTTAGGGCAGAGGCGATACTTGTGGCAATGGTGATACCAGCCGAAGGACCGTCCTTTGGTGTTGCACCCTCGGGAACGTGGATATGGATGTTCCAATTATCGAAAATACGATAATCGATGTTTAGAGTCTCGGCGTGGGCCTTAACATACTCAAGAGCAAGGATGGCCGACTCCTTCATCACATCACCCAGATTACCGGTAAGTGTGAGCTTAGAGCCTTTACCCTTAGAGAGTGATGTCTCGATGAACAGAATCTCACCACCAACAGATGTCCAAGCAAGTCCTGTAACAACTCCAGCATAGTCGTTGCCCTGATAGATGTCGCGATAGAAAGGTGGTTTGCCCAGAAGGTCCTCAAGCTCGCTTGGGGTAATCTTCTTGTAGTCCTTTGTCTCGTCCATCTGACGGTTGAAGGCTATCTTACGCAAAGCCTTGTTTATCTGCTTCTCAAGCTGGCGAACGCCGCTCTCACGGGTGTATCGCTCAATGATCATCTCGATGGCAGCCTTGTTGAATGAAGGCTTCATACCCTTGATGTTCAAACCGTTATTATCGAGTTCGCGAGGTATCAAGTGACGCTTCGCGATTTCAATTTTTTCCTCTGTAATATAGCCACTTACGTCGATTATCTCCATACGGTCGAGTAGGGGGCGAGGGATGGTGCTGAGGTTATTGGCAGTAGCAATAAAGAGCACCTTCGACAGATCGTAATCCACATCGAGATAATTATCATGGAAGGCGTTGTTCTGCTCAGGATCAAGCACCTCAAGCAGTGCCGAAGCAGGGTCGCCATTGTGGGTGTTCTGTGTAACCTTATCGATCTCGTCGAGGATAAACACAGGGTTGCTTGATCCAGCCTTCTGGATGCTCTTGATGATACGTCCGGGCATAGCTCCGATATAAGTACGACGGTGACCGCGAATCTCAGCCTCGTCGTGAACACCACCAAGTGAAACGCGTACATACTTACGCTTCATGGCTGCGGCAATCGACTTACCAAGTGATGTCTTACCAACTCCTGGAGGGCCGTAGAGACACAGAATTGGCGACTTCAGATCGCCACGAAGTGCAAGCACTGCCATATATTCGAGAATGCGCTCCTTAACCTTCTCCATGCCATAGTGATCCTTATCGAGAATCCTTTGCGCACGCTTCAGGTCCAGATCGTCCTCAGTAAACTCACCCCAAGGCAGATTAACAAGTGTCTGCAGATATGTGAGCTGTACATTGTACTCAGGACTCTGTGGATTCTGGTTATCGAGCTTGTCGCACTCCTTATAGAAGTATCGACTCATCTCGTAAGGCCATTTCTTTGATCTTGCCTTGTTCAAAAGTTCCAACTTCTCATACGACTCACCATGTCCCATCTCAGCCTGCATATTCTTAATCTGCTGCTGCAGGAAGTAGTTGCGCTGCTGCTCGTCGATATCCTCACGTGTCTTGTTACGGATTTCAGCCTTAAGATTAAGCAGGTTAATCTCGCGGTTCAACAGCTTCATGGTCATGAACAGACGCTCCTTAACAGTCTCTGCCTCAAGCAACTTCTGCTTATCCTTGTGGTTGAACAGCATATTGGTGCACACAAAGTTAAGCATCATAACGGGGTTAGAGATATTCTTGATGGCATAGTTAGCCTCGTCGGGAATCTCTTCTGAAAGTCCGATATACTTGTTTACGAGATCGCGCAGGTCGGAAACAGCTGCGTTAAACTCACGGTCCTTCTTCTCTGGTTGTATCTCCTCAAGAGGTGTTACGTCACCTTCGAGATAGGGTGAGGTAGAAGTGATATCATCAAGCTCAAGACGGCCTAAGCCCTGTACAATAGCTGTTACATTGCCATTTGGAAGGGTTAACAGTTTCATTACCTTGGCATAAACACCAACAGTAAACAGATCTTCTTTGGTTGGTGAGTCAACATCTGGGTCGCGCTGCGATACAACGCCGATAATGAGGCCTTTTTTCTCGGCCTTTTCTACTAAAGTCTTACTTGATTTGCGTCCGATTAAAATTGGTGTTACCACACCAGGAAACAATACCATGTTTCGCAAGGCAAGTACAGGTACATGTTCTGGAGTGCTAACGTTCAAAAAATCCTTTAAATCTCCATCGATGTCAGCAATCATCTGAAATGCTGAATTGTTATTCTGATTACTCATTTTCCGTATTTAATTATATCAGGGCGCAAAGTTACTAATAATAATTAAGAATTAAGAATGATAGGCTGATTATTTTAAAATAATTAGTATCTTTGCCGCGATTATGGGTAAAAACAGCTTTCAATTTAAGCAATTCACAGTAAATCAGGAGCGCTGTGCAATGAAAGTAGGCACCGACGGAACTCTGTTGGGAGCCTGGGCTAATGCGCCCGTTTCCTATGGAAAAATTCTGGATATAGGCACAGGTACCGGACTTGTTGCACTGATGATGGCACAGCGTTTTCCTGAAGCGCAAGTTGTAGGCATCGATATAGATGAAGACGCAGCCATTCAGGCAAAGGAAAATGTAGACGCTTCGCCATTTAGTGATAGAATTACAATTATTCACGGCGATGCTACAAAAATGGATGACAAAACGCTGTTTGACGCGATAGTGTGTAATCCGCCGTATTTTGTTGATTTTCTGACTTGTCCTGAGAATCAGCGTACACTGGCCAGACACGCGGTAAGCATGAATTACGAACAACTGATGCAGACTGCTTATAAATTACTAAAAAATGATGGATTATTTTCAATTGTAATTCCAACAGAAAATAATGATGCAATAGAAACTGCAGCAGCTTTAGCTGGATTTACGATAAGCAGGATTTGTATGATAAAAACAACTCCAAATAAACTTCCGAAACGTCAGCTGATTGAATTCCGTAAGACTAGAATAGATAATATTGATTTTACAGAAGAAATATTAGAGATGATTCCAAATCAGAGGAGTGTGTGGTATCATGAACTAACAAAAGATTTCTATATTAAATAATTTACATTCGGAGTAGTGTATTATTTCTATCTCTATATTACCTATTTATCATAATGTCGATTCTTGTATAAAAAGAATAGTCCGCCGAAACGGACTATCTTTTGCCTAAATCGCTTAAAATTTAGAATGGCAGATCGTCAGATGAACCTTCGCCAGCAGGCTCCTGTGCTGGTGGGAATGGCGATGTTGCAGCTGAAGGTGCAGCTACAGGCTGACCAACAACTGGCTGCTGTCCGCCACGAATCACATTATATGCACGAATCTCATTGAACCAACGTCCGTTGTACTCGTGAGCATCGATATCGAACTGAATAGTCAGATCCTCGCCCTGCTGAATAGCAAACTGCTTGATTCTGTCTTCTCCGAACAGACGGAAAACACACTTGCGTGGATACTGACCAGGAACTTCGATGACATACTCCTGAGACATCCACGAGTTACCTGTGCGGGCTGAAACGCCACTTTGTGCTGCCAAAACAGCGATGATTTTTCCTGTTAATTCCATTATCTTAATTGTTTTTATTTGTTGAATTTTACGTTTTCACTGCGCGAAATTACTAAAAATAGTTTGAATACCACAAATTTCTGCCTTTTTTTTTGCTCATTACAACGTTTTTTTGTAATTTTGTCCTCAATAATAAAATATGTAGAATAATAAAATAACTATAAACTATGCGTTTTACATTATCAAGTACAGCATTGAGCGCTAAGCTCACCGCTCTTTCGAGAGTTATTAACAGTAAGAATGCACTCCCGATTCTGGGCGATTTCTTGTTCGAGATCGACAACAACATCCTGTATCTCACAGCATCAGATTCAGAGAATGTGATGAAAACTCAGGTAGAACTTACTGAGAGTGACGACAATTTCCGTTTCGCTATCGGAAATCACGATATGCTTGAGGCCATCAAGGGTATTTCTGAGCAGCCTGTTACTTTCGACGTAAGTCTGGAACAGAATCTCGTTAAGATAAGCTATCAGAACGGTTTGTTCTCGCTACCTATCGACAATGCTGACGAATATCCTGTAGCTCAGCCTGTTGGCGATTTCGCTAAGACAATCACTCTGTCGAACGCTATTCTTGCAGAGAACATCAACCGCAGCATCTTTGCTACAGCTCAGGATGAACTTCGCCCAGTTATGAACGGTATCTATTTCGACCTTACAGCCGATCATCTGGCAGTTGTTGCATCTGATGGTCATAAGCTGGTTCGCAACAAGGTGTTCAGCATCAAGAGCGACGAGCCTTCTGCATTCATTCTTCCTAAGAAGCCAGCAAACCTGCTGAAGAACCTTCTTGGTAAGGACGGCGGAGATGTAACAATCCGTTTCGACGAGCGTAACGCAGAAGTTAACTATGGCGACGGCGTTCTGCAGTGCCGCCTTATCGAGGGTCGCTACCCCAACTATAATTCAGTCATTCCACAGAATAATCCTAACGAAGTACGCGTAGACCGTCTTGGACTGTTGTCAGCTCTGCGCCGTGTTCAGCCATTTGCTAACGACTCAAGCAACCTTGTTCGTTTCCACGTTGAAGGCTCTACACTGCAGCTCGATGCTGAGGATTACGACTTCTCAAAGACAGCTACCGAGCGTATGACTTGCGATTATAACGGATCACCACTCAGCATTGGTTTCAAGGGTAATGCATTCATCGAGGTTCTGAGCAACATCGAGTGCCAGGATGTTCTTATCCAGCTTGCTGATTCAAGCCGCGCTGGTCTTGTTCTGCCAAGCGAACAGCCTGAGAATCAGGAGATTGTAATGCTGATGATGCCTATGTTGCTTAACAACTAAACTGTGGAGAGGAAGAGAAAGTGAAACTGAATCTTATTAAACCACTGGTTATTTTTGACCTGGAGACTACGGGCCTTGACCTGGTTAAGGACCGTATCATCCAGATATCATATATTAAAGTTTATCCCGACGGACGTGAGGAACGAGGCAACGAGCTGGTAAACCCAGAGAAACCTATCGAGCCTATAATCACACAGCTTACGGGAATTTCGGACGAAGATGTTAAGGACAAGCCCACATTCAAGCAGTTGGGTGCCACTCTTGCAGAGAAATTCACAGGCTGCGATTTCGCCGGATTTAATTCAAACCACTTCGATATTCCGCTGCTTGCCGAAGAATTCCTTCGTGCAGGTATCGACTTCGATTTCAGCAAGTCGAAGATGATCGACGCTCAGACCATCTTCCATAAGATGGAACGCCGTAATCTGGCTGCTGCATATAAGTTCTATTGCGGCCGAAAGATGGAGGAAGACTTCGAAGCGCACCGTGCCGATCAGGATACCGAAGCTACATATCGTGTGCTTATGGGCGAGCTCGACAAGTATGCTCCTGGTGCAAACGAGGATCCAGACAAGGTTCTTGAGAACGATATGACGAAGCTGGCCGAGTTCTCACGTACCAATAACAATGTAGACTTTGCAGGCCGTATTGTTTGGGGCGAGGTGAAAGACCGAAACGGAAATCCCCTACTCGATTCTGACGGTAATCCAAAGCTTACTGAGGTATTCAATTTTGGCAAGCATAAAGGTATTCCTGTTGCCGATGTGCTGCATATCGATCCAGGTTATTACAGTTGGATTCTTGCTGGCGACTTTACCTACAACACTAAGCAGGTATTAACCAGAATCCGTCTGCGCGAATCAAAACTTAACGGATGATTAAGAAAAAGGCTTTATTAATAATCATACTTATGCTTGCAGTTCTTGGTATTAACGCTCAGGAACTGCAAGTTAAAGTTAATATTAATCATAGCCAAATTCAAGGCACCGATGCAAGCGTGTTCGAGAATCTGCAGCAGACTATGGAGCAGTTCCTTAACGAACGCTCGTGGACCGATTTGCAATTTCAGAAGAACGAATGCATACAGGCCAGCCTGAACATCACCGTAAACAAGTATAATCGCGACGAGAACCGTTTTGAGTGTACGGCACTAATCCAAGCTAACCGTCCTGTTTTCAACTCTGCCTATACCACTACCTTATATAATAATAGAGACGCAAACTTCAACTTCGATTTCCAGCAGTTTGACCAGCTGAACTTTGTCGAGGAGAATATCGACAATCAGCTCACTGCTCTACTGGCCTACTACGCAATGCTGATAATCGGTCTCGATCTCGACAGCTTTGCTCCTATGGGTGGAACCGATGTGCTGCAGCGTTGTCTGGTGCTGGTAAACAATGCGCAGAATCTGGGATTCCCAGGATGGAAATCGTTCGAGGACAACCGCAATCGCTTTGCTATCATAAACGATTATCTCGACGAGGCAATGAAACCGTTCCGTCAGCTGCAGTACGATTATTATCGTAAAGGACTCGACGAGATGGCTAATAATGCCGAACGAGGACGTACTGAGATATCTACTGCAATCGAAGACGACCTGCAGAAGGCACATCAGGACAAACCGCTAAGCTTGTTGCCGCAGATATGGACCGACTACAAGAAAGACGAGTTGGCCAGCATATATAAAGGTAAAGGCACTCAGAAAGAGAAACAGCGCATCTACGATATACTGATGGGATTTAATGCATCGCAGAACAATAGTTGGGAAGCAATCAAACAATAATAAGCTATGCTTAAACATTTATATATTAAGAACTTTACGCTGATTGATGAGCTTGATATCTCGTTGTACGAGGGGTTCTCTGTCATCACTGGTGAGACTGGTGCTGGTAAGAGTATCATCCTTGGTGCGATAGCTCTGTTGCTTGGTCAGCGTGCTGATTCAAAGACAATTAAACAAGGGGCAGAAAAGTGTGTCATCGAGGCAAACTTCGATCTGTCGCGCTATAATATGCAGCCGTTCTTCGACGAGAACGATATTGAGTACGATGCCGGCGATTGTATTATTCGCCGCGAGCTTACTGCTGCAGGAAAAAGCCGCGCTTTCATAAACGATACACCTGTGGCATTGTCGATGTTGAAAGAGCTTGGCGACATGCTGATGGATGTTCACTCGCAGCATCAGAACCTGCTGCTCAACAAGCAGGACTTTCAGTTGGAAGTGGTTGATATCATCGCCGACGATGCGTCGCAACTTGCTAAGTATCAGAATACTTACGCCGAATTCGTTAAAGCAGAGAAAGAACTTAGTGAGATGACTCTCGCCATTGAACGCAATCGCGAGAATCACGACTTCCTCAAGTTCCAATTCGAGGAACTCGAAAATACAAAACTGCAGGAAGGCGAGCAGGAAGAACTTGAGCAGCGCAGCGAGACTATGGAGCACTCTGAAGATATCAAGAGCGCACTCTACACAACCGATAACGCCCTGTCGGCCGAACAGGTTGGCGTAATACAGTCGTTGCGTTCGTCGCTTTCGGCATTGCGAAGCATCGAGTCAGTATACCCAGAGGTAAGCGAGCTTATCGAGCGTATCGACAGCAGCTATATCGACCTGAAGGACATTAGTCAGGAAATTAGCAGTCTGCTGGAATCGGTTGATTTCGACCCAGCTGAGCTCGACCAGATAAACAGTCGTCTTGACAGGATCTATGAACTCGAAAAGAAGTATCACGTTGAGACTGTTGAAGAGCTTATTTCTAAACGCGACGAGTTGCATCAGCAGCTGGCAGCAATAGAGAACGGCGACGAATCGCTTGATGCTCTTAAGGCCCGCAGAGATGAGTTAGAATCAAAGGCTCGTAAGGAGGCTAATGCGCTTACAAAGCTGCGTACCAAATCAGCTAAGACCATCGAAGCCGAAATGCAGAAACGCCTTATTCCTCTGGGAATGCCGCACGTTCGCTTCAGCATCCAGCTCACCCCTATCGAGTTGGGACAGAATGGAGCCGACAAGGTATCGTTCCTTTTCAGCGCTAACACGTCTACCCCACTCCAGCCTGTATCTCAGGTGGCATCAGGCGGTGAGATAGCCCGCGTAATGCTCTCACTCAAGGCAATGATTAGTGGAGCAGTTAAGCTGCCAACAATCATCTTCGACGAGATTGATACCGGCGTTAGCGGTAAGACAGCAGAGATGATGGCGCAGATAATGAAGGAGATGGGCGGTCACGGCCGACAGGTAATCAGCATAACCCACCTACCCCAGATTGCTGCACTTGGTTCTGTACACTATAAGGTAGAGAAAAACGAGACTGCAAGCGGCACAACAAGTAAGATGCGACAGCTTGATGCCGATGAGCGCGTACGCGAAATAGCTCAGATGCTTAGCGGAAGCGACGTTACTGAAGCAGCGATTCAGAACGCGAAAGAACTACTTAAGAATTAAGATTTTAGAATATAGAGAATATGAAAAAGAAGATATTATTAATATTGCTTGGGGTGATGCCATTGGTGGCTATGGCGCAGCCCAGCTGGGTAAAGAAAGCCACAAAATCAGTATTCACCTTAAAGACCTTTGCTGAAGACGGTTCACTCATCGGCAGCAGCAACGGTTTCTTTACAAGCGACAAAGGTGATGCAGTAAGTAACTACACTCCATTCAAGGGTGCATCTCGCGCCGTTGTTATCGATGCTTCGGGCAAGGAACTGCCTGTAGTAAGCATCGTTGGTGTTAACGATATGTACGACGTTGTTAAGTTCCGCGTAAATGGTAAGACTCAGCCGCTCGCCATCAGCTCGGCCACAACTCCCGTTAGCTCTCAGGTGTGGCTTCTGCCTTATCACGAGGTGAAGAATGTGCCCGCTGGAACAGTGCGCAAGGCAGAGACTTTCCAGGGCGAGTACGAGTACTACACCGTAGCAATGACTATGCCCGCCAACACCGTTAGCACACCGCTTATCAACCAGGCTGGCGAAGTTGTAGGTTTGATGCAACAGCCTGCTACCGATAAGGACACCTTGAGCTATGCAGTAAGCGCTCGCTTTGCCGATTCACTCAGGATTTCTGGTTTTGGAATGAATGAGGCTGCACTGCTGCAGACCAAGATTAAGAAGGAGCTTCCCGACGATCAGAAGGAGGCCGTTCTGGCTCTCTATATGGCAAGCAGCCGCCAGGATTCTGCATCGTATGTAAATATGGTAGAGGACTTTATCCGTAAGTTCCCTAAGGCATCCGACGGATATATGTATCGCGCACAGATTGAGGCAAGTTCAAACAATTTCGCTGCCGCCGAGAAGGATATGGAGACTGCTATCAGCAACTCAACCCAGAAGGATGATACTCATTATAATTATGCACGCATGATTTATAACAAGATTATCTTCCAGGCTGATGTGCCTTACGACAATTGGACACTCGACAAGGCTCTTGATGAGATCCGACTGGCAAATACTCTGAATCCACAGCCCACATACCGCCAAATGGAAGCAAACATCCTGTTCGGACAGAAGAAGTACAGCGAGGCTTACGACATTTACACCGAGCTGGAGAACACAAACCTCAAGGGTGCCGAAGTTTATTTCAGCGCAGCACGTTGCAAAGAGATGCTGAAGGATTCAACCGCAATGCTTGCTCTGCTCGACAGCGCGATGAACTGTTTCACAAAGCCTTATCTTAAAGAGGCAGCTCCTTATCTCTGGGCTCGCGCTCAGGCCCGTCTGCAGGCAAAGAAATATCGCGATGCTATTTCTGATATGAACGACTACGAGGAGCTGATGGTAGCTAACATCAATGATAACTTCTATTACCTCCGTCATCAGGCTGAGGTAGACGGCCGACTCTATCAGCAGGCTCTCAACGATATTACTCGCGCCATCGTGATGAACCCTAAGGAGACATTCTACTATGCCGAGAAGGCTTCGCTCGAGATTCGCGTAGGACTTTACGACAACGCTATTGCTACCGCAAAGGAGAGTATCACCATTGATGCTAACGATAGCGACGGATACCTGTTCCTTGGAGTTGCTCAATGCCTTAAAGGCAACAAGAAGGAAGGAATACCCAACCTGCAGAAAGCAAAGGATATGGGTAACCTCCAAGCCGAAGCACTAATCCAAAAGTATAAGTAAAAAAAGCTCTCCCAAATCGGGAGAGTTTTTTTTCTTAGAAAGGAAGTGGTCCGTCGTCCATTGGTGGTGGCAATGGGTTGTCCTCGCCATTCACTCTCGAACCGATAATCTCTCCTCCACCTATTGGAGCGCGGTTATCGATATTCTTATCCTCAGGATTCTCAAATCTGGTAAACTCACCGCGGAATGTAAGCAGCACATCGCCTGTAGCACCCTTACGGTGCTTAGCAATAATAATCTGTGCCATACCGTGCAGATCGCGTCCGTTATCATCCTGATAGATATGATAGTACTCAGGACGATGCACGAACAGCACCATATCGGCATCCTGCTCGATGGCTCCCGACTCACGCAGGTCGCTCAGCTGCGGACGCTTTCCTTCAAGACCCTCACGGCTCTCAACACCACGGTTCAACTGACTGAGTGCCAGGATAGGAATATTCAGTTCCTTGGCCAGTCCCTTAAGCGAACGTGATATCGTTGATACCTCTTCCTGTCGGCTGCTGAAACGCATTCCGTTTGCGTTCATCAGCTGCAGATAGTCAATCATAATCAGTTTTATGCCGTGCTCGCGAACCAGTCGGCGTGCCTTTGTTCTAAGCTCGAATACCGAGAGTCCAGGAGTATCGTCAACATATAGCGGAGCACCCAGCAGATTGTTGATGTTCTTGTCAAGTCGCTCCCACTCGTCGCGCTGTAGCTGTCCGTTCAGAATCTTCGAACCCTGAATCTCACAAGCGTTAGATATCAGTCGGTTCACAAGCTGAACGTTCGACATTTCAAGCGAGAAGAACGCCATAGGTATGCGCAGGTCGGCAGCGATGTTCTTAGCCATCGAAAGTGCGAAAGACGTCTTACCCATCGCAGGACGTCCGGCGATGATAACCAAGTCGGAAGCCTGCCAACCGCTGGTGATATCGTCAAGCTTAAAGTATCCCGTAGAAACACCCGTCAGTCCGTCGGTGTTCTTAGCAGCATCCTGAATTCCTTTCACCGCCTGTGCGATAACCGGGTCGATGGCGGTATAGTCCTTCTTCATGTTGTGCTGCGAGAGCTCGAAGAGCGAACCCTCAGCCTCCTGCATCAGGTCTTCCACATCGATAGTCTCGTCGAAGGCCTTAGTCTGTATTGAACTTGCAAATGATATAAGCTGACGTGCCAGCGACTTCTGCGCGATGATGTTTGCGTGATACTCGATGTTTGCTGATGTAGCAACGCCCGAACTCAGCTCAGCAATATAACCAGGACCGCCTACCTGCTCAAGTTTTCCCGACTTAGCAAGCTGGTCGGCAACAGTAAGCATGTCTACTGGTTTCTCGTCCATACTCAAGTCGCGTATGGCGGTATAAACCATCTGGTTTCTGGGCTCGTAGAAACTCTCAGGGCGCAGTATCTCACACACTATTGCGTATGCGTCCTTATCAATCATCAGCGCACCAAGCACCGCTTTCTCTATCTCAAGAGCCTGTGGCTGCAGGTGACCTAAAGTAGGATCAAGCTGCTGGGCTGCCTTTCTTCTTCTATTATTTGTTTGTTCTGCCATGGATATATTTGACAATTTTACTATTTACTATTTTTCTTTCAAAACGGGGAGTGAGAGATGGTAGCGCACGGCCAGGAAGCGGATTAGGCATGTTACTGCGAAGCTCACACTGGCGCTGATTTCTGCGGGAGTGCCAAGCTCAGCTAATCCCCAAAATGCTATACCGCCCACAACGCACGCCATAGCGTATATCTCTTTATGGAATATCACGGGCTCGTTGTTAAGCAGCACATCGCGGATAACTCCACCTGCCGAACCTGTAATGCATCCCATGATGATTGCTACCCAGAACGGCTGTCCGAACGCCAAACTCTTCTGTATTCCCGCGATGGTGAACAGCGCAAGTCCTAATGTATCAAACACGAACCACGCATTCTTCAGCGGTTCCATCCATTTTCCGAATACCACAACTGTAAGCAGCGCAACGGCTGTACATATCAGATATATCGGATTAGTCATCCAGAATGGCGTTGTGCCGAGCATCACGTCGCGGATGGTACCTCCGCCGATGGCCACAGCCACACCGCACACATAGCCTCCGAACCAGTCGAAGTGCTTTGCTGCCGCATGCCTGATACCCGAAATGGCAAAGGCAAACGTTCCCAACAGTTCAATAAATGCTATTATCAGATTCTGCTCCATCAGTCTTCAAATCTTTTTCCCCAATAATTCACCATCCGCTGATACATCTTCTCCTCCGTGGGGTTATGCTGTCCGTGCCAGATGCGTTCGTTCTGCAGAGCATCAGGCATATACTGCTGCGGAGTAAAATGACCTGCAAAGTCATGCGGATATTTATAGCCGTCGTGATATCCCAACTCCTTCATCAGCTGCGTTGGCGCGTTACGTATTGGCAGCGGAACGGGCTGATTACCAGTACGGCGCACCAGGTCGAGTGCAGCGTCAACACCCAGATAGGCACTGTTACTCTTTGGCGATGTAGCTAAGTATACAGTAGCTTCGGCCAAGGGTATTCTGCCTTCAGGCCAACCTATCTTCATCACAGCGTCGAAGGCTGCATTAGCCAGCAACAAGGCATTAGGATTTGCCAACCCTATATCTTCGCTGGCACTTATCACCAGTCGGCGTGCTATGAACTGTGGGTCTTCACCACCTTCAATCATTCTGGCCAACCAGTATAGCGCAGCATCAGGATCACTACCACGGATACTCTTAATGAATGCCGATATTATATCGTAGTGCATCTCGCCGTCTTTGTCGTAGGCCAGCGGGTTCTGCTGCAGACGGTTCACCACCTTTTCGTCGGTAATCACAACTTCATCCGATGATTCAGCCTCAATTACTAACTCCAAGATGTTCAATAACTTACGCGCGTCACCTCCGCTATAGCGAAGCATGGCATTAGTCTCCTGCAGCACTATGTTTCGCTCCTTCAGGATAGAGTCGGTATGTATGGCTCGGTCGATGAGTTTCAGCAGATCATCCTTCTCAAGCGACTTGAGCACATACAACTGGCATCGCGACAGCAACGGACGTATCACCTCGAACGAGGGGTTCTCGGTTGTGGCACCTATCAGCGTTACTATACCCTTCTCTACTGCTCCCAGCAGCGAGTCCTGCTGCGACTTCGAGAAACGGTGTATCTCGTCTATAAATAAAATAGGTGAAGCCTCGTTGAAGAATCTTCCCTTCTGAGCCTTCTCAATCACATCGCGCACATCCTTCACTCCACTGGTAACAGCCGACAGAGTGTAGAACGGTGTCTCCAGTCGGTTAGCAATAATCTGCGCCAGCGTTGTTTTGCCTACTCCCGGCGGTCCCCAGAGTATAAACGAAGGTATGCGTCCTGCGTCAATCATCTTACGCAGAACAGCCCCTTCACCTACCAGATGTTCCTGTCCGATATACTCATCTAAAGTGCGAGGTCGTAGTCTTTCAGCCAATGGTTGTGCCATATTCGGGCACAAAGTTACGTTAAATTGCGAAATTTACAAAAAATATTGGCCAAAAACTTGCTAATAAAAAATAAAGTGGTTACATTTGCACCAAATTTAGTAGAATAATATGGCAAGAACAAAACAACAACAACCGGAAAGTAATCCGTCATTATCAATTAAGAGTGTAACAAAGAGTAGTGTTTGGGACATCCAGGAGAACGATGTTATCCGTATGTGGGAAGCCGCATGCAAGGATGCCGAAGTTAAGGAGAACGTAAAGCACTACCTCCAGATTTTCAAGAGTGCCTTCTTTATTGAGGACCTCCGTGAAGACACAGCACCTGTACGCAAGAGCTTCGAGGCTCGCGGCTACAAGGTAGCGTTGATAAAGTTCGACGATAACATGAAATTCATCTGGGCCATCAAGAAGCGCCCTATCTCACGCGTTACCGATCTTACTTACGAGAATATCCGTCACATCTCTGCAGCTCAGCTGCTTGAGGTTATCGACCGCAACTTCGGTGGTGGTTGGGATTCTCTTTCTCAGTCGGTTCAGGACGTAATCCAGAGCGGTTTCGACATCTCTACCACTACCCTTCCAAAGGATCGCCTTCACAAGAAGGGCGGCATGTACGAGAAGAAGGTAGAGGATGGCTACGAGGTACTCGAGGTTGCCAAAGGCGGCTGGGTTGAGGCTATCTTCGCTAAGCTCAAGCCTGAGGAAGTTAAGCTCCGCATGCAGATTAAGAACGGCGACGACGATGATTTCGATGAGGAGGACGACGATGCCGACGTAGTTGTAGAGGATAACTACAGCAGCCACGACGAGGAAGACGAGGAGGTAGACGGTCCAAACGACGATGATATCACCGAGGACAACTACTCTACCATGATGGATCTTGGCGGCGACGATGATGAAGAGGCTGCCGAGCTCATCGACTTCTCTGATGAGTAATTCCTCGTTCCGTTAGCAGAATTTTCTCAATCAACAAACCCTATAAAAACTAAAACCTATTATGATGATTCCTAACGTTTTCTGGCTGGTGCCCATCGCTTCGATTGTGGCACTGGCTATGGCGTATTATTTCTTCACCCAGATGATGAAGGCTGACGA
Organism: Prevotella sp. UBA2809; assembly: GCA_002351725.1. Classification (GTDB taxonomy): domain Bacteria; phylum Bacteroidota; class Bacteroidia; order Bacteroidales; family Bacteroidaceae; genus Prevotella. The sequence goes on from DEHD01000029.1 coordinate 38,312, forward strand.
AGGTACGCCACGAATGAAAGAGATTGCGCTCTATGTGCGCAAAGGTGCAATGGCTTATCTCAAGCAGCAGTACAAGGTAGTGGGCATTGTGTTTGCCGTGCTCTGCGTTCTGTTTGCCTTTATGGCCTACGGACTGAATGTTCAGAACCCATGGGTTCCGTTTGCATTCCTCACAGGCGGATTCTTCTCTGGCTTGGCTGGATTCTTCGGAATGAAGACCGCCACCTACGCCTCTGCCCGCACAGCTAATGCAGCCCGCGAGAGTCTTGATGCCGGTTTGAAGATTGCCTTCCGTTCGGGTGCCGTTATGGGTCTCACCGTAGTAGGTCTTGGCCTGCTCGATATCGCCATCTGGTTCGTAGTTCTTAACCACTTCGATGCCGATGGTCTTATCTCCATCACCACCACCATGCTTACCTTCGGTATGGGTGCATCGTGCCAGGCATTGTTCGCCCGCGTTGGTGGCGGTATCTATACCAAGGCTGCCGATGTTGGTGCCGATATCGTAGGTAAGGTTGAGGCTGATATTCCTGAAGACGACCCACGTAATCCTGCTACTATTGCCGATAACGTAGGCGATAACGTAGGCGACGTGGCCGGTATGGGTGCCGACCTCTACGAGAGCTATTGCGGCTCTGTTCTCAGTACCGCAGCCCTTGGTGCAGCAGCCTTTGGTGTGGCAGGTCTCGAAGTTCAGCTCCGTGCTGTCATTGCTCCTATGCTCATCGCTGCTGTAGGCGTGTTCCTCTCGCTGCTTGGCATCTTCCTTGTCCGCACAAAAGAGGGAGCCACAATGCGCGATCTGCTCCGTTCGCTCTCTGTAGGAACCAACGTCAGCGCAGTACTTATCGCCGCAGCCACCTTTGCCATTCTCTATCTACTTGGCATCGAGAACTGGCTCGGTCTCTCGTTCTCAGTAATCTCTGGTCTTGCAGCTGGTGTCATCATCGGTCAGGCCACCGAGTATTATACATCTCACTCTTACAAGCCCACCCAGCAGATTTCTGAAGCTGGTCAGACTGGTGCCGCCACCGTTATCATCAAGGGTATCGGCACAGGTATGATTTCTACCTGCATCCCAGTCATCACCATCGGTGTGGCCATCATGCTCAGCTATCTCTGCGCTAACGGGTTCGACCTCTCTATGTCGTCCGAATCACTTGCTCACGGCTTGTACGGTATCGGTATTGCAGCCGTTGGAATGCTGTCAACACTTGGCATCACTCTGGCCACCGATGCTTACGGTCCTATTGCCGACAATGCCGGCGGTAACGCCGAAATGTCGAGTCTTGGCGAGGAGGTTCGCCACCGCACCGATGCCCTCGATGCTCTTGGCAACACCACAGCAGCCACAGGTAAGGGTTTTGCCATCGGTTCGGCCGCTCTCACCGCACTAGCTCTGCTGGCATCTTATATCGAGGAGATTAAGATAGCGATGACTCGCGCCAATGTAGCGATGGAGAATCTGCAGGGCGAGGTTATCTCGGCTGCTGATGCCAACATCCCCGACTTCATGAACTTCTTCCAGGTAAACCTCATGAATCCTAAGGTTCTGGTTGGTGCCTTCATCGGTGCTATGGCCGCCTTCCTGTTCTGCGGTATGACTATGGAGGCCGTAGGTCGTGCAGCCGAGAAAATGGTTCAGGAGGTTCGCCGCCAGTTCCGCGAGATTGCCGGTATCCTCGAGGGTACAGGCACACCCGACTACGGACGCTGCGTTGAAATCTCTACCCGCGCAGCTCAGCACGAGATGATTATCCCATCTGTTCTCGCCATCATCATCCCAATCATCGTGGGTTGTGTGCTTGGTGTGGCAGGCGTGCTCGGTCTGCTTGTTGGCGGACTCGCTGGTGGATTCACCCTCGCAGTATTTATGGCCAATGCCGGTGGAGCTTGGGATAACGCCAAGAAGAATATCGAAGAAGGCGCCTTTGGCGGTAAGGGCTCGTTTGCCCATAAGGCCTGCATCGTGGGCGATACCGTTGGCGACCCCTTCAAGGATACATCCGGTCCTTCACTCAACATCCTCATCAAACTCATGTCGATGGTAAGCATTGTTATGGCCGGACTCACCGTAGCATTTATGTAATATAATGAAACAACTACTCACTACTATCTCTATCTGGCTTTGCTGCACTCTTGGTGCGCAAGGCCAGATATTTTCCTCTCAGGCTATCCCCGATAGCGTGTGGCAAACCATGCAGGGCAAGACTTGGCACGATAACCCTTATATCCGCCGCGCCGACCTTCGCTACCTGCGCATTTCGCACTACGACCTCGAAGGCCGCACACATGTTGGCGAACTCATCTGCAACAAACTCATAGCCCAGAAGCTGCTCACCATCTTCCGCGAGCTGTATGCTGCCCACTACCCCATCCAGCGCATGCGTCTGCCCGACAACTATGATGCCGACGACGAACGCCAGATGCGTGCCAACAACACCAGCTGCTTCTGTTATCGCAACGTGTCGGGTTCAAAGAATCTTTCAAAACATGCCCGCGGATTGGCCATCGATATCAATCCGCTCTATAACCCCTATGTAAGGTATAGTAAGAAGGATGGTCATCAGATAGTAGAGCCCGCAACAGGCAAGCCTTACGTTGATCGCAAGGCCGATTACCCTTATAAAATCACTACTTCTGATTTGTGCTATAAGCTGTTCATCAAGCACGGCTTCAGCTGGGGCGGAGCCTGGCGCACCCTGAAGGACTATCAGCACTTTGAGTTCTGCCTGTAAGCCTTCATCACGCGGAATCCGTAATCCAGTATTGCGGCCGACTCAACGAATCTGCTTTTAAAACTCCTGCTGTTCAGTAGCACTAACGTTAGTGTTATTCCGTCGCGTGTGGCTTGCGATGCGAGGCAGTATCCAGCCTGATATGTAAATCCTGTCTTTATTCCCGTACATCCCTCGTAGGTATGTATCAGCGCGTTGCTGTTTCGACAGTCCAGATGCCTTCCGTCTATCAGCGGAATCTGCTTCTCGGCCGTTCCCACTATTGCCGCAAAGGCACTGTCGCGCATGCAGTATCTGGCCAGTTTTACTAAGTCGGCCGCACTGCTGAAGTTGTTGTCGTTAGGCATACCGTTTGGGTTGGCAAAGTGAGTGCTGTCCATGCTCAGGTACATAGCCTTGCGGTTCATCATGTCGTAGAATGTCAGCGTGTCGCCAGCCACATGCTTTGCAATGGCGTATGCAGCGTCGTTGTCGCTAATCATCATCATCTCCGCTATCAGGTCTTCCAGCAGGTACGCCTCGCCCTTTCTCACGCGTCCGTCCTTGTTAATATACACATCGTCCGTTATCTCTACGGTGTCTTTCAGCACTCCGTTCTCAAGCGCCAGCAAGCACGTCATCATCTTTGTTATCGACGCCATATATCGCTTGCAGTAGGCGTTCTTTGCCGATATCACTATGCCCGTACTGTCGTCTATCAGCATCCATGCGTCGGCCGATAGCGAGTCGAGCTTCGTGCGCCCCTCAATCGTGTCGGGGTTCACGCGCATCATCAGCTCCACGGTGTCCATCCGGCTCACCTCTTCCAGGCGTATCTCCTCGGGTGTTTTCTGCGGTTCCGGCTCCCTGCCTAATCCACACGAAGCCATCGATGTTAATGCTATAGTTGTACTGAATATAAATTGTGCAAATGTTTTATATGATTTCATTTCCTTATTGTTCTTTAAGTTTCTTCGCCTCTTTGGCCGCCTCTTTGGCAGCTTTCTTTTCGGCTTTGCGCTGCTCTCGGGCAGCTTTCTTTTCAGCCTTGCGGGCAGCCTTTTCGGCTTTTTTCTCCTCCTTTGCTTTCAGCTTTTCCTCCTTAGCAGCAGCCTTCTCCTGCTTTTTCTGCAACTTTTTCAGCTGAGCCTCAGTGCGCTCCTCATCAGTCATCTTCTTCTGCCAGAACATATTCTTCAGACGCAGACGGGGCTTTATCTTCATCTTGTTGATAGAGTCAGTATTATTAAACGTAAAGTCGCACATTATGTCGGTGTGCTTCTTCGTCTGGGCTATGTGTCCATCAGCCACCACACCGTCGCTCTTTATCGTAGCGCTAATGTCGCTGAATTTTACCTTCCTGAAGCTGGCGCGCGCATCGTTCACTACCACCGAGCCTATAGGCAGTTTTCCGCCACGCAGTCGGCGCACGCGCGCTGTACGAGGCTTCGAGTAGTCGAACGTAAAGTTGGCGTTGAATCCCACATCCGTTATATGCTTCATCTCTATCACCTCGCCTAAGTTGAATCCCTTTGTGCTGGCCGAGCCTGTAAGATATTTTGTCCGCTCATTCAGCGTAAGGTTCACGCCAAGATATCCGTGCGTGGTGTTCAGCACACCGCGGAATTTCTCCATCTTGTAGAGCACGTCAAAACTGCCCTTAAAGCTTATTGATCCGAGGTTGTTAAGCTGGCGCATCATGAATTTCTTCACAAGGAACTGGTCAATTATGCGCTTGGCCGTAACCGCGTTGGTGTGCATCTTGTTAACGTAGAACCTTATAAACAGCTTCTCTTTCTCCTGCAGATGCGTTATATCGCCCTTGGCGTCAATCTTCAGCCTCTGGTCGTCGGTGTTCACATGCACCTGGCGGAAGTGCATCGTGCTGTCGGTACCACTCATCACCACCTTGAAGTTCAGCGGGATGGTAAATCGGCCTAATACCGGCGCAAACGGGCGCGCTATGTCCTTAAGTATCGTACGTCCTGTAATCATCGAGGTCTGGTACTCCAGTTTACGCCCCTGCTTCTTACTTGGCAACTGCACTATGGCACTGTCAAAGTTTATCGTGGTGTTCAGGTGTTTTATCGCCACGTTTCGCAGGTTAGCCTCGCGCTTGTTTATCCCCGCATCCAGACGGATATCGCTGAAGTTAAACCCACTCACCGAGTCCTTTGCCACGCAGCGCGTAAGCGATATGTTCACCGTATCCTTGCCGTAGTGGTTCACCATCAGCTCCAGGTCGGCCTTCACGTCCAGATGTCCCGCATCAAAGAATCCTCGCTTCGGTCGGTCGGCATTCTTTCTCGGCAGATGATTATTCGTAGTATATCGCAGTCCGTCGATTGTCACCACATACTTTTTGCCCTTTGGTTTCAGTGTCAGCAGCCTCATGCTGTAAGTGTCAGCCATCTGGTACTTCTTCGTAGCATGGTGATGCTCCACGTATATGTTTCTCAGCTGCAGACGGCTCACATCCAGCTCCAGCGTATTCTTACTTTTCGGCTTGTCGGTTGTTTTTGGCTTCTGCTTGTCGCTCTTAAAGGCATCTATTATAAACTGGAAGTTGGCCGCGCTGTCTCTCGGCTGAAACACTTTCGCACGCAGTCCGTCTATATCCGCGCTTTTCACCTCCACCTTATGCGCCATCAGGTCCTTCAGATCTACGCTCACCGATATCCGGTCGGTCTGCAACATAGGCCGCTGCTGTCGGTCTTCCACATCCAGTCCAAAGAGGTTCACATCCATGGTGCCGAAGTTCACGCTCACGCTGTCTATCTGCACCTTGGTCTCAAGCTTTTCCTGCAACAGATCGGTGGCAAACTTAAGCAACCGCTGCTGACCCGCATTCGAGTTTATGTAGAAGAATATTGCCGCTAGCAGCACCAGAATCAGCGCCACCAGTCCGCCAAATATCTTTAATCCTAATATAAAAACCCTTTTCATCAGTCAACAGGCTAATATCTGTTTGCAAAAATACACAAAAAAGCCGAAAGCACAAAACTTTCGGCTCGCTTTTTTCATTTCAGTGCTTCGCGACATAAGTCCCAGCCAGTAAGCAGCGCAAAATCATCGATGCTATCTGTTCCGTTTTCCTGTATCGCCATCGCCCTACCCACCTTCATCCATCATTTAATTTTCATATCGGAGCGCAAAGATAGTGCTTTTCCTCAAGATTATAAAGGCTTTTTCACAAAAATGTGTTCGCGTTACACTTTTATCCCCAAACGTTTGGTTATATGGATAATTAGTGGTATCTTTGCAGTCCATAAAAGATTTTAATGGTTCGCTCGGCTTTGCCGCTTGGCTAACCAAGAAGGTTTATGGTTGATTAATTTAGTTTTTTAAGTAATTAAGTAAAGAGGCTCGCAGTGATGCGCGCCTATTTTAATTTAGGTAAAACTTCAGGCTTTTATTCTATTGGTTCTGCAGCCATCATTAAGGGTTCTTGATATGGAGGATATTCAACTTCCAGATGATTTACATCGCCTTGGCTATCTCGAAGTTGTGCTTCATATAATTGGCAGCGTCGACGGAGTTCATCGGCGATTTCATGGATTCCGCGATTTTCCGCAGTTTCCTCTCCACTGCTTCTTTGTGAAACTGATTCAGATATGTCATAATTCATATTTTGTGCAAAGATACAACTAATTTTTAAATTGCAAATACTTTTTTCTAAAAAGTTACATTTTTCACCTTCAACTCCCCCGACATCAATTTAGGCAGCATGCCATTCACCCTCTTCAACAATCTGGTAAAGTATGCAACAAAATACACTCTCGTATTCTTGTCCTTAATAGTTAAAGTACAATATTCGCTGGCAATCTCTCTAATCAGGATTTACATCGGGTTACAATAAGAAGGCCGCATGAGGCAGCGGATTTAAACCAATACTAAACTCATAATCTACAATCATTGATATAAAAGATTTTAGAATTAAATATAATGAAGGATAATCTCCTGTGAATGCCTTAGGGACCAACGAAACCTGTTCAGATAATAACAAACGAGATAAGGCTTTCACCTCAACCGGCGTGAAATTACAAGTATTAAACTTAATTATTGTCTTATAAAATTTTTTCATATCAAACATCAAGAGTTCCACGTCTATTGAATATAAACGGGATATAGAATAAATAAGATCATCATAGCTTCTACGGCTTAATAATCGATTATTTTCATGCCCTTCTATAAAAGCTTTCTTGCGAAACACATCAACCAAACGTTTTGTTCTTTCTACGTTTTTTAGATTTGAGTAGCAACCATATGACATAGCAAATGATGATTCTTCAATTAAACACATACCAAGACCTGCGTAACGTTTTCCCATCAGCTTATCTGCTATCCCTACATAATACTTATTGTATTCTTCCAAAATCTCTGCGAGTACTATTTTTCTCTCGTTGAGTTTATTCGTTATTTCTTTATTACGTGCCATCTATTTATTATTATTTTTGTGGGTGCAAAGTTAATAAAAAATGCTGGACTGTACAAATAAAAAGTAATATTCAAGTATTCAAATATTCAAATATTCATTTATGACAGGAAGGTTTTTGCAAGTGGTGGGTGACTCTTGCGAAAACCTTCTATGGGAGTAAAGGGTGATAGAGAGGATAATTTATTAAAATATAGTTTTATTATTATATATATTATAATATATATAATAATAAGATTTTCTTAGTCAACTTTTTTTAGGAAAGCAAAAAACCTTCCTGTCGTATTTGAATAAATGAATAAATGAATATTTTTGTCTTTCCCTGTATAATGTTGACTCCCTCTGAGCCTTGATTTGTTACTGTTTCGTTAATTACTGTTTATTATACTGATTTTGTTGACTTATCTC
>DEHD01000035.1 GCA_002351725.1 Prevotella sp. UBA2809
GGGGAGCCTGCAGTGACAGTGGATTACAAGTGCCCTGTATGCGCATTCTGGAGCCCGTTTGACAAGCAGGCGCCGTTTGTGTGCATTGAACCTTGGTACGGTCTGGGCGATCCACGTGGATTTAAAGGGGAGTTTAAAGATAAGCCGCTGATGAATCATCTGCAGCCGGGTGCATCGTTCATGAGTAAGTATACGATAACAATAGGATAATAAAAAAACCCGCCAACCGGCGGGGCTTATCTATCTTTTTGATTTAATGAGAATGTCGTCGCGCTTGACGTAGAGGAACTCCTCGGGGGTGGAGAGAACGTAGTAGTCGCCGCCGGGGTAGCTGAACTGGTCGGCTATAATGACGCCGCCGTTAAGGACGTAACGGACAAGGCGATTGCCCTCGTCGTCGAAATCGTCACAATAGATAGGTGTCTGCATAGAATAAGCAATCATCATATCAGAGCCCTTGCCGGTGTACCACGTCTGCTTGCCCATATACTTATTATAGACGTAGCCTACCTGGCCGTTGATAAAGATGCGGCTCCACTCGCCCATAGTCTTAAGCAGCTCGGCATGGCCGAGGCCGTTTTTCTTGGCGTTGAGACGGTCGATAATCTTTGCCTTCATGGATGGCTCTTCACGAACATTAAGGTAGCCGTCGCTGCTGGTGGCATAGACGAGGGTGAAGGCTTTGGGACCGCCGGGGATGGTCATATCGATGGGCGACTGCAGCACTGAATAGTCTACACGGAAGGTATAGAGCTTATCGTCGCTATCGGCAGCAAAGAGGACTTGCTTGCCTCGGCGCTCCTGCAACTCGAGGTACTGAATCTTCTTAGGCACTGGGAGCTTGGAATAAACGCGACCGGTGTTCTTATCGAGCAGGAAGATATAATCTTTCTCGCTGGTGAAGCCGTAGGCGCAATAAACGAATTCATCGTCGAGGATGAAGATATCGTTACTTGTGAGGTAGCCGGTCTCCCAGATGAGATGGCCCTCGGGGGTTACGCAGTAGAGCTTAGAGCCGCGGCCATTGATCTCGGATGAGTAGCTGGGGCAGGCCATATTGAACAGCACGCGCTCGGTAGTGGGATCCCAGCGAACATCCTGAACTTCGCAATAGTCATTGCCGGTGAGCTCGCACAGGTTGAGAACGTATTGGGGCACCTTACGCTCGTTGTAGAGCACTACATAGAACTTGTAGTTGGGGGCTGAGAGGGGAAGGCGGTAGAGGGCGAGATAGCCGGTAGAGATGGGCTCGGATATATAGAGCTCGAGGTCTTGCACTATCTGAGGAGTCTGGAATCCTGTTACCTGCACCTCGTTCCTGAGACGGTAGAAGCGGCCTTCGGGCTTGTTCTTGTTAGTGATGTTAGCTCCAGCCCAACCAGGATTGAGGCTCTGATCGAGCACGAGTTTCTGCGCCCCAGCACCAAGCGTGCAAAACGCAAACATGATTGCTAATGTTAGTTTCTTCATAATTTTGATTATAATAATTTGGAATGTTTGTTCTCGGGCAGTGTTATCACAAATCGTCAGCCTGTGGTGTATCTCTGCCTCTTCACATCGTTTCTTAAAGTCGGCATCGTCTTTACTGCATCCATTCAAAATCGGTATCAGGATAATAGATAATGCCAGTATTAAAAGGTTTTTTCTCATTGCATTTATAGTTCCAAAAATTGTCAAATTGCTAATTCTGCTGCAAATATATACAAAAAATCCCAAAGCAATGCTATTTTGCCTTGGGAAAATTGAAAATTTTTAGAGGTACAAGTTGCATGGATTTCTATCATTTCTTACTAAACTATCATAAATATCGATGCAAATATAGCGAAAATTCTCTGATTATCACTATCTTTGCCGTTAGATTTAAGTGTATTTAGATAACAATAAAACGATAGAATTATGAACAACAAACACCTAAAACTGAATGCTAATCTCATTGTAGAGGCACTTCAGAAACCGGCTTCGGAATTTACGAAAGCCGACATCATCGACTACATCGTTAATAACGACATCCGCATGGTGAACTTCATGTATCCTGGCGGTGACGGTAAGTTGAAGACGCTGAACTTCGTCATCAACGACCTCGACTACCTCGAGACCATCCTCACCTGCGGCGAGCGTGTGGACGGTTCGAGCCTGTTCAGTTTTATCCAGGCCGGCTCAAGCGATCTCTATGTGCTGCCCCGTTTCCGCACGGCCTTCGTCGATCCGTTTGCTGAGATACCCACCGTGTCGCTACTCTGTTCCTACTTCGATAAGGACGGCAACCCGCTGGAGTCGTCACCCGAGTACACGCTCCACAAGGCTGCTGAGGCCTTCCGCGAGGTGACGGGTATGGAGTATCAGGCGATGGGCGAACTGGAGTATTACGTCATTAGCGACGATGAGAAGGTGTTCCCTGCTCAGGACCAGCGCGGCTATCATGAGTCGGCACCGTATGCCAAGGCCAACGAGTTCCGCACCCAATGTATGCAGTATATAGCACAGGCTGGCGGTCAGATTAAATATGGTCACTCAGAAGTGGGCAACTTCACTATCGACGGCAAGAACTACGAACAGAACGAGATTGAATTTCTGCCCGTACCCGTAGAGCAGGCTGCCGACCAGCTGATGCTCGCCAAGTGGATAATCCGCAACCTCGGCTATCAGATGGGCTACGACGTGACCTTCGCACCGAAGATTACCACTGGCAAGGCGGGTTCAGGCCTGCATATCCACATGCGGATGATGAAGGACGGCAAGAACCAGATGCTGGCCGACGGCGTACTGTCGGAGGCTGCCCGTAAGATGATAGCAGGCATGATGGATCTTGCACCTGCCATCACCGCCTTTGGCAATAAGAATCCTACCAGCTATTTCCGTCTCGTGCCCCATCAGGAAGCACCTACAAACGTATGCTGGGGCGATAGGAACCGCTCTGTGTTGGTGCGCGTGCCGCTGGGCTGGGCTGCCGATGTGGACATGTGTTACAAGGCCAACCCCTTGGAGAAGGAAACGAAATACGACACGAGCATCAAGCAGACTGTAGAGATGCGCTCGCCCGACGGTTCTGCCGACCTCTATCAGTTGCTGGCAGGACTCTGCGTGGCCTGTCGTCACGGCTTCGAGATGCCCGATGCCCTTGAGGTGGCAGAGCGCACATACGTCAATGTGAATATCCATGCCGCTGAGAATGCCGATCGTCTGGCTACGCTCGCACAGCTTCCTGATTCCTGTGTCGCTTCTGCCGACTGTCTGGAACGCCTGCGTGCTGTCTTCGAAGAACACCATGTCTTCTCGCCCGCTATGATCGACGGCATCATCGCCCAGCTACGGGCTTTCGACGATGTAACGCTTCGCAAAAACATCGAGGGTTATCCCGAGGAAATCAAAAAACTCGTCACGAAATATTTCCATTGCGGATAACACCGCGTTCAAAGCTTTACCCCGTACTTCATAATCCGCTCCTCCATCATACCTTCGGGCATGAATCGGAGGAGCGTATCATGCTTGTATGTCTGGGATTTTTATTTGTTTAAGATGCCATGTAATATGGACGGCATGGCACTTATTTTAAACCATGATAAACATTTCTGCCAATTCTTTAAACTCGTTTAAATATTACTGGCTAACGAGCGTCCAGTCTGTTGGCGCAAACCAGTCGGTAAGCTCGGTAGCATATTCGTCGCTGTTTACCCATGGAGTTCCAGAAGCATGCGTAAGTGTGCGGGTGCTGACAGACTCATCGGTTCCTGCTATTTCGAGCCACGACGCCAAGGCATACTTGCCCGTCATAGTTGTAGCAAGACACTTGACACTGCTTAGCTTAGAGCATCTGTAGAACATAGAATAATAGCAACGTTCGGGCAACTCCTCGGCCGGCAGCTCGATGGTGCCAGTGAGATTGCTACAGCGAGCGAACATATAGGCGTAACACCTATCAGCTAACTGGGTAACTGGTAGAGCTGGTGCCTCGGTAAGTGCCTCACAATCGTAGAACATCGACTCATAGCAAGACTCGGCCAGAGTGGTGGCGGGGAGAACAGGTGCCTTGGTAATTGACGTACCAGAGAACATTCCATGATAACAACTGGGTTCCATAGTGGTGGCTGGCAACTCAGGGGCTTCAGTAATCTTTTCGCAATTTTCAAACATATTATGATAGCAGCTTTCGGCCAATGTTGTGGCTGGTAGCTCAGGAGCCTTGGTAAGCGATGTGCAGTTAGCGAACATGCCGAAATAGCAATCATTAGCCAACTGAGTGGCTGGAAGTTCTGGAGCTTCGGCCAGAGCCGGGCACAAAGTGAACATGAACTCGTAGCAGCTCTCGGCCAACTTGGTGGCAGGAAGCGCGGGAGCCTTGGTCAAACCCTCGCTCGACCAGAACATATAGCTGTAGCAACCTTTTGCCAACTGGGTGGCTGGAAGTGCGGGTGCCGTCTTGAGATAGTCGCAGTATGCAAACATATAGTTATAACAATCTTCGCCCAGCACGGTGGCGGGTAACTCTGGGGCTACTTCAAGCTTTGTATACTCAAACATGTGAGAATAGCACTTTTTTGAAATCTTGGTAGCCGGCAGCATGAGGCGGCGTACGGGATGATTTATTATGTCGGAATAGATAAACAGCGAAATAAGGGCATAGGGCTCTGTTATTTCCTTGTTATCCTTCCAGTTATCATCGGGCGAGATAAGACTCATAACATTGCCATAAACATAGCAATCCATATCGCAATAGATATTGAAGCCTTTGTTATTCTCATAGTCATTCAGAGTGGTATTACGGCTGAAAAGCTGTACTTTATCGCCAACTTTCAGGGTAAGAGTGGTTCTAATCTCCTTATCACCATCGTCGTGCGCAACAAGCACCGCCTGCTTCTCTCCTCCATTCACACTATAATAAATGGGCTCAGGAAGGTCGGCATCAAGATAGAGGTCGATATCACCATTCGCTACCGCCTCGATGGTTAGAGGATCTTTCAGATCAAGATCACCAACAACGGGGATGTCGACAGGGACATCAACAGCATTGTCGTTAACGTTACAAGCAGTAAATGTAATCACAGAAAGGCCGAAGATAAGGATGGCGGCAAACATCCATAATAAGTTCTTTTTCATCGTTAGTAATATTATAGTTTGTACAATTTGGTGCAAATATAAGCAGATTTTTCCAAATTTGGTATTTTTTCCCAATTTTTTTTATATTTAATTGGCAGGATGGGGAAAAAAAACAGGGTGAGCAGTGATGCACACCCTGTATTGATGTTGTTTTGTTTTGCAGTTTTACTTCTTCTCTGCTGGAGCTGCGGGAGCCTCTGTTGCAGGAGCCTCGGCTGCTGGAGCAGCGTTCTGCTGCTGGCTAGCACCAAAACCAGGAAGGTTGTTAGGATTGGTAGCTGGAGCCTGATAGTTCTCCATTACTGAGCTATCGCCACCTGCCTGAGGTGCTACGTATGCACAGCATACGCTAACGAGAACCATGAAACCAGCGAGGAACCAAGTGGCCTTCTCGATGAAGTCGGTAGTCTTGCGAACACCGCCAATCTGGTTATAACCTGAGAACTGAGAAGCAAGACCGCCTCCCTTTGACTCCTGGATGAGCACAATGCCGATCATAAGCAGTGCTGCAATCACGATGAGAATTACAAATAATGTGTACATTTTTTTATTTATTTTTTTTATTGTTATTTATCACTAATTTCTCTAAGAAACGTATTTGATCTGCAAAGTAAGCATTTTTTTTCGGATTTTCCAAACTTAATCGCCTAATAATTTCTAAAGCTTTCGAATATCTGCCTTGTTTGATGTAAATTCGGGCCAAAGTTTCAGTAAAAAACTCTCCACCAACCTCAATTTCGTCATTTTGGGCTATTGATTGAGGCTCAGGACGATACTCGGGCGTTTCACTGAGAGTGAACTTACCTTTGTCATCATTTATGAACGAATCTATAAGATCTTGACCGAACATTTTCGGCATCTCTCCAGGCATCTCCTGAGTGCCCTCGGGCTCCACCTCAACAAGGTAGCTGATGTAGTCGACAGCAGCATCGGCAGGTGTGGGTTTGCGCTTGGGTTTGGGATCGATTTCCTCCTCGTAATCCTTAGGAATCTGATCAAGGAAATTGTCGATAAGGGTTGAGGTGCGGTCTTCGTTTTCGGCAACCTTTGGCTGGGCAGCCTTCTGCTGGCGCACCATGTTGCGATACTCGTAGTGGCGACCCTCGATCATCTTGAACACCACGCGGCGGTCGGTGATATAGGCCGAGGCACGGCGTAACTCCTCGTCGAAGGTAGGATCGTGCAGCAGATAGAGGTTCTGCAGCAACAACAGGCGGGCCGTCTGGAAATAGGGATAGAGTGCGAGCAAGGAGCGCAACTCGTAGAGCGTGTCGCGGTCCATCCTCTCCGGATGTTTTATCAGTTCGGTGATTCTATCCATAGATGTTATTACCAGTTGGCTACGGTCTTGTTGAATATCTGGTCGCAGAGGTCTTTTACCATCTGGGTTACCAGCTCCTCCTGAACGCTGTTGAGCGACTGGGTGGTTTCGTAGCTGGCCGAGGCTGAGAACTGCTGCTCGAAGTCTTCCTTATGATTCTTATTGTTTGTAAATCGCACGTTTACCGTCATGGTGAGCTCGGTCATGGCCGAATAGCCCTCGGCACTAACGCTCTTGTTTCGCTGCTCATAACGGGTTATCTCACCCTCAATCTTCAGGTCGCCATTGCGCTTTACCTGCTCAAGACGGGTGTGATTGGCAAACTGATCCTTAAGCTGATTGTTGAACATCGGTCCCATAGGGCCCCAAACATAGCTACTGCGGATGGGGAACTCAGCTATCTGGATGGTCTTGGTCTGCGAATAATCGATGCTGGCGCCGTTGAACTTGTAGCTTACGGAGCAAGCACTTATGGTTGCCATTACGGCGGCAACCATCACGATTCGGATATATTTACTGATCGAGGCCATACTGTTTCAATCTGCGATAGAGGGTTCGGTCACTAATGCCCAACTCCTGGGCGGCTTTCTTGCGGTTGCCATGATTGCGCTCAAGGGCTTTTTCGAGCATCTGCTTGCCAAGGTCGTTGAGGTTCAGGCTCTCCAACTCTTTCTCGGGCTCGACATACTCCTCAGCGATGGCATCCTCGACAGATGCCACGGGTGTTGGGTGTTGGGTGATGGGTGTTGGATATGTGGTAGGTGCAGGCAGAGGATCTACGGTAGTAGGCTTTGAGGTCTGCACATCGTCCAGCTGCTTCTTCAGCGCGCTCATCTCTCGACGCATATCGTTCACATTACCACGGAGCTCGAACAGAATCTTATACAGAATCTCGCGTTCGTTCTCGAAGCTGTGGTCGCCACTGCCCTCGCGATGGATGGTGGCCAACTGGGTTGACTCCTGATCCTGCGGGATGAACTGCGACAGCACCTGAGCGGTGATGTTACGCTCGGGCGAGAGTACACTGATCTGCTCAGTAATATTCTTTAGCTGGCGCACGTTGCCAGGCCACTTGTAGTGCATAAGCAACTGCTTGGCGCCCTCGTCGAGCACCACGCGGTCCATCTTGTATTTCTCGGCCATCTGCAGGGCAAACAATCGGAACAACAGTATGATATCCTCGCCACGCTCGCGCAGAGGGGGCATCTGGATGGGTATAGAGTTGAGACGATAGTAGAGGTCTTCGCGGAAGCGGCCCTCACTGATGGCTTGACGGATGTTTACGTTTGTAGCGGCTACGATGCGCACATCGGTCTTACGCACCTCGGTAGCTCCCACGGGGATATACTCGCCCGTTTCGAGCACACGCAGCAATCGGGCCTGAGTGGCCAATGGCAGCTCGCCCACTTCATCGAGGAACAGGGTGCCCTTATTGGCCACACCGAAGTATCCTGGCGAATCGTTAATGGCACCTGTGTACGAACCCTTTACATGACCAAAGAGTTCGGAGTCGATAGTACCCTCGGGGATGGAACCGCAGTTGATGGCGAAATACTTTTCGCGACGACGCGGAGAATTGTCGTGGATGACACGGGGAATAATCTCCTTACCCACTCCACTCTCACCTACGATGAGCACACTCAAATCGGTGGGCGCAACCTGAAGGGCTACGTCGAGCACGTGGTTCAATGCATCGCAATTACCTACGATATTGTACCGCTGTTTGATGTTTTGAAGTTCTGATGTCTTCATTGAGCTGACAAAATTACATATTTTTTCTGAAACATCTGCAATTTTGGCAGATTTTTAACGCAAAATCACTTTTCTTTCTTATCAAACTTGATTAAAAGCAGTCCGATAGCGGTCCAAACAAGCTCACGAACGCGCACAAGCAGGGCAACAAAGATACCTGCATTGGCCGTCATGCTGAGACCCTCGGTACTCATAAGGAATCCACCCTCGCGACCACCAAGCTGCAACGGCATGAAGAACAGCATGTTGGCAAACAGCGTGGTGAAGGAGTAGATGAGGATGCACTGAGGAATGGTGACCTCGGGCATGATAACCAGCAGGATGAAATAAATCTCGAATGTTGACGCCACACGGCACAGCAGCTCGAGGAATACGGCCATCTTGAACGTGTGGGGATTGAGATTGTGCAGAGCTGCTATCTGCTGATCGACCTCGGCCAGCTTTTCGCGATTGTTCTCAATATAGGGCTGAGCCCACTTCTTTACCATCGGGAAGTGACTGAGCAGCTTCATGCCCGTCATGGCTATGCCACGCTTATAGCCACGCAGGAAGAACCAGATGGCCAGCAGCGCTATGCCTGCGATGAGAGGCAGTAGAATGTAGCTGAGGGGAGTCATCTTCTGAGTCAACACATAAAGAGGTACGCTAAGGAACCAGAACCAGAAGTGACTGTAGATGTGGGTCATGACATAGAGGATGACACTCGACGAGGCGCGCTGTCCGCCAATCTTGGGCGATAGCGACATGATGCGATAAGGCTCGCCACCCATAAGTCCGCCAGGTGTGGCGTAGTTGAGGGCAAAGGCGGAAACGGTGATCTTGTAGAGCCACCAGAAACCTACCTTGCACTTGCGACAAACACCGTGTTCGTCGCCGATAGTATTGATGATGAGATACCATGAGGCGGTGTTGATTATATAGAGAAATGCCCATAGCACCAGTACGCCAACGAACCAATAGCCTGCATGACGAATGCCGTCCCAAGCCTGACGGAAGTCAAGCTGGGAGGCCATTATAATGAGAACAAGCAATCCGAAAAGGAAAAAGCCGTTCTGATACTTCTTTTTCATTTTAGAAACGGGATCTAGTTTGCTTTACGGTTTACTTGAACACGTCCTTGGCACGAGGCATGGCAAAACGGGCTTTGTCGCCATCCTCACGTTTCTCGTGATAGAGCTTTGGCAGAGGATTGGCAAATGGCTCGTCGTACTCCATGCGATTACGGAACATATCTACTGCGGTATAAATGGCTTGGCGCAGCGATGTCGGGTCGGCAATACCCTGTCCGGCAATCTCGAACGATGGTCCATGGTCGGTTGTGGTGCATATGGCTGTGATACCTGCCTTGAGCTTAACACCAAACTCGGGAGCAAGCGAATTGAATGGCAGCATGCCCTGATCATCGTACATGGCCAGCACGCCATCAAACTGCTCGTGATTGTTGCATGCAAAGAACTCCTCGGCAGCGTATGGGCCAAAGGCCTGAACATTCTGCTTCTCGAGTTCGGCAACGGCAGGAGCGATGATCTGCTCTTCCTCGGCACCCAGCTGTGGGTTCAGGGCCAGCACGGCAAGGCGGGGATTATTGATGCGGAAATCGCGCTTAAGGCTGTTGAAGAAAATCTTTCCCTTCTCAACAATCTTCTCGATGCTGATGGACTGAGCCACCTCCTTGATGGGGAGATGATTGGTGAGCAAGCCGATACGTACGCGATCGCTGAGCATGATGGTAAGTGCCTTTTCTTCGCGATTGGGATTAGGATTAGACACTACAGGACCAAGCACAAGCACATCGAAGAGGTGTTTCTGCATATCCTCCTTGGCGCGGGCTAATGCCTGCTTTGCAGCATTACTGCTGGCCTCGGTGGAATGACCGAACTCTACAGGCACCTCGTCGTCGAAGGTGGCAAGCAGGTTTACACGCCCGTCCTTAGCCTCCTCGGCATTCTTAATGATGGTAAACTGGGTTTCTATCTGCATGGCCTTACGATGGAAGGTAGCAGCTTTTGGCGAACCATATATAATAGGTATGCACATATCGAGCATCATGGGGTCCTCGAAAGCTCGGAGGATTACCTCATAGCCGATGCCGTTGGTGTCGCCATGCGTGATTGCCACGCGAATTTTCTTATCCATAGATATATTTGACGATTTGACTATTTACTATTTGACAATTTCTTAGCCGTACTCAGGAGGCCACAGGCAGCAAAGATGTCTTGGCCGCGGCTGGCACGGATGGTGGTAAACACACCGTGGGCCGTGAGATAGTCGCGCATGGCCTCCATACGCTTCTCGTCGGCTCCTGGAAGATCAACACCAGGAATCTCGTGGAAACGGATAAGGTTTACACGACAATCAAGTCCGCGAAGCAGTTTTATTATCTCGCGAGCATGGGTTGTGGTGTCGTTAAGACCTGCAAAACAGATGTACTCGAACGAACAACGGCGCTGATGGCTGAAGTCGTACTGCTTCAACAGCTCGACAACATCGGTTATCGACATCTGCTTCTCGGCCAGCATCAGCTGCTGGCGCTGCTCGGGCAGAGGTGAGTGCATAGAGATAGCCACGTGGCACTCGCTCTCGTCGAGGAAACGCTTAAGCTTGTTCTTTACGCCTACACTCGACACAGTGATGCGGCGAGGGCTCCATGCATAACCGTAATCGCTGGTAAGAACCTCGGTGGCACGAAGCACGGCATCGAGGTTATCCATTGGTTCGCCCTGACCCATAAACACAATGTTGGTGAGTGTTTCGCGCTCGGGCAGTGAGTATATCTGATTCAGAATGTCGCCGGCACTAAGACTACCCTCGTAGCCCTGCTTACCAGTCTGACAGAACAGGCAGTTCATCTTGCAGCCCACCTGGCACGACACACAAAGTGTGGCGCGGTCGCCATCGGGAATGTAGACGGTCTCTACAAAATGGCCGCTGACAACGGGGAACAGATATTTTATGGTTCCATCCTTGGAGTGCTGACTATCGATAGGAGCCATACAGCCCACCTGATAGCCCTGACTAAGCTTCTCGCGGTTGGCCTTCGAGAGATTGGTCATCTCATCGATGGTGCCAACGTGCTGCTGATAGAGCCACTTGGCTATCTGGGCAGCTGTGAACTTGGGCATACCCAGTTCAGCCACCACCTGCTGCAATTCGGCAAGCGACATGCCTAATAACACCTTCTTTTCGTCGTTCATCTTAACTTTTTGCCTGCAAAGGTAGAAAAAAAACTTGAATAATATGGTTTTCTCGGAAAATATTGCTACTTTTGCCTGCAATAAAACAATTATTTCACAGAATGAGAGAAAAAATAGACTGTTTCCTGCCTTGCAGCGATCTTGATTCTGCACGCGACATGGTAGCGCAGATAAAGGGCAGCAAGACAATTCAACATATCTATCTGCTGGTGAACGAGCACCTTGGAGAACTTGACTTGGCACTATGCGACTGCGAGCAGATAGTAGTTAACGACCTTACAAGCAGCGCTACTATTGCGGCTATAGCTGAGAATGCTAAAGCCGACTACGCTTTGCTGCAGATACGTCCACGAGAGATACAGATGGCTAAAGGCACGCTTGACCGCATGCTGAGAATAGCAAGCGACTCGGACGCTGCAATGATTTATGCCGACCACAACGACCTTATCGACGGAAAGCTGCAGCCACACCCCGTTATCGACTATCAGATAGGTAGCATACGCGACGACTTCGACCTGGGATCGCTGATTCTGGTAAAGACATCGCTACTTAATGCCTTTGCATCGCAAGCCGGCGAAAACGCATATAAGTTTGCTGCAGTTTATGCCCTGCGACTTTTCCTGAGTCGCGAAGGACGCATATTCCACATAAACGAGAGGCTGTATACCGAGCAGGAGACCGACACCAGAGCATCGGGCGAGAAGCAGTTTGACTACGTGAACCCGCGCAACCGCGAGGTACAGATAGAGATGGAGCATGCCGCTACGGCTCATCTGGCCGCAATCGGAGCAAAGATCGACCCATCGTTCTATCGCACACCCGACTTCAACGAGCAGGAGTTTGACGTAGAGGCTTCGGTGGTTATTCCCGTTTACAACCGCGAGAAGACCATCTGCGACGCGGTGAACAGCGCATTGAGTCAGAAGACGAAATTCAAGTTCAACGTTATTGTGGTGGACAACCACTCGACCGACGGAACAACAGAGTTGCTGCGTGGATTCCACGACGAGCGACTTATACATATAATCCCCGAGCGCTACGACTTGGGAATAGGCGGATGCTGGAACACAGCTATACACGATGACCACTGCGGACGATTTGCCGTGCAGCTTGACTCTGACGACCTCTACTCGTCGCCAAAGACACTGCAGCAGATTGTGGATGCCTTCTACAAGCAGAATGCAGCAATGGTGATTGGCTCGTACCGCATGTGCGACTTCGACCTGAACACTCTGCCACCGGGACTTATAGACCACGCTGAGTGGACCGATGAGAACGGACCTAACAACGCCCTGCGTATAAACGGACTGGGCGCGCCACGTGCTTTCTTCACTCCGCTGTTGAGACAGGTGGGATTCCCCAACACCAGCTACGGCGAGGATTATGCACTGGGACTTATCTTCTCGCGCCACTATCGCATAGGAAGAATCTTCACAGAGCTATATCTCTGTCGCCGCTGGGGCGGAAACAGCGATGCTGCTCTCTCGATAGAAAAGGTGAATGCCAACAACCTGTATAAGGACCAGCTGCGCTCGCTTGAGATTATGGCCCGCCAACAGATGCTGCAAGGCAAGCAGGAGCTGATAAACGACTCGCCACTGATGCGATTCTTTAACCGTCAGCTGGAGAAGTGGGACGATGCACGCAACAGATATCAGGACCTGAGAAACGTGAAGACACGCGAGTTGGTAGTGGGAACATCGACCATGAAGGTGCAATGGAACCCCGCACGCATAGTGTCGACCGGAGCTAAGATCGACAAGCAGACTCTGGCCGAGCGTCCTTGTTTCCTTTGCGAGCAGAACCGTCCGAAGGAGCAGGTAAAGAAGAGCATAGACGGACAATACGAGCTACTGGTGAACCCGTTCCCCATACTGCCAATACACTTTACCATACCTTCGGTGAAGCACGAGCCGCAGCTGATTCGCAACTCGTATAGCGAGATTCACAAATTGCTTACTGAATACCCAAGCATGATGGTGTTCTACAACGGACCTAAGTGCGGCGCATCGGCACCCGACCATGCTCACTTCCAGGGAGGAACATCGGGCGTGCTGCCTCTGCAGATGGCTTGGCAGAGGCTATCGCGCAACCTGAAGCCTATACTGAATCTTAACGACGAGGAGGGTATCTCGCTAATAGAGGAATACCCATGCCCCGCACTATTGATACACAGCAAATCGGAGTATAGCGACGAGCAGCTGTTTATACGTTTGTATGAGGCACTGCCATTGCCAGAGGGCGAGCCAGAGCCAATGATGAACATTGTAAGCTGGCGACATGATACCGACTACTATTCGGTAGTGTTCCCACGCAAAAAGCATCGCCCCGACTGCTATTATAAGGAGGGCGACGAGCAGTTCATCATCTCGCCGGGAGCACTCGACATGTCGGGATTCATCGTTACTCCACGCAAGGAGGACTTTGAGCGACTCACCCCAGAGATAGCCTTAGGCATACTGAACGAGGTATCGCTACAGCCCGACGACTTGCAACAGGTAATCGCCAAGCTGCAAGCCACCCAACACCTAACACCCAACACCCAACACCTAACTCAGAAAGAGCCTAACGTTACCGTTGGCATCGTGAGCGGCGAGAGAATATCATTCAGTCTGAACAAGCCTTACGTGGCTAAGGGCGAGGTGATTACTGGCAACCAGGTGGTAGAGTTCAGCGAGGGTGGAATATTGTGGCGAGGAACACAATACAGAAACCTTACATTTACACCACAGTCGAAGGATGCATCGTTCTCGCTTAACGATGTTACGATAGGTGTGAACTTCCACTGGGAGCGCAAGGAGACACAGACTTTTGAGGGCACACTGCGCATTGTGGTAGAAGCCGATAAGATTGTGGCTATCAACGAATTGCCGGTAGAGAAATACCTTACCAGCGTAATATCGAGCGAGATGAGTTCTACATCAAGCTTAGAGTTCCTGAAGGCTCACGCCGTAATATCGCGCTCGTGGCTGCTGGCACAGATTGAGAAGCGCCGCCAGCATGAGAGCGGAGGCGACAACTTCTTCTCGTTCACCAAGAGCGACAACGAGTTTATCCGCTGGTACGACCGCGAGGACCACACTATTTTCGATGTGTGTGCCGACGACCACTGCCAGAGATATCAGGGCATAACACGCGCCAACAACACCCATGTGGAAGAGGCAATAAGTCAGACTCGCGGACAAGTACTGATGTATGGCGACGAGATTTGCGATGCACGATTCTCGAAGTGCTGCGGAGGCGTGACCGAGGAGTTCCAGTATTGCTGGGAAGACACCCCGAAGCCTTATCTGGTTTCGTTTAAGGACCCATACTGCAACACTAACGACAAGCATATCCTGAGTCAGGTGCTTAACGACTTCGATCAGGAGACGCCCGACTTCTATCGTTGGGAGGTGAAATACACCAAGGCCGAGGTATCAGAATTGGTGAATCGCAAGCTCAAGGATGACTTCGGTGAGATTGTAGACCTTATCCCTGTGGAGCGAGGCAAGAGCGGACGCATATGGAAACTGAAGATTGTGGGTACAAAGAAGACCTTCACCATCGGTAAGGAACTTGAGATCCGCCGTGCACTCAGCGAGAGTCATCTGTACTCTTCAGCCTTTGATGTAGAGAAGACCGACGATGGTTTTATTCTGCATGGCAAGGGTTGGGGCCACGGCGTAGGTTTGTGTCAGATAGGTGCTGCCGTTATGGGCGAGCAGGGACATCCTTACGATGACATTCTGCTGTTCTACTATCGCGGTGCCGAAATTAAACGCCTCTACAATTAAATTTTTAATGTTTAATATTTAATGTTTAATGAATAATAGAAATCCATGGGCTTGGGTGCCCACACTTTACTTTGCTGAAGGCGTGCCTTACGTAGCTGTTATGACTATCTCGGTCATCATCTACAAGCGCCTCGGGTTGTCGAATGCCGACATCACTCTCTACACGTCGTGGCTTTATCTGCCATGGGTTATCAAACCCCTTTGGAGCCCGTTTGTTGACATGCTGCGCACCAAGCGCTGGTGGATTCTGGTGATGCAGATACTGATAGCAGCAGCTCTGGCTGGTGTGGCATTTACGATTCCTGGGCCTTGGTGGCTGCAAGGCTCGTTGGCGTTCTTCTGGCTGTTGGCTTTCAGTAGCGCAACCCACGATATTGCTGCCGACGGATTCTATATGTTGGGACTTGAGCAGCACCAACAGGCTTACTTCGTAGGTATACGTAGCACATTCTACCGTATAGCCACTATTTTCTCATCAGGACTATTGGTGGGCTTGGCAGGAGTTCTGCAGGTGCTTACACGTAGCATAGCATATGCATGGAGCTTGGTGTTCTACCTTATTGCAGGTTTGTTTATAGCCTTGTGGCTGTATCACAGTTGGGCACTCCCCCGCCCCAGCGAGGATAACCACCGCATGCAGAAATCGGCGAAAGATATCATGAACGAATTCTGGAACACACTGGTTACCTTCTTCAAGAAGCCACAGGTGTGGATAGGCATTTGTTTCATGTTGTTCTATCGCATGCCAGAAGGCTTGTTGGCAAAGGTGTCGGCCCTGTTCTTAGTAGATAAGATGGCTAATGGCGGATTAGGATTGAGCGATGTAGAGTTTGGAATGGTTCAAGGCACAGTTGGCGTTATCGGCCTTACTTTAGGTGGAATTCTGGGTGGTATCGTTGCCAGTCGCGATGGACTGAAGCGTTGGCTATGGCCTATGGTGATGGCTATCACCATCCCCGATCTGGTTTACGTATATCTCTCGTATGCCATGCCATCAAGTCTGCTCATCATCAACATCTGCATATTCCTTGAGCAGTTCGGCTACGGATTCGGCTTCTCGGCCTATATGCTATACCTTATATATTATAGTCAGGGTGAGCACAAGACAGCCCACTACGCTCTGTGTACAGCATTCATGGCTCTGTCGATGATGATTCCAGGACTCTTTGCTGGAGCACTTCAGGAAGCAGTAGGTTATCAGGTATTCTTCCTGGTTGTAGTAGTTTGCTGCGCTATGACCTACATCGTCTCAGCACTCCTGAAAATCGACCCAGAATTCGGAAAGAAAAAGTCATCTGCAGAATAGTTTTTAGGCACGGATTAACACGGCTTTAATAAATTAAAAAAACACGGCTTAGGTATTGCAACTTAAGCCGTGTTTCTTTTATAAAAAAGAGCCGCGTAAATCCGTGCCTAAAACTTCCGTGCAAAAAAAATTATATTCCAGCGCCGTCTTGGAAAGCGACATCGACGGCTTTGCTCTGCTGGATGCGCGAATGAGGTGGTACGCTGTGGGTTATCCAGATGTTACCACCAATCACCGAGTCGTGGCCGATGGTGATACGCCCCAGAATCGAGGCATTAGAATAAACCGTTACGTGGTCTTCCAATATCGGGTGGCGTGGTATGTTCAGCATATTACCGTTCTCATCGTACTTAAAGCTCTTAGCACCAAGCGTAACACCCTGATAAAGCGTAACGTGGTTGCCAATAATGGTGGTCTCGCCAATAACTACACCTGTACCGTGGTCGATAGCGAAATACTCGCCTATCTGTGCTCCTGGATGGATATCGATACCCGTCTTAGAATGTGCCAACTCGGTGATAATTCGAGGTATGACGGGCACCTCAAGCTGGTATAGCTTGTGAGCCACACGATAGTGAGTCATGGTGTTCATCGAAGGATAACAGAAAATAACCTCGCCATAGTTAGGCGCAGCTGGGTCGTTATCAAACATAGCCTGAACGTCGGTATAAAGCAGTCGCTTTATCTCGGGCAAAGCATCGATAAATGCCAGAGCCTTATTCTCGGCCTCACCATACACCTGATCCTTGGTGCGCTCGCCCTCGCAATGCTCGCAGAACTGAAGTCCGTGTGCTATCTGCTTAGTGAGCAACTTGACCAGCTCCTCCATTGCCACACCTATATGGTATGAGCGTATAGCCTCATCGGGTTGACGCTTTTCAAAATAGTCGGGGAAGATAATGTTCTTTACCAAAGCCACAATGCGCTTAACCATATCTACAGATGGCAGCGGAGCAACCGTGGCCGGCATCATGCTTACCTCCCTTTCGGTTTGTTTCGAGAGCTCTGTGACATTCCTTCGCAGAGTCTCGTTTATTTTAGTCTTGTCCATCATAATTCAGTTGATTAATAAAACAATCTTTTTACAATCCCTTGTTCTTATCGCGTAGGCGACATGGGAAGAATACGCTAACTGTTGTGCCTTTACCCTCATCAGAACGTATAGAAATCTCACCATTCAAAGCATCTACTATAGCCTTACTGATACTGAGACCCAGACCAGAATTCTGATTAAAAAGATTTAGGGCTTCGTCGTTTGTTGCTGTATCAGAGATACCGGTATGGAAACTCTGTGCAACGCCATCGCCTGTATCGGTGATGTTTACCAAAAGGCCATTACGCTCAGCCTCGTAATTGATGGTAATAGAGCCTATAGTGGTATGACGAGAGGCATTCTGCAAAAGATGCATCATTAGCTGATACATAAGATTGGTATCGAGTGTGGCCTTGCAATGAGGCGACAACTTACTACGAACAGCCACCGAAACACCTGGTGTAACGTCGCGCTGAATCTCACGACGATAGCTGGCCATAAGCTCGGCAAGGTTTACCTCGACAAAAGTAAACGTCTGCACTCCACTCTCGTAATTTGAAAGCTCAAGAAGCTGAGATACGAAATACATCAGCTGGTTGCCATCCTTGTTAATCTGGGTAACGTAATTCAATATAT
Organism: Prevotella sp. UBA2809; assembly: GCA_002351725.1. Lineage (GTDB taxonomy): Bacteria > Bacteroidota > Bacteroidia > Bacteroidales > Bacteroidaceae > Prevotella. Next base: position 18,113 of record DEHD01000035.1, read on the forward strand.
GCTGGGGCTTAACGTTATCAACACCTTCAGAAATAAGCTCGTTACTTTTGGTGATAATAGAGTTAAGAGGATTACGCAGAGCATGACTAACGTTGGCCAGGAAAACCGTCTTGATATGCTCAGAACGGCGGGCACGCACTACCTCCTTACCCAACAAGGCGCGATAATGTCTATCCATAAAGAAAAATCCCGCTGCTACCAAAAGCAACAAAACAACGATAATAATAATCTGCAAAATATTCATATTTCCCCAGCTTTTATATAAGTTCAGACTGCAAAGATAGCAAAAATATTAAAAAGAAATAAGCAGTTAACGTTTGTTAACTGCTTATTCTTCAACTTATGCGATTTCTATCTGTCGCGATAGCTTTACTTTCTCTTCAACTACCTTAGGCAACTCTACCGTAAGAACGCCGTTTTCTACGTGTGCCTTGATGTCGTCCTTCTTCACATCATCTGGGAGTATCAGTGTTTGTTCATACTTTGAGTACGAGAACTCGCGACGCAGGTAGCGTATATTCTTGTCCTCTTCTTTGTGCTCCTGCTTACTCTCCATCTTGATGATAAGGTTGCCCTCGTCGTTGATGTGAACATTAAAATCCTCCTTCTTCATGCCCGGTGCTGCAAGCTCTACTGTGTAGGCCTTGTCGCTTTCTTTAACATTGATAGCTGGTGCTGTGTAGTTGCTCTTTGGAACGAAATCGGTATCGAACAAATCTCCAAACACACTTGGAATCCAACTGTTACTTCTCATTACTGGCATCATAATTTTTACCTCCTAATTCTATTGTTTTTAAATTGATTAAACATGTTATGAACTTTGGTTCTGAGAACCGCGTTCACCATGCTAAAGGCAAAATAGATGCCGAGGGAAAACATTGTGTCATAATGACAGAATCTGCTGACATATTGACAGAGCAGCAGCAACCGTTGGTACTTCGGAAATAACTACAGAACGCTTGCCACTTGCCTCACGGAAGTTACATTGGCGTGGGTTATTAGACACGTAATGAAGTATTCGGCCAAAGGCTTCACTCTGGTAGTATGGACTATCATCGCGAGATACGAAGTAGAAATACATCTTCTGTTGCTTAAGCATTATCTTCTCGATACCAAGCTGCTTGCCGGCAACACGAAGCGGAACCACAAGTATAAGTTCCTCGCTGACATCGGGGATAGGACCAAAACGGTCTACCATACGTTTGCGATAGGCATCGAGTTGCAGCTGTAGCTGGGTACTGTTGGCAAGATTGTCGAGCTCGCGATAGAGCAGCATACGCTCGGAATCGCTTGGCACATACTGATCGGGGAAATACATCTCGATATCAGAATCGAGAGCGCAATCATCCACCCAGGCGATATTGCTGGTATCAACATCATTATTAGAATCGCCCTTCTTGCTTGCAGCCGATTCGGCAGCAGCAAACTCGGGTTCCTCGTTTTTAAGCTCAGACATGGCCTGATTCAATATCTTCTGATATGTCTCATAACCAAGATCGGCAATAAAACCACTCTGCTCAGAACCCAGAAGATTACCTGCACCGCGGATGTCAAGATCCTGCATCGCTATGTTTATGCCAGAACCAAGATCGGAGAAATTCTCAAGAGCCTCGAGGCGGCGTCGACTCTCGGGATTAAGCGCCGAGAGCGGTGGTGCCAACAGATAACAGAAAGCCTTACGGTTGCCTCGGCCCACACGACCACGCATCTGGTGGAGATCGCTAAGTCCGAAGTTATGGGCACCATTAATAATGATGGTGTTGGCATTAGGTATGTCGATACCGTTCTCTACGATAGTAGTAGAGAGCAGCACATCATAGTCGTAATTAGAGAAGTCGAGAATAATCTTTTCCAGCTGCTCTGGTTTCATCTGTCCGTGACCTATTGCAATACGGGCATCGGGCACATACTTCTGTATTATCTCGGCTATGTGTTCAAGATCGGAAATGCGATTGTTGACAAAATAAACCTGACCATTACGTGACATCTCGAAGTTTATAGCCTCCGACAGAATCTCGGGCGAGAAAGTATGTATCTCGGTCTGTATGGGATATCGGTTAGGCGGTGGAGTCTGGATAACACTAAGATCGCGCGCGCCAACCAGCGAGAACTGGAGAGTACGCGGGATTGGTGTGGCCGACATAGTGAGGGTGTCGACAGAGGTCTTCATCTGACGAAGTTTCTCCTTTGTTGAGACTCCGAACTTCTGTTCCTCGTCGATGATAAGCAAACCAAGATCCTTGAACTTTATAGACTTGCTGATAAGACGATGAGTACCAATAATGATATCAATCTTACCCTCGGCCAGATCCTTTAAAATCTGAGTGGTATCTTTCTGAGTGCGGGCACGAGTGAGATAATCAACGCGAACGGGCATATCCTTAAGTCGACCAGAGAAGGTACGGAAATGCTGGTAGGCCAGCACAGTGGTGGGCACAAGCACTGCTACCTGTTTACCATCGACAGCTGCCTTGAAAGCAGCACGCACGGCAACCTCAGTCTTACCAAAACCTACATCGCCACACACCAATCGGTCCATTGGGCGTGCCTTCTCCATATCGGCCTTGACATCCTGAGTGGCTTTTAACTGATCGGGGGTATCTTCATAAAGGAACGAGGCCTCGAGCTCGTGTTGCAGATAGGAGTCGTGACTGAAGGCAAAACCCTTTTCACGACGGCGTTTGGCATATAGTTTTATAAGGTCGCGCGCAATCTCTTTGATATGCGCCTTGGTACGTTCCTTGATTCGCTCCCACTGACCTGTGCCAAGCGTAGACAAACGTGGTGCTTCGCCATTATCGTGCCCCTTATATTTCGACACTTTATAAAGTGAATGGATTGACACATAGATGGCATCGCCCTTCTGGTAGATAATCTTGATCATCTCCTGATAGCCATCACCCTGAGGCATACGCACCAAACCACCAAACTTACCCACACCGTGGTCTACATGAACAACAAAGTCACCAATCTCAAACTGCTGTATCTCCTTGAGTGTCAACGCCATTTTACCGCTACGGGCCTTGTCGCTCTTAAGGTTGTACTTATGGAATCGGTCGAATATCTGATGATCGGTAAAGAAACACACTTTAAGATCATCATCGATAAAACCCTCATGCAGAGTTTTTTCAACCGGGGTAAAACGAATTGCGCTATGTTCGCCCTCTGCCTCGGCACGCTGAGAAAAGATATCCTTAAGACGCTCATTCTGCTTGGCACTATCAGCAAGAATATAGAGCTGATAACCCTGCTGAAGATAAGTATCGAACGATTGGAACAGCAGCTCGAAATTCTTATGGAAAAGAGGTTGTATCGTGATATTAAAACGAATAATACTGCAATCGGGCACAGAAGAACGGTGACCAAACTCGATGCGACGGAAGTTCTCGGCCTGAGACATAAACTGAGGACCTGTGATGAGAGGCATTTCTTCCTGGAAACAGGCATCGATAGCATCACGAACATAAAGATAATCTCTGGTAGCGATCATCGTATCCTGTGGCAAGAGAGAGAGGAAAGGCTCTTGAGCAGCATCGGTAGCCTCTAGTTCGGGCACAATCTCTACCCTATCACGAACATCAAGCGAGAGCTGGTCTTCTACCTGAAAAGTACGAACAGAATCAACATCGTCGCCAAAGAAATCTATGCGATAAGGATACTCGCAACTATATGAATAAACATCGAGGATAGAGCCACGAAGCGCGAACTGCCCAGGCTCGTAAACATAATCAACCTCATTAAAGCCAAACTCACGCAGTTGTTTGGCAACATCGCCCACAGGCACCTGCTGGTCTTTTTCTATCACCAGCATACGGGCATTCAGTGTTTGCTTGGGCACAACCATCTCTGCCAAGGCCTCAGGGTAAGTCACAATATATAATTGGCTATTGACGATTGATAATTGCGTCATGACCTCTGTTCTCAATATCTGCGAGGCAGAATCAAGCTGACCATACTTGATGGCGCGACGATAGCTACTGGGGAAGAACAGAACTTGACGAGTACCCAACAGTTGCGTCAAGTCGTGATAAAAATAGCCAGCATCTTCAGCATCCTGAAGCACAAACAGGATGGGAGCCTTACACTTGGCAGCCAGACTACCAAACAACATGGGGGCACTCGAGGCCAAAAGCCCTTCAAGGAAAATACGCCGTGTAGCAGTATTTCCTATCTCATTAGCCAATGCTGCAACCTGTGGCAACTTGGCATAAACTTTCTCTAAATCTTCTAACTTCATCGTGTTTAGGCTGCAAAAATACAAAAAAAACATGTAATTCGTATAATTCGTGCCAAAAATTCATTATCTTTGCAGCGTTTTTTAATTAGTAAAGAAATGCATCAGAGTGATAGTATTGTTATAATTCCCACCTATAACGAGAAGGAGAATATCGAGAAAATCATACGTGCGATATTCGCCTTGGAGAAGAGTTTCCATATATTGGTGATCGACGATGGATCGCCTGATGGTACAGCTGCCATTGTTCGCGGACTGATATCTACAGAGTTCGGAAGTAGGCTGAATATTGTGGAGCGTAGCGGAAAATTGGGCTTAGGTACTGCTTACATCGCTGGATTTAAATGGGCGCTTGAGCACGACTATGAATATATCTTCGAGATGGATGCCGACTTTAGTCATGACCCCAACGACTTGCCACGCTTGTACGCAGCTTGCCACGACGAAGGTTACGACGTAGCTATTGGAAGTCGCTATGTATCAGGAGTAAACGTAGTTAACTGGCCTATAGGCAGAGTGCTGATGAGCTACTTTGCCTCGAAATACGTAAGACTGGTTACAGGATTTAACGTGCACGACACCACTGCCGGATTTAAGTGCTACAAGCGCAGAGTACTGCAAACCATCGAACTCGACAAGATACGCTTCAAGGGATACGCCTTCCAGATTGAGATGAAGTACACAGCGTATAAGATTGGTTTCAAGATAAAAGAGGTTTCTGTTATATTTGTAAACCGCAGAGAGGGTACCAGCAAGATGAGCGGCGGCATCTTTGGCGAAGCATTCTTTGGCGTGATGAAGCTGCGCTGGGACGGATGGACGCGCAAATACCCTAAGATCATTGACAAATAAGAATTATGATTACCTTACTATATAGAATCTACCAATTTATTATCTGCTTGCCTGGAATTGTGTTGATGACCATCATCACAGCCATCGAAGTTGGACTCGGAACGACACTTGGTAATGGACATTTCTGGGGATATTTCCCTGGTCACTTATGGGGAAAGATGATACTCAAGATGTTTCTTATTCCAGTAAAGGTTGAGGGACGCGAGAATCTGGAGAAAGACCAGAGCTACGTGTTTGTGGCCAACCATCAGGGATCGTTCGACATATTCTTAATTTACGGACATCTGAACCGCAACTTTAAGTGGATGATGAAGCAGCAGCTTCGCAAAATTCCCTTCTTGGGATATGCCTGTGCCAAAAGTCACCAGATATTCGTTGACAAGCGTGGACCAAGTAAGATTCGCAAAACTTACGAGGAAGCACGCGAGATACTCAAGGAAGGCTACAGCGTAACTGTTTTCCCTGAGGGAGCACGCTCGTTTACAGGTCACATGGGGCACTTTAAGAAGGGAGCGTTTGCTCTGGCCGACGAATTACAGCTGCCTGTTGTTCCGCTTACAATAAATGGATCGTTCGACATTCTGCCACGTATGAAGGGATTCAACTTTGTGAACTGGCACCCAATGACGCTAACTATCCACCAACCAATATATCCCGTAGGACAAGGTCAGGAGAACATTGATGCCACAATGCGTCAAGCATACGACTCGGTAATGTCATCTATCGACCCGAAATATCAGGGATTTGTAGAGAATCCTGACCAATGATTGCTCGTGCGCCATACCTATTTCTGCTGTTGATCATGGTACCCGACTTGTACCTTGATATGCACTATTGGCGACATAAGTTTCCTTTGGCAAAGCGAATAATATATTGGTTGCCATCGTTAATACTTATTGCTTACACACTAAAGCTAACCTACGAGCCAGAGTTTATACCTGCTAACCCTAACACGCTATACATATACTTACTATTGTTAGGACTGGTATCAATTCCAAAGTGTGCTTACATGTTGTGCTCGGTTATCGGTCTATGGTTGAGTAAGCTAGTAAGGCTTTTCAAGAAACACAAGCATGGCAAGCCCAAAAACTATGGAAACCTTGTTGGCATTATCGCAACCGTACTTATATGGTATGTAGTGCTGTATGGTGCATTTGTGGGATTCCAAAAACTGGAGATTAATCATCAGACTTACTCATCGGCCGAACTACCTAAGGAGTTCGACGGCTATAAGATAGTTTTGTTCTCTGATGCCCATGTAGGTACCATGAAGGGCGACAGACAATGGATGTTAGAAAGGGCCGTGAACACAATCAACGACCAGAAGGCCGACCTGATAATGTTTACAGGTGATCTACAGAACATTAAGCCAAAAGATATCGCAGAACACCAGGAACTACTTAGCAAATTGAAGGCTAAAGATGGTGTATACAGCGTGCTTGGCAACCACGACTACGACAAATACATGCATCCCATAGACGACCGCCAAGCGCAACGATGCAAGGAGACCATCGCACTCGAAAAGAGCATGGGTTGGAAACTGCTGATGAACGAACATCGCGTGATTCGTCGCGGCGGAAGCGAGATAACCATAGCCGGAATGGAGAATGATGGCGACGGCAAACATTTCCCCCAGAATGGCAACATAAATAAAGCTATCGGTAATGCCAAAGGTTTCGTACTGATGTTAGAGCACGACCCCAGCTCGTGGCGTAGAAAGATTATCCCTGACGGAAGAGCACAACTGACCTTGAGCGGACATACGCACAACATGCAGTTCTCGCTGTTCGGATGGAGCCCCATGTCGGCACTTGGCAAGGAGATTAACGGATGGTACAAGGAAGGCAATCAGTCGCTCTTTGTTACAGCCGGCTTAGGTGCCCTCATCCCCTGGCGCTTTGGCGCCACAGGCGAAATCGTAGTACTGACACTAAAGAAACAATAAAACGCTACATCTCTCACATCAACTTTTGCATCGTTTGACTCGAGTATTTTGTTCCCCTTATTGGAACCGTTTGTTCCCAGCTTGGGAACAATTCATTCCCAACGTGGGAACAAGTCGTTCCCAAGCTGGGAACAAAAAAGACACAAATTGCTGTCAACATTCACAGACGAACACGCTCGCTTTGGCCAGCGTGGCTACCTTTATAGCGGCTGCGAGTTGCATTGAACTTCCAAGAGACATTGATGCCGATACGACGAGAGTCTTTGTATTCGCTATACTGGGTGCGGATGTTGATGCCGCCGTATGCCGTGCGCTCCGTGTACTGCGTATGCAAAATATCGTTGGCGAGGATGGCAACGCTAAGACTCTTATTCTTCAAGAACTGTTTACTAAGCTGAAGATTTATGAATCCCGTGGCTTTGGTCTGACTGGGTCCCGACTCATAATAAGGTGCGAAGCTGCCTGAGGCATTAAAAAACCATGAGTGAGGAAGTGTAAACGTATTGTCGAGCGTGAAGTTGGCAATCAATCCATTCCATTTGTGCGTAATTCCTAATGGATATACATCGTCATTACAGAAATAGAAATCTGTCGAATAATTGAGTTGCCAAATACCGAACTTAGGGGTAAAATTCAGCGTCAGGCCATAGTACTCCTGTTTGGGTGTATTGCGATAGTCCATGATTACTACACCTGGAAGATTCACGTCATCGTAGGCAGTCTGGAAAGAGCGGATGCTGTTCTTATAGTATTGATAAAAGGCCTCTACATAAAACCACTTCCATGATGAACTCCATGAGATGTTGTGTAACGTCTGCGGTTTTAGGAATGGATTACCCGTGTCGTACTCGTATTTGCTGCGGTAGTTGACCGATGAGGACAGTAGTCCGTAAGATGGATTGCTGCGCGAACAGTGATAGGACAATTTATGATGCCATTTCTCTGTTCTATAAGATGCAGAAAAGCGTGGAATTAGCACGGAGTAGTTTGGACTCATCTCGTCATTTCGTTGTCCGTCAACATCGTAACAATTGTACTCATTCTGCCAGCGAAGACCTGCGTTGAACGACAGTTTGCCCAGCTGTAGGGAATAATTAGCAAAGAGCGACCAGATGGATGTCTGCTGCTGGATGTGACTGTCTGATGAGAATCCACTTTGTATGAAGTCGTGTGTACGGTCAACTAAAGAGACTTCTTCACCGAAAGTCAGTTCACCATTCGATACAGGGGCTGTGATGACCAGTTTCTCTGCCAACAATTGGTTCTTGGTTTTCGTTTGGCTATTAACAGAAGTTGTGTTTTCTGTTCCGCCATCCATATCCTGCACAGACTTCGCATCATAGAAATCGGCACTAAAATCAAGGTTCCATTTCCCGATGTTACCAACATAATATGTATTTATAGCATGTGTCATGCGAGGTCGGGTTAACGTGTTGGTGATACTATGACCGCCATCCACAAGCATCCCGTCTTGCCACGTCTGCTCATCCATCTCTCTAAGAGTAGTGCTATTGCCTATATAGTTGAAAGCAGTATAGGTCAGACCAATTGAGTGATTATCATTAATTTCCCAGTTCCATCCAAGGTCGGCAAAGTAGTATTTCATTTTGAAGAGCCAAGATGCTTCTTTCTGATAATCCCATACAGAAGATGCTTGTAATTGGTCGTTAGCGGTTGCATCGATTCGCGCATGTTGATCCGTCAGATAGCCACGGGCAAAGAAATCCATACCATTATGCAGACGATAGTTTAATGCTGCATTTACATTACCATAGTACTCTTTGCCTTGTCTGTAGGATGTAGAGAAGTTGCCGCTCCAGCCTTCACCCGCCTTGCGCACAGTTTTCAGTCGTATAACTGAAGTGATGTCTGCACCATATTCTGCGCCAGGATTAGTAATAATCTCTGCCGATAGAATTTCATCGGCACGAAGACGGTCGAGTTCTTGTATATTGCGCACCTTTTTATTATTGATGTATATTTCGGGTTTTCCATGACCTGCTATCTCACCATTGCTCATCATCAACGGCAAATGAGTGAGCATTTCGTTTACGGAGCCGAACTGCTCCAGAACCGTACCTTGAACGTTGACCATCAATCCCTTATCTGTGGAACTGACCAGTCTCTTGGAACCTTTAACTGTTACCCCTTTAAGCGTATAACTATCTGATTTCATCTGGATGCTGCCGATATCGCCCACTTCGCAGGTATGCCAGATAGTCTCGTAGCCTATAAATGAACACTTGACAATCACCCGATAGGCATCTGTAGGAATCACAAAATCGCCTGCCTCATTGCTCACACCTCCGCCAATAAGAGAGGAATCGGCAGGGTTGAGCAGTGAAATATTGGCATAGGCGAGTGGATGTTGGTGCTCATCAATCAGGCGGCCTTTCAAGTGTCGCTCCGTCTTGTGGGTACACTCCACGAAATACTTCTCACCGTCTCTGACGATGCGGACTGGATAGAAGCCGACAACCTTCATCAGGGCATCGCCAAGGTTGAGGTGCTCTAATTTACAGGTAACGGTGAAGTTCTCCAGGTCGTTATAGACGAAAGATATCTCGTGGCGATTCGTGGCTGCATTCAGGTCTTCGAGCACACGGCTCAACGACTGATTCTTGTAGTTACGTGTTATTTTCTGCGCTTGGGCCATGCTTACTACTGCGCACAGCAGTAGTAGGATATATAGTTTTCTCATAATGGTTTTATGATATCATCAGGGTTTCACAATCAGTTTGTCGTCCTCGAGTACAAGGTTCACGTGGTCGAAATGGTTCAAGTCGCTGACTATGCTCTCCAGTTCATCTTTCCTCTCCCACTTATAATAGAGTCGCAAATCATGGGCCTGCGCGTTCTGGATATCAACCACCTTATTATAATATAAGGCCAGTTCACTAGCCACCTCGTCAAGCGGAACATTCTCGAAGATGCGAGTCTGCGGGATGCTATCGGTAATTTCCTCTATTGATTGGGTTGGCCTTTGTGGCTGCTGACTTAAAACCTGCGTTTCCTGAGGCTGGGATTTCATATTCACTCCTACATTGCTTATGATATGAATGGCAGCATATGCAATGCCAGAAAGCATCAGCACACCAATAATGTTGGCAGCAACGAGGTATTTCTTTCCCCTCCTGAGTAGGAAGGTTGTTCGAAGGACGGGGTGGTCTGATGAGCCTTTTGTCGCATCTGCAACTTCAGCCTCTGCAAACACAGCATCAGCGCCTCTAACCATCTGCTCGTACAGCTGACGGCACTCCTCGTCAGCCATCTGCTGGCGTATCTCTTCTTCGGTGTAGCACTCTGGATGATCCTGCATCTCTAAGAGTCGCTGTAATTTCTCTTCATTTGTCATGGGTTGAATCTGTTTTTGAGTTTGGTAATAGCCTGCGAGAGATGTTTATAAACGGCGGCCTCGCTGATGCCCACCTGTTCCGCTATCTCACGGTACTTCAGCCGCTCACCATAGTGCATCCGGAATACACGTTGGGTCTGTGGTGTCAGTTCTGTCTGGATGAATTGCTGGTACTGTTGGAACATGTCTTCTTCGTCACGATTATCCTCCTCGCTGTCATCAAGGGGCAGGGCTCGCCTCATGCGTTCCTGCAGTTTCATCCTTTTCAGGCGGTTCAAGCACTCGAAGCGCACGCTGCTTCTGGCATAGGCAATCAGTTTTTCGCCCTCGGGCAAGATGTCTGTCGCCATCAAGTGTGCCATCGCATCACTGACAGCATCACGGGCATCTTCCTCGTCGTGCAACAGAATGCAGGCCCTTCGCAACAGTTCCTCGTAGTGCAAGCGGTATAACTCCGCCATCGTTTTATCTCTCTTCAGCATTTCTTCTTTGTCTTTTTACTTATAAGACAATCGAATCTAATTTTTCCCAACCCCAACAAGGAAGGAAAATTCAAGAAAAGTACAAATTGCAAAAAGAATAGCCGCCATTTCCTACAGATTTGCTGCCAGGAACTTGCGGACCACTTCTATGGGAAGCCCACGGCGATGGGCGTAATCCTGCAGTTGGTCTTCGCCGATTTTGCCGATTGAGAAATAACGGGCTTTGGGGTTCGAAATCATAAGACCAGATACACTTGCGTGGGGCTTCATCGCACCACTCTCTGTTAGGCGGATGCCTATCTGCTTCATATCTAATATCTCATCGATGACAAAGTTCAAACTGGTATCGGGCAACGAGGGATAGCCCACTGCAGGACGAATGCCCTGAAACTTCTCTATCAGCATATCATCGATGCTAAGATTCTCATCCTTGACATATCCCCAATATTGCTTACGCACCTGCTCGTGCATCCGCTCGGCAGCAGCCTCAGCCAGTCGGTCGGCCAGCAACTGCATCATCATCTTCTGATAAGGATCAGCATCGAAATCAGTCTCGAAACCATGCGAAACAGATGTTGAGAAAAGTCCTATCTTAGATGATACTGGCGAGATAAAGTCAGACAGACATAGGTAAGGTGGGCGTCCCTGTTGCTGGCGCAGGCAAGGAATACTAGCCACACGCACAGGATGCGGCACGCCACACTCCTCACAGTATGCGCTGCGGTATAATACTATATTATCGTCTTCGCTACGAGCATCGAACAGCTCGAAGAGAGCAAACGCCTGATACTTGCCTTCTATCTGCCGCAAAGCTTCCTCAGCCTCCTGGCGTAGTTTCTCTTTCTCTGCATCAGGTCGGCCACTAATCCCCCAGGCATGATAGAAATACACCCAGTTGATGTAAGGGGCTACTTGGGATATCTGATAGGTAAGCGTCATCTAAACTCTACGGGCTGTCCGATATAGTTTGTATCTACTGTGCCGTTCTGATATACTGTGTGACCATTACAAATGGTACGCTCCACACGCCACAGATACATGTGGTTCTCCATCGGGCTCCATCCGCATTTGCTCTGAATGATATCCTTGGTAACTGTCCAACCTGTGTTTGGACGAACCAGAACAATATCTGCCTGATAACCCTCACGCAAATAGCCACGATTGCGAACCTCGAACAAATCGGCTGGGTTATGGCACATCAACTCAACCAGTCGTTCGAGTGTGAGCACGCCCTGATCTACAAGTTCGAGCATAGTTACCAGCGAGAACTGAATCATCGGCATACCACTGGCGGCCTTAGCGCATCCGCCCTCTTTCTGACTAAGAAGATGTGGTGCGTGATCAGTACCAATCACAGCAATACGTCCATCAGCCACAGCTTGGCGCAATGCGTCACGATCTGCCTGCGACTTAATGGCAGGATTACATTTTATGCGGGTACCCAACGATGCATAGTCGCGATCGCAGAAATAGAGGTGACTAGGCGTCACCTCACAGGTGATGGATAATGGGTGTTGGGTACAAGCTACTAGTTCTAACTCCCTAGCAGTGGTTAGGTGAGCAATGTGCAAGCGTGCATGATGCTTAGTAGCCAACTCTACTGCAAGCTTAGTGCTCTGATAGCAAGCCTCAGTACTGCGAATCTCAGGATGATGCGTTACCTTGGGGTCATCACCATACTTAAGCTTTGCCTCAGCCATATTGCGATTGATAATCTCAGTATCCTCACAATGCACCATGATGGGCATAGTGGCTGTAGAGAATATCTTATCCAGAGCCTCACGACGATCAACCAGCATATTACCTGTCGAACTGCCCATAAAGAGTTTTATGCCAGGAATACGATGGGAATCCAGTTGAGGAAAAAGGTCTGCATTATTATTTGTGGCACCAAAGAAGAAGCTGTAGTTCACATGACTCTTCTGCGCAGCCAACTTGAATTTCTCTTCAAGCGCCTCAAGTGTAGTGGTCTGCGGATTGGTGTTTGGCATATCAAAATAGGTGGTTATGCCACCAGCAGCCGCTGCCCTACTCTCACTGTCGATGTCGGCCTTCTCAGTGAGTCCGGGCTCACGAAAATGCACATGATCATCAATCAAACCTGGAAGCACAAAACATCCCGAAGCATCGATTACTTCATCGAATGATGCGTTCGGGATGGTGTTTCCTTCTACAATCTTAGTTATCTTAGAATCTTCGACGATAATAGAACCGTCGAATATATTGTTCTCATTAACGATCGTTCCGTGTTGAATCAGGAGTTTCATTGGCTGGAGCGGGAGTTACGTCTTCTACAAGTCCATTCTGGCGTGCCTGAATCTCGTTAGCAATCTGATAGTACTGCTTAACGTATGGATCGGCCTTGAATTTCTTGGTTGCCTTACTCATGATATCCTCAATCTGAGGTGTCAGGATAGGATACTGATAGTTACCAGTAACCATCATGAACACGCCAGGACCCAGCACGTTATCGAAGTTCTCAACGATAAAGTTTGTAACCAGCGAGTCTTCCTGCATAGCAATACGATTAGCCTCTACAGACAACTTGCGATTGATGACCTCCTCGTCTTCTCCCTCAAGCAGCATCTGGCTCTGCTTGTGCGACAGTTCATTGAGCTCGTTGCCCAGCTGGTCATGACGCTTCATAAACTCATAGAGTTTCTCGTTGAGTGGTGAGCCAGTAACAGTACGACTGGTATTGTCGATGTGAATCTCAATATCACCTGCCTCAATCACCACAGGCATCATCAGAGGTTCATCGTCCATATAAAGATTAGCCAGCTTGATAGTATCAAGCAGACCTGTAAATTTGAATTCTCCATGAACTACGTCACAAGAGTCTAGATTCTTAAGTTCATCATTGACCATTGTTTTCAGGTAGAGTTTGCTTCCATCAAGAGCCGACACTGAGGTAGAGCCCTGGATGGTATACGATTCAGCACACGAAACGAACGTAATGGCTGTTAGTAATGCGTAGAATATCTTCTTCATAACATATTGTTTTCGGCCGCGAAATTACAACTATATATTGAGGTATGAAAATAATTTTGCGCATTTTAAAACAAATGCGCAATCTTTTAATTATTTTTTTGCCTCTTTTTCGAGTTCACTGCCAATTCTGTGTATAGAATAGAGTTGAAGCAAGGCAGCAATCAGCAGCACAACAACCCACTTGTTATACACATATTCTATATAAGTAATGTAACTAAGTCCAAGAATATTGTTCATATTAGCAAACATGAGCAGGGCAGCAACCAGAAAAAGCACATCGCTTAGCAGCATCATGCGGCGCAATCGGCGGATAGTGAAATTATTGCCCTCGTAGCGCTGATACATCTGCATCGATGCAAAACCTATAGCGCCTAAGGCATAGATATATGGGGCACTACCCCATCCCAGCAGTGTGGTTCCAGCACCAACTGCCATCAGAATACCACCAAGCAGGAAGATGGCGGTTTGAATTTTATTCAACTTTCTCATTTGTTTCAAGTGGTTTTGCATCACGTTCGTCGTCGCTTAGAATAAATATATCCTCATCGTCGGCCTTCATATAATAACGCTCACGGGCAATTTTCTCCATCGCTTTAGGATTCTTGTTCAGTTCCTTTATCTGAGCCTGATCGCGCTGGAAATCAGCATTATACTTTTCCTTCTCGCGCGAAAGCTCTTCAATATGCTGGAGATTCTTGAAATGATTCCACAGACTATTGTCGTCCAGAAACCCCACCAGCAATATGCCAACGACGCAGACAACGGCATACTTAAAATATACCGAACTCCACATGCGAAGAACGTAAGCCTTTATACTCGTCAAAACTTTCATAAAATAATTAATTTGGCTGCAAAGATACAAAAATCTCTTTATTATTCATTCTTAATTCTTAATTATTTTGTATCTTTGCACCACAAAATCAATTATTAACAATATGGAATATATAGTTTCGGCCAGAAAATACCGTCCGTTAAGTTTCGACACGGTGGTGGGGCAGGCTGCACTGACCACTACTTTGAAGAACGCAGTAAAGAGCGGCAAGCTGGCTCATGCCTACCTTTTTTGCGGTCCGCGAGGTGTGGGTAAAACCACCTGTGCGCGCATATTTGCCAAGGCCATTAACTGCCAGCACCCCACAGCCGAGGGTGAGGCATGTAATGAGTGTGAGTCGTGCCTGTCGTTCAATGAACAGCGCTCATTAAACATCTTCGAGCTCGATGCTGCATCCAACAACTCTGTAGAGCACATCAAGACGCTGATGGAGCAAACCCGCATCCCACCTCAGCTTGGCAAGTACAAAGTATTTATCATCGACGAGGTTCACATGCTGTCTACAGCTGCGTTCAATGCGTTTCTTAAAACGCTTGAGGAACCACCCGCACATGTCATTTTCATTCTGGCCACTACCGAGAAACATAAAATTCTGCCCACCATCCTGAGCCGTTGCCAGATATACGACTTTGAGCGTATGACCATCCGCAACACCATCGACCACCTTAAGCACGTGGCCCAACAGGAGGGTATTACTTTCGAAGAGCAGGCATTGGCCGTAATTGCAGAAAAGGCTGATGGAGGTATGCGCGATGCACTCTCGATATTCGATCAGGCCGCATCGTTTTGTCAAGGCAACATCACTTATGATAAGGTTATCGAGGACTTGAACGTACTCGACAGCGAGAATTATTTCAAGATCATCGACCTATCTATAGATAATAAGGTGAGCGATATTATGGTACTGCTCAACTCTGTTATCAATAAGGGTTTTGATGGCGGACTTCTTATTCAAGGACTCGCAAAACATGTGCGTAACGTGCTTATGGCACGCGACCCACAGACCCTGCCTTTGCTTGAAGTTAGCGACCAGATGCGTGAGCGATATCAGGAACAGGCTAAGCGATGCCAGATTACATTCCTTTACGATGCGCTGAAGCTGATGAACCAATGCGACATTAACTACCGCCAATCAAGCAACAAGCGACTGCTGGTAGAGCTGACTCTTATAGAGATAGCACAGATTACCCAACCAGCAGAAGATGGGGTTAGCACGGGGCGTAAGCCCAGAAGACTAAAATCCCTGTTTAAGACCCTGATACAGCAGCAGAAGCCCAAGACCACGGCCCCACAGGTAGCCGCGGCTAAACCTGCTGTATCAACTAAAAAGCTGAGCGAGTCACCCAGCAAAGTTAAAGAAATAACCAGCCAGTCTGGTATATCAAGTACATCTGCTGCAGGTTCTAATAGTAAAATTCCTCTTAGCGGCATAGGTTTTTCTTGGAGCAACTTAAGCAACAATGGCGATAAGCCCACAAAAGGCGGCATGCAGGTTATTCCTGATTCAACAAGCCTTCCAACGGTAAAGAATAAATCAACTGATGCACAGTTTACACAGACAGATTTGGAGTACCAATGGATGTCGATGTGTAACCGCATGCCACAAAAGTATAGCGGTATTGCCACTCGAATGAAGAACATGGCCCCCACTATTACAGAATTCCCAACAATTGAAGTGCTGGTAGATAACGAACTGATAAAGCAGGAAATTGAGGATATTCAAGGTAATATATCAAAAACACTGCAGATATATCTTCACAATAATAATCTGAAATTTACCGTACGTGTAGCAGAACAAATAGAGAAACAAAAGGTACTAAGTCGTAAAGAACAATTCGACGAGATGGCAGAAAAAAATCCTGCCGTAAAAAAATTACAGCAGGTGTTAGATTTAGAATTGGCTTGAGTCTCAAGGACCCAAGCCAATTTCTTTTTCTAGTTTACTCCCCAAGAACCTTCTTGAGCAGAGCTATGCACTCGTCTCTGTTTACAGGTTTCGAAAGGAATCCGCAACAACCAGCCTCTTCAGCAGCTGCACGATCACTGTCGAATGCATTAGCTGTAAGTGCCACAACTGGAAGATCAGGTTTCAGCTCCTTAATCTTCTTGGTAGCCTCGAGTCCGTCCATAATAGGCATCTTGATGTCCATAAGAACCAGATCGTAGTTATTGGCCTCAACCATCTCTACTGCCACCTTTCCATTATTGGCACGATCATACTCGAAGTCCTTCTTCAGCAGGTACGTCATCAATACGTAATTGCTGTCATTGTCTTCTGCTACTAGAATCTTTTTCATAATAGTTCCACCTTTTTATATTAGTACATTACTTCTCAAGTCTGTCTTTCCACATCTTGCTCATATCCTCAAGAGTCTTGCCCTTTGTCTCAGGAACAAGGCGCCAAACGAATACTGCAGCAACAACACAGATTATTCCATAGAGGCCATAGGTAAACCAGTGTCCGAAGTCATCGCCCTCACTCAGGTGCATATTGAACATTGGCACAAACGAGCTTGAAACAATGAAGTTCGAAATCCACTGGAATGCTACAGCGATAGCTACAGCACCACCACGGATGGTATTGGGGAATATCTCGGCGATGAGCACCCAAGTGATTGGTCCCCAAGAGAACATGAATGATGCAGAGTATACCAACAGTGAAGCTGCAGTAACCAGCTCCAAGCCTGCGTGTCCGAATGTAACTGCCACACCGAATGCTCCCAAAGCCATACCAAGCGAACCACTGATAAGTAGAGGCTTGCGTCCCCACTTCTCTACAGTAAACACAGCTACAAGTGTGAACGAGATATTGATGATTCCCATGAATACAGTCAGCATCATTGGGTCGTTCATACCCATATCACCGAAGATACGTGGAGCGTAGTACAGCACAGCGTTGATGCCAACAGCCTGCTGGAATACGCTCAGCATGATACCTACGAATATGCACAGAGCACCATAAGTCATCAGCTTCTCGGTCTTTACAACCATTGTATCCTTAATATCCTGCAGAATCTGCTTGGCTTTCAGAGTTCCGTTAATCTTAGCAAGAATACCCTCAGCCTTCTGGTCTTGTCCGATTGAAACAAGATACCGTGGAGTCTCAGGCACAAAACAAATCAGCAGTGCAAAGAGTCCAGCAGGAACAGCCTCACTTCCAAACATATAACGCCAACCTGTTGTAACGGTCCACTGTGCTGCTGGGTTGATGGCTGCAAGTCCCTTACCCATCTCTTCAACCAATGGCTGTATGTGATCGCCAAGGATGAAGAAGTTGACGAAGTAAACAACCAACTGACCGAAAATGATAGCAAACTGGTTCCATGACACCAGCATACCACGTATGTTAGATGGTGCCACCTCACCAATGTACATTGGGCAGATAGCCGAAGCCAAACCTACACCTATACCACCAATCACACGATAGATATTGAACATGATGAGCAATGAATATGTTGGTGTGCCATACTCAAAGAACAAGAACTCAGGATCCATTGATCCCAGGGCTGAGATAAAGAACAACAAGCCCGCAATAATCAATGACTTTTTACGACCAAGATTAGTAGCCAGGAATCCAGAGATTGCCGATCCGATGATACATCCTATCAGCGCGCTGGCCGATGTAAAACCATGCCATGCGTCGGTATAAGCAAAATCTTTAGACTCCATAAAGAATGCTTGTAATCCCTTTTCTGCTCCAGATATAACAGCAGTGTCGTATCCGAACAGCAGGCCGCCAAGTACTGCGACCATAACGATTGAAATAAGGTAGGCCTTGCTACCCTGTTCTGTTTGATTCGTCATAATTATGTTGTTTTAAGTTTAATTGGCAAGCTAAGTGTAAATGTGGTGCCTTCCTCAGATGTCTTGTCAAGAGTCAGTGTTCCACCAAGCTTTTCTACCGTTTCGTGACAGTAAGCAAGTCCTAGTCCCAGACCTTCTTTGAATTCGTCAACCTTCACAAATCTGTCGAAGATGGTACTTATCTTATTTTCAGGAATTCCACAACCAGTATCCTCTATTATAAAGTTGAAGTAGTCGCTAACCTTTTTCAGCGTCAGGCGGATGTATCCCTCCTCAGTAAACTTGCTGGCATTCTCTAATATATTACCAAGCATCTGCAGCAGACTATCACTGTTTGTCACCAGCTTTTTGTCTTCGCCATCGGTAAGGTCATTCAGTTCAACCTTAATCTTTGTAGGGTCTACAGCAGGCATGGCAGCAATAGCACGGCTACATATGTCCAATGCATCACAAACGTCTACGTCTTTCAGCAGATCTTTGGTATGCTCGTTAGCCAGCGCCAGCATCTTGTTCACCAGCGACGTTATATGACTGGTGTTCTTACTGATTGTGTCAGCTATACCCTTACGCTCAGAAGGTTCAAACTCAGAGCCCTCCTCAGTCAGCACCTGAGTAAATCCGTTTATGATGTTTAGCGGAGTTCGTATTTCATGACTCACACTGCGTATGAATTCCGTCTTCATCTCGTCAGCCGCAGCCACCTGCTTGTAGGCTGCTTTTAGCTCACGGTTTTTCTTCAGTAGCATATCCTGATAGCGACGCTTACCGTATATTGTCATTGCCAATCCGATAATCAGCATAAGAGCCAGAACCATGGCTATCACCAACACAATATTCATTATGTGCGATGCCTTCTGTCCTTGGCGCAACAACACCATCTCGTCCTCCTGTTTCTGTATATTCTCAGCAATCATCACACCGGTGATTGAGTCACGCTTGTGCATCAACTCTCGCTGAGTCATAAAAGCCTTCTCATTGTCACCTATATATCGGTATATGTCACAACGTAACAAATATCGCTCCTTCATGTTTGGAAGATTCTCTACATCTTTCAGAGCCTTTTCGGGGTTACCATCCAACACCGTTTTATATATGCGCGCGTAAGGAAGAAATAGGTCTCCAATCTGATTAGAATTATACTTGTCGGCCGCTTCTGCTTTTTTAAAGTATTCATAGAAGCCATTATAATCCTTCTCCTTGAAACTTACTATAGCCTTCATTGCCATAGCGTCGGCCAGTCCACGCCAGTATTCCTTCTGGTCCTTATGACGTTCCAACTCCTTCAGATCCTCGTCAAGCCACTTCAGCGTTTCCTTACTGTTGTTATTCAACTGTATGTGAGCCATTGCCAGATAAAGGAAACTCAGTCCGTCGCGTTCGTATTTTGTACCTTTGATAAGCTCGATTGCTTTTTTAAGTTCTTTTACGGCTCCAGGTATATTTCCGCAAGCGTTGTAAACGTGGCCCAACATCTTTGGCGCCATATACTGCTCTTCTCTTGCCTCATACTTACGTCTTACCAAATCATCCTTCATCGTATTGGCGATATGATAAGCATCATGGATATTCATACGGTCAAGGTTGAACATAATTCCACATGTCCACGAATCGTAGTAAGCCTCATTATCCTTGTCCTCTATAGCATGAGCCTGATATGCCCAGCACGCGGCATACACCACACTGGGATTGTCCTGCTGACAGATAGCCCACATGGCCGAACGCAGTCTGCGATGCTCTAGGGAATCTTTGCAATGCACAGTTTGTGCCACTACCTGTGGTGTTACCAGCAGAGTAGCCAAACCTAACATATATTTCATCCAATGGTTGGTCATCATTTCTTGTTGGTCAAATATAAAAATCCTCGGCAAAATTAACGTTTTTCTTTTAAAACTCCAAACTTTTTCCTCACTAAAACGTTATTTTTTGTATAAACTACACCATTCTCAGATTTTTTATGTATTTTTGTACCCACTAACAACTAATTACACAACGGAATATGAAGAAATTATCAACTATGTTTCTGCTCGCCGCCAGCCTTACCGCTGGGGCACAGACTCACGTATTTGACGTGAACACAAAGAAACTAGGGGCTCCCGTACAGCCTACGATGTACGGTATCTTCTTCGAGGATATCAACTATGCAGCTGATGGCGGACTTTACGCAGAATTGGTAAAGAACCGTTCGTTCGAGTTCCCCAACGCTTTTACAGGATGGGACATCTCGGGCAAGGTTACCCTGATGAACGATGGCCCATTTGAGCGCAACCCCCACTATGTTCGTCTGGCTCCTTCGGGACATAGCGATAAACACACTATGATTGAGAATCACGGATTCTTCGGCATGGGCGTAAAAGGCGGTCAGGAATATCGTTTCTCTGTTTGGGCTCGCGTTCCCGATGGCGGCAAGGCTAAGTTGTGGATTGACCTGGTAGACAATGCTACTATGGGCGAAGACCAGAAGATGGGCAACGCTGGCATTGAGGTATCAGGCAAGGAGTGGAAAAAGTATACAGCCATCATCAAACCAAGATACACCTTTGCTAAAGCTCATCTTCGTGTTTGGGGCGACAGCAAGGTTACAACCGATCTGGAGCACGTAAGTCTCTTCCCTGTCGACACTTGGAAGGGTCGCGAGAACGGCATGCGTAAAGACCTGGCTCAGGCTCTTAACGATATGCGCCCTGGCGTATTCCGTTTCCCTGGCGGATGTATCGTAGAGGGAACCGATCTGGCCACACGATATCAGTGGAAGAACACTGTTGGCCCAGTAGAAAACCGTCCTCTTAATGAGAACCGCTGGCATTACACCTTCACCAGCCGCTACTTCCCCGATTACTATCAGAGCTACGGACTTGGCTTCTTCGAGTTCTTCCAGCTCTGTGAGGATTTCGGTTCTGAGGCTCTGCCAGTAATCTCTTGTGGACTCTCATGCCAGTTCCAGAACCCAGACCCCACCAAGCCTGGTGTACATGTAGCTATCGAAGATCTTGAGCCTTACATTCAGGATGCTCTCGACCTCATTGAGTTTGCTAACGGTCCTGTCGATTCTAAGTGGGGCAAGGTACGCGCCGATATGGGACATCCCGCTCCATTCAACCTTAAGTACCTTGGCGTTGGTAATGAGCAGTGGGATTACGACGAGAATCATGGTGGTTTCGGCCCAGTGTTCACTGCCCGACTCAAGAAGTTTAGCGATGCCATCCGCAAAAAGTATCCTAACATCAAGCTCATCGGTACCACTGGTCCTAACTCAGAAGGATGGGACTTCGACCTGTTGCAGCCACGTATGAAGGAGCTGAAGGTAGATCTCTACGACGAGCACTACTATCGTAACGAGGAATGGTTCCTCACTCATGGTCTGCGCTACGACTCTTACGACCGCAAGGGTCCTAAGGTATTTGCCGGCGAGTATGCATGCCACGGCAGTAATAAGCATAAATGGAACCACTATTATACATCTTTATTAGAGGCTGCCCACATGACAGGTATCGAGCGTAATGCCGACATCGTCCACATGGCAACCTATGCACCTCTGTTTGCCCACGTCGAAGGTTGGCAGTGGCGTCCCGATGCCATCTGGTATGACAACCTGCGCATGTTCAAATCTGTAAGCTACTATGTTCAACAGCTCTACGCTATGAACAAGGGATCACACGTTCTCTCGCTTACTATGAACAAGAAGCCTGTAGCTGGTCAGCCTGGTCAGGACGGATTGTTTGCCTCAGCCGTATTCGAGCAGAGCACAGGCGAGGTTATTGTTAAGGTTGTAAACACCAGTGACAAGGTTCAGCCAGTAAGCATCCAGCTTCAAGGCATCAAGGGGGCTGCTACAGCTAAAACTATCACTCTGTGCCATACTGGCATGGACGATGAAAACACCCTCGACAATCCTGAAAAGATTATTCCACAGTCTGGCACCTGCAAGGTTGATGCAGGCAAGGGTGCATCACTCATAACCGATGATATGCCCGCCAAGAGTTTCCGCATCTATAAGGTTAAAAAGTAACAGTTTAACCTTAACGTACAAAAACGATTTGGGAGTCTGATGTCGCATCAGACTCCCTTTTATAATCATGGTTTTTTAAGTAATTAAGCATTATTTACTTTTCTGCTGCAAATATAGGCATTATTTTCCTAACCAACTTTTTTAAAAGTAACAAAAACTTTTCAAAAAACAAAAAAGCGCATATTTTTCTATTTTTTCCGCCTAATTTATACTTATTTTCAATTTTATTTGTATCTTTGCATCGTGATTCTGAAAAGAGTCACCCATGGAGGTGTGCTTAACCGCACTTAATTGGGAACGTGAGTGTAAATCTCCGACTGTCCCGCAGCAGTGAACTCCATTATGGCTTCCAAGCAACAACGCCATTGAACTTTTTTCGAGAAGGCGCTTGGGAGTGGAGAAAAGTCTGAAGACCAGCCTTCAATTGGTAAAATGCCGAATACTCTCGATGTAAGGGTAGTTCTGGCGATACGTATTTATTTTATTTGAGTTGCAAAAGACTCAGCGCTGTTTTATGCGCGCATACGTGTATTATTATATAAGTTCCCAGGGGGCGGTCTGTCGTGAAGACAACGCCTCCCCCTTTTTCAAGATTATTAATTTCTTAATGCTTTATCATTATGTCATATATTATTGTCGTAGCCATCGAATTTATTATTGCAATTGTAGGTGTATCACTACTTATTCGTTTTTACAACCACAAGGCATAAAAAACATAGTTTTTTTGAGCAGAATCTTTGTAGCTTCCAGAAAAAGTTGTATATTTGCAACCAATTAGCTAATTATTATCAAAGATGAAGAAATTGCTCATAACAGCCGTACTTGTTTCGGCGGTTTTTTCTGGGGCATCAGCTCAAGATAATAAAGCCTTGATGATTGAGAAGGAGGTCAAGGCCGACATAAATCGTGCAGCAGGCATGTTCTATGCTCGCTATACGGCCAAGGCACCAAAAGACACACCAGCGCCTAAAGGTAAAAAGCCTTTCTACATTAATCACTATGGCTGCCCCGGCCCCTATTATCTCGACAAGTCAGAATACTATACTGAAACATATGCCGTCTTTACCAAGGCTGACAGTCTGGGTAAACTCACTAAGTTGGGCAAAGACGTTCTCCGCCGTATAACACTTTTGGCGCAAGATGCCAAAGACCGTGATGGCGAACTTACCGAGCGTGGAGCCCAGCAAAGTCGTACTTTGGTAAAACAGATGATGGATCGTTTCCCTGACATGTTCACACCTAAGGGATACTATAGCGTTCGCAGCATTGTAGAGAATCGCTGTATCATGACCATGCAAGAGGGGCTGTTGCAGCTTTCATCCTCTCTACGCCCAATAGTGGCACGCAGTAAAGCATCGCTACAGGAACGACGATTCATGGATCCTGTCGATAATGAGCTTACCAGCCAGCGACTCGACTCCCTTACCAGCATTACTTACAAACGCTTTACCGATCTTAATACAAACGACAACCGCCTTATGTCATCACTGTTCAACGATATGAACTATGTTATGACTAATATCGACGCTTTTAAGCTCAGCAAGCAGCTGTTTATTCTGGCGGGCAACGTTCAGCACTCTTCATATGCTGGTGTATTCTCTCTGTTCGACATATTTACTCCCGAGGAGATTCACCGCCACTGGCGCAAGCAGAATGCATGGCATTATATCAATTACGGCGGCTGTAAGCTAAACGGCGGCTGGCAAGCTTATCTGCAGCGTTCCACACTGCGTAACATGATTCATATGGGCGACAGTATGCTTAAACGGTACAATCCACTTATGCACCTGCGCTACACAAATGCCACCACCATCATGAGTCTGGTATGCCTTATGGACCTCAATGGCTATGGCCTTCACACAGCTAATCTCGATTCACTCGAAGACTACGGTTGGGCTAACTATCGCATAGCTCCTCTTGGCGGCAGCATAATGATGATTCACTATCGCACTGATCGCGATGACCCCGATGTGCTTGTAAAGGTACTGCTCAACGGTGAGGAGGCTACACTACCCATTCCTACCGACTGTGCTCCATACTATCACTGGCAGGATGTAAAGCGCTACTATCTACGCAAGCTATACCGCTACGAGAACCGCCGTATCAACATTAAAAGTAAGTAAGCTATGAGAAGAATTATAAAATACATAGCGGTAGTGCTTTTAACTGTCAACTGTCCGCTGTCAACTGTACACTCTCAGATTGTTCGTGACATAATAAAGAAGTCACCCTCCTACTCATCGTGTAACTACGATGTCTACCCCGACACCATTACAGCCGTACTTACCCCCGCCCCTGCGGGCAAGAAGCCCTTCTATATCTCCCATTACGGTCGCCACGGCTCGCGCTATATCAGCAACCGTAACGGTTACGAGGTTCCATATATCATGATGCAGCACGCCGATAGTCTCGACGAGCTTACACCCACAGGCCGTAAGGTTCTGTACGAGATGAATTCCATCATGCACGACACCGAGGGGCGTTGGGGCGAACTTACAGGCTCGGGCAAACGCCAGCTCGAAGAGATAGGTCAGCGCATGGTTAGGAACTTCCCTGAGGTACTGGGCCCAGGTGCAAACGTAAAGTGCCTCAGCACCATCGTGCCCCGATGCATCGAGTCAATGGGTTCTACCGCCATGAAGATGCTGCAGGAGTGCCCCACACTCCATATCACCATGGAAGCCTCAAAGCGCAATCAGTGGTTCATGAACCATCAGGATAAGAATCTGCGTCGTAACTATATGACAAAAGAGGCAAACAAGGCATACCAAGCCTATACAAAATCACGTCTTGGCAATAGCCGCCTTATGGAACTCATATTCAAGAACCCTGATATCGTAAAAGAGTTTGTCGACGAAGAGTTCTTTAATTACTACCTTATGAAGATGGCTCTGTTCCAGTTTAACATAAGCTACAACCGCAATCCGCGACTCATGAAACTTTTCGAGACTGACGAATTCTACCGAATGTGGCAAGTTGATAATGCCCTGTGGTATATCCAGCACGGTGCCTGCAAGCTCAACGGTGGTCGCCAGCCATACAGCCAGCGATATCTTCTGCGCAAAATTATAGCAGATGCTGACAGTTGCATCAAGCTCGATCGCCCAGGCGCACAGCTACGCTTCGGGCACGAGACGGTTCTCCTGCCTCTGGTATGCCTTATCGGTGTCAACGGATACGATCTTGAGACCGACAATCTCGACGAAATCGAGGCCAAAGGTTGGTGGTGCAGCAGTGTGTTCCCTATGGGTTCCAATCTGCAGATTATTTTCTACCGCAGCAGTCCAAAAGATAAGGATGTTTTATTGAAGGTTCTGCTTAACGAGGCAGAGGCCACACTTCCCATCCCCACCGATTGTGCCCCTTACTACCACTGGCAAGATTTCCGTAAATACTGTCTCGACAAGCTCAACTCATATAAAAATTAGCTACATTTCGTAACAGCCAATACACTTACGCCCTGTAACCTATATAGTTACGGGGCGTAAATCATATACTAATAAAAGAACATTCCTAATTACTCAATCACAGTAATCGTCATCTGGATATCCTCTGCGGGACGATCGGCACGGGCAGTCTTGGTATTCTGAATCAGCTCTACAACATCAAGGCCTTGCTCAACCTCGCCGAATACAGTATATTGACCATCCAAGTGGGGCGTACCACCAATAGTAGAATAGACCTCTATCTGCTCAGGAGTGAGTCCATCGCCTTTCACCATGGCCTCGGCCTGGGCAGCAAGCTTATCCTGAAGCTCCTGAAGACCTGCACGGTTGCGTTCGCGGCGAAGCTGCATAATCTCATCGCGGTGCTGAGAGGCAAGCTGATTAAAAGCAGACTGAATCTTCTGCATCTTTAACTGCTTTGAGAACTGGCGCAACTGCCCCTGATTGTAAACCTGCCCCCAAACGATATAGAACTGCGAACCACTGCTACGGCGCTCAGGATTAACCTCATCACCTTGGCGCGCTGCAGCAAGGGCTCCACGCTTATGGAACAGACCATCAATAATTTCAGCCTGCAGGGTGTAGTCAGGACCACCCACGCCAAGCATCTTGCCTGCAGGAGCGCCCTTCGAGTCAGGATCACCACCCTGAATCATAAAGTCCTTTATTACACGATGGAACAATGTACCATCATAATAGCCCTGCTTGGCGAGTTTAACGAAATTATCGCGGTGAATAGGAGTCTCGTCATAGAGGCGAACAACAATATCTCCAAGAGTAGTCTGTATCTTAACCTTCATCGTTTTTATGTGTTAGAATTGTGGATGATTGGGGTTACTTATTGCCTTTACAGCAGTACACTCCATCTCCACCAGCCAACCTGGACGGCATACAGGAGCATGTACAATGACAACGGGCTTATCAGGGAATCGCTGGGCAAACACATCGCGAACCACCTGATAGTCGGCCACATCGCGCAGATATACAATCATTTCGCTTGCATCATCGAGGGTACACTCTGCCTCTGCCAGCAGTGTCTCAACATTCTCAATCATGCGTGCAGTCTGCCTAACAATATCCTTGGGGAACATAACTTCGCCCTTATTGTTGATAGAAGCTGTACCAGAGATAAAGACATGGCGACGGTCGGCATAGTCGACATAGGTACCACGCTCGAACGACACACCATAGTCGCTAGTGCGATTAAGGTGCGTGGGGGCGTAGAGGTAGTGAATCTGTTCCTGACTGATACCTGCAATGGCATAGTTGTCCATCTGAGCAAGCACGTTTGTATCCTGCTGGCGACCACCAATGCCTGTTGATGCAATGAAATGGGTGTTTACAGTGAGCCCCTGAGTAAAGAATACCTGATTGCGGGCGCGAACCACGCCACCGTAATTAAGATCGATATCGTTGACGAAGAGCCAAGTGCGGATGCAGTTGTCAGAGAGCTTACAACCCTCCTCAGCCAGCTGCATAACATACTCGTTGAAGAGCAAGCGCATCTGATACTCAGAGTTAGCCGCCAGATTATGTGCTGAGGCGTTAAACAGATGGCGGAACGAGCCATGACGTACCTCATATAGTCCGCTAGCGGTCATACCTGTCTGCACACCAGTCATAAGCCACACCCACAGGGCAATCTTAGTACCATTGAGTGGAGCTTGCTGTATAATGCTTTTTGCACAATCTGTGACATCAGCCACAACAACATCGTCGGCCTGATTGGCTGCATCGCTTAAGAAATAGCGTTTAAAAACGGCCTGAGCATCAGGCACGCTTGAGAGAAGCTCCTGGTATGCGCTCATTACAGCATCAAGCTGCTGAGCCCAAGGCAGTGAGCCTGCAGTTACCTGGATAATAGCATGATACTCACGCACCTCTGTGCCATTGTCGAAACACGTAACAATGGTGCTGGTATTGCTATTATTCATATTGATAGTTTTCTGATTCATAATTGTTTCTTTCTTTTGGGTGCAAAGATAAACATAAAAAACGAGAAACAAGAATAAGAACCATAAAAATTAAAACTACCACTACAAGAAACGATGACGACACTGGCTCAGAGGCCACATTACCTCCAAACTGGCACTGATACTGCAGCATCTTATCAACATACTCATCAACAGTTTTCCAACGGCCAGCCTGCACCTCTGCAATCAGTCTTGGAAACACCTCGCGGATATATTTCTGATGTTCGGCACTCATAGATGCAGGCAAATCGTCGGTAGCGCTATACCACACCACTTCACTACCTTGCTGATGAGGGAATATGCGCATAGTTTGCCAGCCATCGGCCAACAGTACAAAGCCAGAGAATATCTGCTCGATACTCAAACTATCATCAGCCTGTATGGCCTTGCGGGCATGAACAGCCAGGGGCGACAGTGATCCACCATCAGAGATGAGCAACTGGCAGAAATGCTCAGCCTGCGCCTGAGGGATTACCAGAGGCGCAGCTGAGACACAATGCGGCCCTGCGATGAACAGGGCCAGCAATGCATATTTAAATCGATTCAATAAACTTAACGATGGCATCGCGATCGGACTTTGGGAGATTATAGAATTTCTCTGTTGGGCGATATGCCTGCGACTGCTTTGAGTAGCCGTGCCACATGATGGCCTCGATGACGGTGCGGGCACGACAGTCGTGCAGACGGTCGTCGGCACCAGTAAGACGGCGACTCAAGCCACGCCCCCACAACGGTGTGGTACGGCACCAGCCGGTACGGATATCGTTGGCCATGAATAAGCGGTGCTGAACCAAGTCAGTATAAGGCCAAATGGTTTGGTTGGCATATTTTGGCAGCATGCTGCTGGCACTCTTTCCGATAGACTTGGCGTAGGCCTTTGTACTGGCATCAATCCACATATCATCAGATCCTGTTGTCCACGATGGACGGTGACAGTTAGCACATCCAATCTCCTTGAACAACTCCTTACCACGCTGCACATCGGCATCATTAAGATTACGCGCGGCAGGTACGGCCAGTCCACGGTGCCAAACCATAAACTGGTAATATTGTTTGTCGCTCATCTCCTCTACCCCATTATATGGCGCACCGTTGAGCAGATATTTCTCGAAGGTGTCCTTATATGCCACCGATGGAGTGTTAAGCACCTCAAAAACGCGGTTGGCTATACCCTCTTCGGTACCATCGGCATAGTATGGATAAAGAATACTGGTGGGCGACGAACCGTGCTGCTTGATGTAGCTGATTACCTCAGGATCCTCGCTCTGAGCCTTGGCCCAAGCTGTAGTAGTATAAAGCCAGTGACGGTCGGAACGGGTTACATTGGTAATATTCCAGATAGCGTTAGAACCGGCACCATCCTGCAGCGAACCACGTGTCATGGCATAGGTAAAGCGCTTTAGCGGACCATGAGAGCCATGGTGTGCACCAGTATCGTTGTAAGGAGCCGAATAGTAAGCAGAAGCCTTGAAGGTGTTAGCTTCCTTATCCCACATGGCAGGATTAAGCTCGGTAAAACGAGCCTCTGAAGCCCACTGTTTCTCAATCTCCTCGTCGTCGATGGCATCAAGCAGAGCTGTTCCGTAAACACCGATGGTTGACTCCAGACGTACTTCATAGTCAGTAGGCTTTGGATTGGTGTTGAAGGCCGACTGAGGAATGCGCACCTCTGGATAAATAAGCGAGTATGCCTCGCCATCGGGGAAGTTCAATGCCAGACCGCTCTCCATCTCAGTAACAGTCTTCCACTCTATTTGAATCTGATTCTCATCGATAGGTGCCTTGAAAGGAGCCATTGTCTGAGTCTGAGGCATACCAGTCACCTCAGAAATATAAGCATTGGTTTCGGGGTGATAGATTACCAACAGATAACCGTTGCCCACGGTATTGGCACGATACTCTGTCTGACGCTTGCCATGACCATAAGAGGGATGGCAAGTGATACAGCCATTACGAACCCAAGCAGGGCCCAGGCCACGTCTGGGTGCCTGCTCGAAAGTATATAAATGTTCGAAGAAGTCCTCACCTGTATTGAAATCGTCTTCCATGCCCGCTATGCTCTGCACAGCTGGTGTTGGCGATGAATAACTGGCCTTATCGGTTGTTCCAAGCTTTCCGCCAGGGAACCACTCGTCGGCCGTAAAATTACCTGTAGCCTTTCCAAATGCCTGCTCTTCGGTTTCGAGTTCGCCAAGCTCCTTAGCATCATCGCTACTGGTACAGGCTGTGATCATGGTAGCAGCTGTTATCGCTGCAAAAATCTTTAAAGTATTTGTCATCGTTATCTGATTAGTTATTATTCTTCAGTCTCCCAATCCTCATCATCCTCGAAAGCGATGTTCCAGATGGTGCTGCAGTACTTAACGAATGGCGAAGGCATGTTACTGATTCCCTCGATGGCACTTACATAAGCACCTTCTACTGCAGTGTTAACAGCATCCTTCTTAACGCTAGCAAAGAATGTGTGGAAGCTGTACTTATTGGCCTTCTTATTGGTTGAGCCCAACCATACGTTACGGATAGAACGGATATTATCGCGGAAGTCGGCGATAGAGTTATAGCTGTAAGGCGACTCTACATAAGACACATCACCTGCAGAGAATGGGTTAGCAATCTTAGCTGTACCAACCTCGTTGGCAATAGCCACACAGCTACCCTCATCGTCAGACAGAATCTGTGCGATGGCGTCCTTGAGTGTTGGGAAAGAACTGCCTGAGCCGCTGATACCAGCGTTAACAAGGTTGTCGCCATAAGAGAGGCCTTTCTCTGTCTGATAGTCTAGACCAGCAGCCTGAACAACAGCCAGACGGCTGGCATTCTTACCGCCATCCCAAGCGCACTGCAGCTGGAATGTACGCTGTTTGAGAAGTGTGCAGATAGTCTGGGCATAAGCCAGCTCCTTCTCACCAGAGATATTCTCGAAGTTCTTATATGTGTCATTACCCTTGAGCTCGGCTACCTTACGAGGCTGACCATCGCGAAACAAGATAAACTCGAGAGCGTGGAAGCCAAGGATGGTAGCATCGTCAAGCATCTCGTCGTTCATACCGTTATTGAAATAGCTGAGCAACAGCGAACGGTTGAGAGGCCATGAGTCGATAGTTGGGTCGATGTCAAAATCAGAAGCAGCTCCACCAAGGAAAGCCTCGCTCTGCTCCCAATACATACGGGCAGCCTTGAAGTCCTTGCAAGCCTCATCTATCTGAGCCTGAGTGATGGTGCTGGTGGTAAGTCCGTTAAGAGTATTCTCAAGAGCCTCGGTGTTATCAGCCAGTTTGGTATATGTTGGAACGATAACCTCGCTAACCAGATTCTTGAGAACCTCACGCAGATATGCCTCCTGAGCCTCAGAAAGCTTAGCGCTACCAATGATGGCATTAGCAGCCTCGAGCTCGCTTACTACGTCAGCACAACCGTCTACAGCACTCTCGCCAAACGATTTTACTGAATAGTTGGCAGCGGTGGTGTTAAGGCTGTAGTTATCCTCGTCTACAACAGGAGTAGTCTCCGTTACACTGAACTCAACATCATCATTCTTGTTGTCGTCATCATTATTACAAGAAGTAAATGTCAAAGCACTCATCATGAGCGCACCAGATAGAATAAAAATCTTTTTCATTTCAACTCAAATTTATTAGTTTTATTATCAATTATCTATTAGAGGAAGAATCCTTCGTAAGTCACTCCGATGTTGATAGAAGGCTCGTTGTTATACTGACTCTTCAGAAATCGGTTAGAATATTCGGCCTTGATGGCAATCTCTGGTACGGGATAGTAGTTTACGCCAACTGCCATACGCTTAACCTCGGTATAGTCATATGCAGTACCCTTTGTTTTGCTGGCATATGGATTATACTGCTCGTAGCGACCAAAGATATAGAGTTTCTTCTCGTCTGAACGCATACAGCTTATCTGAGAGAAAATATCGTAACCGGCCTCAATACCCACGGCATAGGCATTTTTACTAACAAATGCCGAGTGGTGATATGGCGACTTTTTATTTGTACGATTGTAAATATACTTCAGCTGATCTGCATCACCCAGATAACCATAATCGGCCTGTCCACGGATAATCCAGTTGTGGGCGTTGTAGGTGAAGTCGAACGCACCTACTACAACCTGCCCCTTATACTCTGAATCTACGCCATTTGCGTTCTTAGGATAACTGTTACCGATGCTCTCACCATAGTATCCGCTAATACCTAAGCGCAATCCTGGTATTGAGTAGTTATCTATACGCAGTGCTACACCATATTTATTTGCCACCTCAAACTCAAGAGGATTGGCAGCACCCTTCTTTATCCAGTTTACGTTAGTAAAGTTATCGGCATTAAGACCTGCCAGGAGCTGTGCTTCGTAACGGAATTTCTTATAACGTCCAAAAAACGAAACGCCTGTCTGGTGCCATGTGCTTGGCATTATTGTGTTTTCACCCTCTGGACGATAAACTGTGAAGAAATTCAGTGGTTCGTGGTGGGCATTATTTAAGCCAACAGGCACCACAATATGTCCGAAGCGGAGATTGACAGCACGAGAAAAAGTCTTCTGAATCCAGAACTGCTCAAGCTCTACCTCGCCACCTTTCTCTGTTTCCTGTTCCCACTCGCCGCCTTCTTCATCTTCCTTCTCGTATGCAAGACCGGCACCACCGTGTTCAAACTCAACCTCGGTACCGAGCGACCAGCCCTTTCCGAAGTCGTAACCCAGATAGATTACTGCATGAGGGATGTCGAAACGCCCATGACTGGGATCGTTTCTATGCTCCTCTGGCTGACTATACCTACTTACATGATCACTATAAAAATTACGTGAGTAAGCTACCTCACCGTAGCCACCCACGCTTAACTTGTTACCCTTGGCGTGCTGCATCACGCTGTCGGCAGCATTAACCTGTGCCTCAACTTCAGCAGCATTTATGGCTGCCAAACAACACATCGCTAATTTAACAATCTTATTCATTACTAACTCACTTTTTATCAATTCGGCTGCAAAGGTAGGGCGTTTTGCATAATTACACAATACCTAAAAATAGTGAAAAAGCCTATATCAGTTCTTTATTTTCAATTCTATCTTAGTAAAATACCTAATAATAATTATTGTATATATCGAGAAAAATGCATAATTTTGCAGCGGTAATAATATATAGGTATGAAGAATCAGAAAATGTATGAGGCGGACGACAAGATGATCTCTCTGATCCGCGATAACTACGACCTGTTACAGTCGCTGGGCAGCTTTGGTATTAACCTGGGATTCGGTGATAAGACCGTGCGCGAGACGTGCGAGGATAACAATGTAGACACCTACACATTTCTGGCAGTGGTTAACTACACCATAAATGGATATGGTGAGTTTGAGGCCGATACACAGCTCAACGTCCCCACACTACTGCACTATCTGGAGGCTTGTCACGCATACTTCCTTGAGTTCCAACTGCCATACATACGCCGCGAGCTGCAAGAGAGTCTTAATGAGTCAGACTCACTGGGTCGACTGATTCTGAAATTCTATGATGAGTATGCCCACGAGATACGCCGCCACATGAAATACGAACAGAAGACATTGTTCCCCTATGTGCAGTCACTTATCGACGGACAGCCTGCAAACGATTATAATGTAGACACTTTCTCAAAGCATCACAGCGCAACCGACAAGAAGCTGCGAGAACTTAAGCTGCTCATAATCAAATATCTGCCACAAGACGGACTGCACAACAACCAGCTTACCGCCACACTGCACGACATATACGAGAACGAGGTATGGCTGCGCCAGCATGCTGAGGTTGAGGATCATATCTTTGTGCCTGCCATCCGCCGTTTGGAGCAGATAACAAAGCAGAATGATGTATCTCGGAATATATCAGGAATGGTATTCGGAAGTGCTCAGGCACAGAATCCTGATGCTCTGAGCGATCGTGAGAAGGATGTTATTATTTCGCTTGTACAGGGTATGTCGAACAAGGAGATAGCCGACCATCTGTGTATATCAACCAATACGGTTATCACCCATCGCCGTAACATTGCCCGCAAGCTACAAATACATTCACCAGCCGGATTAACCATCTATGCGATAGTTAATGGGCTGGTGGACATTTCAACTGTAAAGTTATAAAAGGTGTAGTGTAAGCTTAAGAATGTAGAAGCAGCACGAAACGTGTGCCTTTGGTGAACTCGGCATCGATGTCGAGATCGCCCTTCATCTTCAGTGCCATCTGCTTGCAGATAGGCAATCCAAGACCGTCGCCCTCGGTGAAGTCCTTCACCTCAGTAAATGGTTTGAATACATCATCGCGTTTCTCCTCAGGGATTATTTCGCCAGTATTTGATACCAAGAACTGGTGAACATGTGCACCACGCTTCTTGTAATCCATCCAGATGGTTCCGTCCTTTGGAGTGTAGATGGCAGCATTATTAAGTAGGTGAAGCAGGATGTGTGAAACATACTCCTTATTAATCTTTGCACTCATATTGGGCACATTGGTCTTAATGGTGACACCTGCCTGAACCTTATTACGAATCTGATTCACAAGTTCCTCACAGAATGGGGTGAGCTGTACGTCTTCCAGTTCAACTTCCTCGTCCATAGTATTTTCAATACCAGACAGAGTGGCGATATGCTCAGAGAACTGGAGCAAAGCCTTAACCTCAGGAATCTTAGCATCGAGCTTATGGAGTGTAGGATCAAGCTGGGCAGAGATATTGCTGATGAACTTAGCTTTCAGCGCATTATTTTCATTAGCCAGACGGATGGTTTTCTTCTGCTTACGTGTAAGCAGGATGTAACGCATAAGAACGATACCACCAAAAATAAGCGCAGCAGCCAATGCAGCAGCAAGCACGCAAAGACCGATAATTACAGCCCAACGAGCAGTAAGCGAACTTGCCTGATCGTCAATAGTCTTCTCGTTCTCAGCAATCTGCTGTTTCAGTGCACCAGTCTCGTCAGCAAGCTTAAGTGCGTTTACAGAATCCTTCCAAGCCAGATAGTTACTGTATGACTGTGCCACCATATTGGCATTACCACTCTTACGTGCATTAGAGATCAATGTCTGATAAACTCCATCAACCTTATCGTACTGCTTTGAGGCAGTAAGCTTGCTGGCCATTTCCTTGAACACAGCATTACCCTGTGCATTCTGGCCGAACGAATAGTAGTAAACTGCTTTATTATAAAGAAGGTCATTTTTCAAAGCATCATCAGCAGCATATGTAACCTGATTCTCCATGATTTCAATCTGGTCCTTAGCGCTATCGCTCTTACGCAGTTTGATATACATGGCCAGGCGCTGCTTGGTGATGATATAATGGAGGGCAGCCTTGTCCTTTGCGTTCTTACCGTTTACCTCAATTTCCTGGTCGGCACGACGAAGAAGGTCGAAGGCCTCTTTCCAATAATTCTCTTTGTAATATAATTCAGTACCGCGTGCAGCACACTCCATACCGACCTTCAGCTGGCCTTTCTTTGCATAGTCTTCGAAAGCACGGATAAAATGGAATCTGGCACTAGCCACATTTCCTTTCGCAAAATCGCTATCTGCACGCTGGTGCAACTCACTCTTGTTGGCATCCTGTGCGTTTACTGTAGCAAAGCCTAAGCTTAAACTTAAGAGTAGAATAAATACCTTTTTCATAATACAAGCAGATTATTTTTTTAGAACTTAGCCATCTTGATAGCAACAACTGCGCACTCGTCGCCCTTATTGCCCAAACGACCACCAGCACGGTCTTGTGCCTGCTGCATATCGTTGGTAGTGAGCAGTCCGTAGATAACAGGTATGTTGCTAGTTGCGTTAAGACGAGCGATCCCCTCGGTAACACCCTGACAGATGTAGTCGAAGTGTGGTGTCTCGCCACGGATAACACTACCCAGTACGATTACTGCATCGTAACCATCATTAAGTGTCATCTGATGAGCGCCATAGATAAGCTCGAAACTACCGGGCACCGTCTTAACATGTATATTTTCAGGCAAAGCGCCATGCTTTTCGAGTGTGCTAACACATCCGTCAAGCAGGGCGCCAGTTATTTCAGGATTCCACTCGGCCACAACAACTCCGAAAATCATGTTCGAAGCATCGGGAACGGTGGTTATATCGTATTCTGATAAGTTTTTAGTAGCCATGGTTATTATTTTGCAGAAACACGCTCAATATAACCATCGATGGTCTGATAAGCCATTGAGTTGAAGTACTTCTCCTTAACAGTCTGATACAGCTTCAGAGCCTCATCGTTCTTACCCTGGCTCTCAAGAATCTCACCAGCCTGAATCAGGAATGTAGGAGACAGAGAGTTGTTATCAGCCTTCTCAGCAGCCTTCTTCAGGTGTGATACAGCCTTATCGAGCTGGTTGAGGTGAGCATATACATTACCCAGAGCACCCTCAGCAGCTGGAGAAATCATCTGATCGTCGGCACCATCGAAGTTCTCGAGATACTTAGCAGCATCCTCCCACTTGTTGAGCTTAGCGCTGCAAAGACCAGCATAGAGGTTAGCCAGATTACCTGCAGCAGTGCTGCTGTACTCATCAGCGAGCTTAACAAAACCCTTGAAGTTTGCGCTGTCGCCGGTAAGAGCCTTCTGGTAGTCGCCAGCCATGAAGAGTTCCTGACCCTTAGCGATAGCTGTGCTAGCCTTAATTTCCTTTGGACCGCTGACGTAAGTCTTATACAGAACTACACCAGCAACGATTACTACGAGAGCTACTACTGTAGCAATAATAGCCTTCTTGTACTTAAAGAAGAAAGCTTCACTCTGATTCAGGCTCTGCTCCATAGTTGGAGTAGCCTGCTGTTGATTTGTTGTATTTGCCATTATAATATTTATATTTAATTTCAAAAATCGGGTGCAAAGTTACTAAAAAAGCAACACAATTTACATTTTTTCATAGAAAATATTTATTAATCTGTGTTAATCCTTAGCATCAATGGTCAAAAAACGCTACCTTTGCACTATGATTTTAGAAAAGTTATCGGTTATCAACTACAAGAACATAGCAGAGGCCACGCTTGAGTTCTCGCCCAAAATAAACTGTCTGATAGGACAGAACGGCGTAGGAAAGACAAATGTGCTCGATGCTATATATTATCTTTCGTTCTGTCATTCGGCCAACAATCCCATCGACTCTCAGGTAATAAAGCATGGCTCTGAGTTCTTTGTGCTCGAGGGCAGCTACGAGGGCGATTTGCACATATACTGCGGAATGAAGCGCGGAGTGAAAAAGCACTTCAAGCGCAACAAGAAGGAGTATCGCCGACTGTCAGAACATATCGGGCTTATACCAATTGTAGTTGTATCGCCTTCGGATACATTATTAATTGAGGGTGGAAGCGAGGAGCGCCGCCGACTTATGGACATGGTTATATCACAGTACGACCATGGTTATATGGAAGCGATGAACCGTTATAACAAAGCTCTGCAGCAGCGCAATGCCATGCTGAAGCAGGAGGACGAGCCCAACATCGATGTGATGAGTCTTTTCGAAGAGCAGATGGCTATTGAAGGCGAACGCATTTATCAGGCTCGTAAGGCTTTTGTTGAGGAGCTTACGCCTATATTCCAGCGCATACATGAAACGATAGCCGAAAACCGCGAACAGGTGGGATTGAACTACATATCACACTGCCAGCGCGGCCCGTTGCTTGAGGTCATTCAGCGCGACCGTTTTAAGGATCGCGCCATAGGCTACTCGCTACATGGCGTACATCGCGACGACCTTGAGATAACACTAGGCGGACACCTGATGAAACGCGAAGGCAGTCAGGGACAGAACAAGACGTTTGTGATAGCACTGAAGCTGGCACAGTTCGACTTCCTTAAGCGTACGAACTCAAAGACCACACCACTGCTGCTGCTCGATGACATCTTCGACAAGCTTGATGCGCAACGTGTAGAGCAGATAGTTAAGCTGGTGGCTGGCGATGAATACGGTCAGATTTTCATTACCGATACCAATCGTGACCATCTGGATCTGATCCTTAGCAGATCATCGCTTGATTATAAGATTTTCCATGTAGACAACGGAGAAATAGAAGAAATAAAGAAGGATGTTTAAGCGCGACGTAAACAATATAAAAGACCTGATACTTAAGAACCTGCGAGCTCAGGGGCTTGAGACGCCATTGCTGCAGAAACGCCTCATCGATTCATGGGCAGAAGTGGCCGGTCAGATGGTGGCAAGCTATACCGATGGAATATTTATAAAAAATCAAACGTTGTTTGTACATCTTACCAGCCCTGCACTACGATCGGAGATGATGATGATGCGCAGCGAACTGGTAAAGAAGCTTAACGCCCATGTGGGCAGTCAGGTGATTGCCGATATACGGTTTAATTAAACAACCACATCAACCTTCACATCAGTAGGTTCTGTGGGCACCATATCTACTTTCTGGAAATCAAAGCACACGCCTATAAACTTTGGGCGCGGGTTGGTTAGCGACTTAAGGAAACGGTCATAATAACCCTTTCCCCTACCCAATCGGTTCCCTTCGCCATCGAACGCCATTCCTGGCACAAGCACCACGTCGATAGCCTCATCTGCCAGTAGCTCCTCGCCTACTGGCTCCATAATACCGAAAACCCCTTCGCACAGACTTTCAGCACCAGTATATCGGCAGAGCACCATATACTCATCACTTATCACCTTAGGCAGATATACCGTTTTGCCCTCGGCTATCAGCCAGTCGATAAAACCATGTGTATCCACCTCATCAGGCAATGAGTAATATGCTACTATTGTCTTAACACCGGCAAGCATAGGTTTTATACGAGCCACTATAGGCAGAGACAGTTCACACAGCTGCTGCTGAGTGAACTGTCCTTTCTTTTGTCTCATCAACGTCCTAAGCTCTCTTTTAAGCATGGGCTATCAATGTGTTTATCTGTCTTATTGCTCTGCCGTCGCCGGCCTTGGCCACATTCTTGCCTTTCACACCAGCTACAGGTTTCTGCGGAAATGCGCCTTCGTTGTGGAACAATCGCAGAGTCTCCTGTATCACAGGATCATCCTGGTTAAGATACTCAGTCCACGCCTGCTCACTGTGAATGTTGTAGATTATACGACTAACCACAAAGCGCTCCAGCAGTTTCTGCGACTTCTGTATCATAAGATTTCGACGCTTCAATCCGTTCTTATCTGCATAAACCACAAACTGCTCAAGTATATTCTGGCGCTTCAGGTATGTCTCCATTTCCTTAACGCTCTTCAATGCAGAAAGCTTAGCGCGGTTATCATCAGTATAAGTGAATGCGAACTGCAGGATAAGTCCTGACATTGCAGCCTCCTTATAATATGATGTTATACCGAGTGTATCCTCAGGGATGAAGATGTCAGGAGTGATACCACCACCGCCATAAACAATACGACCATTGTTGGTGTGATACTGAGGACCGGTATGCTTGATGCTATCCTGCGAGAAGAACTCACCATGCTGATAGCGTGTAAGCCAGTCGTCATCATAGTGGTTACCATTGTTATATGGTTTCTGGATACAACGTCCAGAAGGTGTGTAGTAGCGTGCTATGGTAAGACGTATCATAGAGTGATCGCTGAACTCCATTGGTTTCTGAACAAGTCCTTTACCAAATGAACGGCGACCAATGATTGTACCACGGTCATTATCCTGTATTGCACCGGCCAGAATCTCTGAAGCCGAAGCTGAACTCTCATCCACCAGCACTACCAATGGCAGGCGCTGATATGATCCACGACCATCGGCACGATAGTCCTGACGTGGGAATGCGCGACCCTGAGTATAAACGATGAGCTGTCCGCGCGCCAGGAATTCGTTGGCTATCTGCACAGCCGACTCAAGATATCCTCCAGTGTTTCCACGAAGGTCGATAACCAGATTACTGAAACCCTGCTGCGACAGTTTAGCCAGAGCGATAAGCAGCTCTGGATATGTATTCTCACCGAAGTTGCGGATCTTGATATAACCACACTCCTCATCAAGCATATAGCATGCTGTAACGCTCTTGGTAGGTATCTCACCACGGGTGATAGTGATGTGGTGCAGTTTCTTCTCGCCATAGCGCAGTATGCCGAGCTTAACCTTCGTATCCTTCGGACCCTTTAGGCGATGCATTGCCTCCTCGTTGGTAACCTTCTTTCCAACGAATATCGAGTCGTCGACCTCCACAATCTTATCACCGGCCAGCACTCCTGCACGCTCAGCAGGACCATTTCCGATTACATTCTGCACACGAATCGTGTCCTGACGTATGGTGAACTCGATACCAATTCCGAAGAACGATCCACGCAGGTCGTCGTTGGCAATTTCTCCATCGCGGGCACTGATGTATACAGAGTGTGGATCAAGCTCAGCCAGAATCTGCGGCATAGCCTTCTCCACCAGCTCGTTCATGTTCACAGTGTCAACATACTGGTCGTCGATAATGTGGAGCAGGTTGTTCAACTTATTTCCACTCGAATTAATGATGTTAAGTCTATTGCCCGAGAAGTGGTTTGCATAGAATGTACCCACCATGATACCGACAACCACACAAGCGGCCATTAGCAAGGGCATAAATCGGTTATTGTTTATTTTGCTCATTTTTCTATGTTTTCTAATCCTATGTAGATAACCTCAATACCAGCACGCTCAAGCAGTTCGATGCCATCAGTAAGTCGGTATTTCTCGCCATACACCACGCGCTTGATACCTGCCTGGATAATCAGTTTCGCGCACTCGATACAAGGCGATGCTGTGATGTAGATGGTTGCCCCCTCACTGTTGTTGTTACTACGTGCCAGTTTGGTTATGGCATTGGCCTCGGCATGTAGCACGTAAGGCTTTGTCACGTTGTTGTCATCCTCGCAGATGTTTTCAAATCCGCTTGGAGTACCGTTGTAACCATCGCTGATAATCATCTTGTCCTTGACTACCAGTGCTCCCACCTGCCTGCGCTGACAGTAAGAGTTCTCTGCCCAGATACGTGCCATCCTGAGATAGCGCACATCAAGCTTACTTTGCTTGTCGTTTAATTCCATTTCTTTTAAGTAATGCATCAATGGTGGGTTCGCCACCCTTGAACCGTTTGTATAATGTCATCGGATTCTCCGTGCCACCTTTCGAAAGGATGTTTTCGCGGAAACTGCTGGCAGTCTTCTTGTCGAAGATACCATGTTTCTTGAATACGCTGAAGGCATCGGCATCCAGCACCTCTGCCCACTTATAGCTGTAGTAGCCTGCAGCATATCCTCCTGCCATGATGTGTGAGAACTGCACCGTCATACAGGTGTCTGGCAATTGTGGCAGCACCATAGCCTTTTCCCATGCTTTTTTCTCGAATGGGATAATATCGTCAGTAAACTCATCCTTCTTGGTATAGTAAGCCATATCCAGCAGTCCGAAGCTTACCTGACGCATGCAGGCATAAGCCACATTGAAGTTACGGCTGCGAACTATGCGGTCAATCAGTTCATCGGGTAATGGCTCACCGGTCTGATAGTGGAATGCGAATGTGCGCAGGAATTCCTTCTCTATTGCGAAGTTCTCCATAAACTGCGATGGCAGCTCAACAAAGTCCCACCATACATTGGTACCGCTAAGACTCTCGAAGCGGGTGTTGGCAAACATGCCGTGCAGAGAGTGTCCGAACTCATGCAGGAAAGTCTCCACCTCTCCAAGTGTCAGCAGTGCAGGTTTCTCTTCTGTTGGCTTTGTTAGGTTCATCACCACGCTTACATGCGGACGCACATTCTTCATATTCTCAGGTCCGAATGGTTTCTTCGCATCAATGCGCTCCTTCCACTGTCCCTGATATTCTGTCATCCATGCACCGCCCTGCTTACCCTTACGTGGGTGGAAGTCGGCATAGAACACGGCAAGGAACGACCCGTCCTCATCAAACACCTCGTATGCCTTAACATCGGGATGATATACTGGTATATCCTTATTCTCCTTGAATGTGATGCCGTACAGGCGGTTAGCCAGACCGAACACGCCATCAATAACCTTCGACAGTTCGAAATACGGACGCAGCATCTCGGCATCGATATTATACTTCTCAAGCTGCAGTTTGTGCGAGTAGTACGAGAAGTCCCATGGTTCAAGTTTGAAGTCTTTTCCCTCCATCTTGCGAGCCATCTTTTCGATAGCCTCAACCTCTTTTACCGCAGTAGGCTTATAAGCCTTGATAAGGTCGTTCAACAGTTTATACACATTGCGAACGTTACCTGCCATACGGTGCTTCAGCACATAGTCAGCATAGGTCTTATGCCCCAACAGCTGTGCTATCTCACGACGCAGGTTTACCAGGCGTTTACATATTTCAAGGTTATTCTCCTCGTTATCGTGTATACACTCTGTGTTCTTGGCCATATACAACTGCTTGCGCAGCTCGCGCTGAGTTGAATATGTCATGAATGGCGAGTACGAAGGGAAGTCGAGTGTGAACACCCATCCTTCCTTTTCAGCCTCTTTTGCAGCCAGTGCAGCAGCCTCGCGGGCAGTATCAGGCAGACCGTCAAGCTGTTTCTCGTCGGTGATATGCAGAGTAAAAGCCTTATTCTCCTTCAGCAGGTTCTGCGAGAACTGCAGACCCAGCATCGATGCTTCCTCGGTCAACTGGCGCAGGCGATCTTTTCCTGCAGCATCCAGCAGTGCTCCGCTACGCACAAATCCGTCGTAGCAGTTGTCAAGCAGCATCTTCTCCTCGGCAGTAAGCTTGCGGTGGTGCTGGTGAACATATTTTATGCGCTCAAAAAGTTTCTCATTCAGTCGGATATCGTTGGCATGCTTAGTCAGTATCGGACTCATCTTCTGTGCCAGCGCATCCATATCGTCGTTGGTCTCAGCCGACAGCAGATTAAAGAACACTGTTGACACGCGGCTCAACAGGTCGTAGTATCCATCCTTGTCCTTCTCATCGTCAACACTAATGATGGTGTTATCGAAAGTAGGCTTGGCAGGATTGTTTATAATCTTCTCTATCTGCTCGTCGTCACGACGTATTCCCTCCAACATAGCCTCCTCGTAATCTTCCATACGGATACGGTCAAAGGGAGCTGTGTCGTGAGGTGTGTTATAAGGTTCGAAAAACGGGTTCTTTCTCTCAATATTTTCGCTTGTATTCATACTAACATCTTTTGGATTGCAAGGATCCTTTCTCGCATTTTTGATGCAAAGTTACGACAAAAATCTGATACTTAGCAAATCTATGCATTAAAAAAGTTGAAAACGGCCACATTAGCCGTTTCTATTTGGTGTAAAGCAGTCTTTCCAGCTGCTGAATCTCTATTTTTCCCCTACTTAGTGTTATCAATCCCTTGTGCTGCATCTCGTTCAAAACACGCGACACATTTAGCCTGCTGTCGTTCACTTCTTCAGCCAGTCTGGTCATCAGTATATTAAACACTTTATGTCCGGCCGGATAGGTTGAATGCTGACTCAGGAACTTTATCACTCGTGCCTCTAACGATTGCGGCGGACGGTTCCACACCTGTCCCAACTGCTTCTGGGTCTGAGTGGCAAAGTGGTTCATAATATTCAGACGGAACACAAGGAAATCTTCAGTAAGTCGTACCACCTCTTCCTTGTCTATGGTAATGAAGTTCACATCCGTCTGTGCCACAAAGTCGTGAGTGTAGCGTTGATAATATCCA
This sequence comes from Prevotella sp. UBA2809, assembly GCA_002351725.1. GTDB lineage: Bacteria > Bacteroidota > Bacteroidia > Bacteroidales > Bacteroidaceae > Prevotella. The sequence continues at coordinate 61,639 of DEHD01000035.1, forward strand.
AATATCGACTCCAGCTGCACTATGTTCGGCGCCATCATCTGCTCCTCAACCGAATAGCCGTAGTCATCGGCATAGGTGCGCACCTTAAGCGTTCCGTTTATCAGGAAGTGCAACTGTGTACATGTATCACCCGATTTCACTACTGTCTTACCAGCGCCCAACTTCATGAATCCAAAGCGGGTGTGTCCGGCAACTATCTCCAGATCGTCGCGACTCATTCCCTGAAACAAGGGGAATTGCAACAGTTTGTCGAACAACTGTAGTGAGGCCATACTCTACTTCTGTATTTTGTTTTCCAACGATGGCGAATACCAAACGGCGTTCTTACCATCCTCATCGCTGTAGATAAGATATGCCATCAGTTCAGGATGCTGCTCCAGCAACTGCTGGGCTTTCTCCATTCCCATCACCATAAACGATGTGGCATAGGCATCGGCCACCGCACAACTCTTGGCAAACACCGTTGCCGACAGAATGTTATGCTGCACGGGATAGCCCGTCTTCGGGTCGATGGTATGTGCATATCTCTTTCCGTCCTTATAGTAGAAGTTACGATAGTTACCACTGGTAGCCATCGCCTTATCAGTAATCTTCACAATGCTCTGCACCTCGCCGGTAGTATCCATTGGGTCTTCAACAGGCTTTGTTATTCCCACACGCCAGGGCTGGTTCTCGGCATTAACGCCACTGGTAACAATCTCGCCACCAATCTCAACCATGAAGTTAGTTATGCCCTTGCTGCGCAGCAGTCGTGCCACAACATCAGTACCATAGCCTTTGGCTATAGCCGAGCAGTCGAGCATTACCCTGTCATCTGTTTTTGTAACCTTTCCAGCTGATAGTGACACCTTCTGGTAGCCAATTATCTGCATTAGACTATCCACCTGCTCACTTGTAGGTTCAATGCCGTTCTTGAATCCGAATCCCCAGGCGTTTACCAGTGGGGCAACGGTAATGTCGAACGCGCCGTCGGTCTCTTTCGATATCTGCATAGCCAGATAGAACACATCCTGGAACATGTCGTTAATCTCCACTTCCCTGTTCTGGTTCACTGCAGTGATAATAGAGTTCTTGTTGAATGGCGACAGCGATGCATCAACCTTTGCAAGCTCAGCATTGATGCTATATGTAAGATCCGAGTCACACTGATAAGTGGCATGATAGAAAGTACCGAAAACCTTGTCGGCACTCTTCTGGTACGGCACGTTGCGCTCGTGACGTAAAATCAACACAGTTCCCACTATCAGCAGTACCAAGAATGGCAACTGCCACATCCATTTTTTACTCCCTGACTGCTGCATGCTAGTTTAGATATCTATTATTACGTTAAATGTTCCACCAAGTCTTGTATCTCCGAACTTTCCGAATCCGGGCACATACCACGTATTACCGAACTCACCGTCCTCGCTGTGCGATATACGTCGTTTGTATCTGATACTCCATCCCAGGTGTACTGGTCCGGCTATCTTGGCATCCACGCCAACCACAGCCTCTATCCAGTGGTAGTTACATTGCGCGTCCTTAATACCAAAGCCTGTATTCCACTTCCACACCAGATCAGGAAAATCTTGTCGGGCAATGTCAACCTTGTACGACGTGAATGCATAGCGCAATCCGCCATACAGTCGGTAAGGTCCATGCTTCTCCTTCAGCAGGTTCTTGTCGATACCTATTCTGAAGTAAGGAGCCGAAGTCTTATAGTGCAGATAAGTCACATCATCATCGTGATCGGCCCTACCCAATCCAAGCTCAACAATCGGGAACCACTCATCGTGCAGGTTTATGCGCAGCGCACCTTCATACTGTCCGTTATCGCTGAATGCCATCAGTCCTGCTCCCACCAGGTCGAACGATACAGCAAAGCCACGGAATGTGGGTACCGAGTCCTTCTGGAATGCGAAGAACTTCTGAGCCGATGCAGGCACCGATGCCGAAAGCACCACAAAGCTAATTGCTGCTCTTAGGATAGAAGTAGAAATGTACCGTCTTAGAGTCATATGTCACCGATGGGTTTTTAATAACTATTGAGTCGATGTAGTTGCGCGTATATCTCACGTCTGTAATGATGTGAAAGAACGCAGCGCTGCAGTCAACCGATTCAAAGTGCGGATAGTCTTCTTTCTTAATCCACACCGTATCGGTAACATGCAGGTTGTTATTGTTATCATTGTCGAAGCTGAATACCAGCACATCCTCCGGATGCTTATAGCTTACTGGCAGTGAGAACGAGCTTATGCCAACACCCTTATTGAATATAATGGTATCACTGTCCTTAGCTGTTTTCGTAGTCACAGTGATTGAGTCTGTCAGTGTCAGCTCCGTACCGTCGCTATTACGCACCTGATACAGCGTTGCCACATTACTCTCCACCGGACAGTCGATAGATGTGCATGCAGCTATCAGCACTCCCAGAAACAGATATGTAACACGCTTCATCATATAGTCTCTTCTATTTGGTAGTCATTACGTCCTGTTGACGAACGACTAATCAGGTCGCCGAGGAATCCTGTCAGGAACAGCTGTGTACCAAGGATCATCATCGTAAGTGCGATGTAGAAGAATGGCGAATCAGTAACCAGTCGCTGTTGTATGCCGTTAGCCAGGCACCACAGCTTGTCGGCACCAATCCATACTGCAGCAACGAAACCGATAAAGAACATCAGAGTTCCGAGGAATCCGAACACGTGCATAGGCTTCTTGCCGAATGTGCTCAGGAACCAGAGTGTAAGCAGATCAAGATATCCGTTTACAAAACGGTTCAGGCCCATAAACTTCGACGATCCGTACTTACGTGCCTGGTGCTGAACCACCTTCTCGCCAATCTTGTTGAAACCGGCATTCTTAGCCAGATATGGTATATAGCGGTGCATCTCACCATACACCTCGATATTCTTAACCACAGCCTTACGATAAGCCTTCAGTCCGCAGTTGAAATCGTGCAGGTTTTTGATACCGCTTATCTTGCGTGCTGTAGCATTGAACAGCTTTGTTGGGATGGTCTTCGAAATCGGGTCATAGCGCTTCTGCTTATAACCACTCACAAGGTCGTAGCCCTCTTCCTTAATCATGCGATACAGCTCTGGTATCTCATCGGGTGAATCCTGCAGGTCGGCATCCATAGTGATAACCACGTCGCCCTGTGCCTGCTCAAAACCGCAGTACAGTGCGGGACTCTTACCGTAGTTACGACGGAACTTGATACCCTTCACTACGTCGGGCTGCTTCTGGTTCAGCTCCTGTATAATCTCCCACGAGCGGTCGGTAGAGCCATCGTTGATAAAGATAACCTCATAACTGAAGTTGTTCTGTTTCATCACGCGCTCTATCCACGCATAGAGTTCAGGAATCGATTCGTCCTCATTATAAAGAGGTATAACTACTGATATATCCATATTCTTAATCTAATTTTCTTCGTTGCATAATAAGTCCGATGGGCACACCAAGTATAAAGCCCAACGAGATATTTATGGTTAGTATGTTCAGTGCATAGTCAATTGGGCGTGTGGCAGCCATCTCGGCCAGACCTTCGTCAACCAGACTCTGGGCTCCATACTGCTCAAGCATCATCTTTGCCTCGTCGGTACTCATCATTCTGGCCAGCGAGTTTACCAGATAGCCGTTATCCATATATGCGAAATACAGATACTGTGCCACTGCCAACAGCACTGCTCCGTAGAAGAATACGAAGATTGTATAGGCATAGCTGCGACCGAAGGAGATTACTCCCTCCCTACCCTCATCGCGGAATTTCTTCAGTCTGGTAGCTACAAAAAACGGACTTGCCACCACCATCAGCATCGATAGCATGCCAACCAACTGGTTGGTCAGACCGATAATATAGCTAATAAAGCAGACTATCCAAAACAGAGCCAGGAAGAAACCATCCTGACGTGCATACGCCTTTAGTTGTATATACTCTGGTGCTGTCATTTTAACATTTAACTCTTTCAGGGTGCAAAATTAATCATTTTCCTACATATAACGGGGGCTTTCTTTAAAAAAATAGTTAAAATCACGAAAAAACTCAATTCTCAATTCTCATTTCTCATTTTTTATGCTTACCTTTGCACCCGCTTTCGAGCAAATCGATCTTTTTTCATCATGGGTAAGTCCTGTACGGCCAGCTCCCTTTGAATCCCCCAGGGTGGGAACGCAGCAAGGGTATTAGGTCGTAGCGGCGCGATGCAGATCGCTTACCCACCCGCCTCTTTAGCTCAGTTGGCCAGAGCACGTGATTTGTAATCTCGGGGTCGTTGGTTCGAATCCGACAAGAGGCTCAAAAAAAAGCAGATTTTTCAATCTGCTTTTTTTATTTGTCAATAATCACGGTAGGCGTTTCATGATGATGTCCTACTATATAGAATATCTTATTTGTTCTATAGCGATACAGACCCGACAGTGTTGTAGCCACAAGCTCGTAGCTCTTACCCATCTCCACTTGGTCTAATGTCAGCAGTTCTCTATAGTCTTTTGACTCTACTGGCCTGAACTCATAGAACACGCAGTCTGGTATCAGCACCGTCTGCGGGTCGTCAATATTCAGCGGCATCGAGAACGAGCCGATGGCCGAATTGATGCCAGCAAAGATAAAGTGCACACTTCTACCGCAGTATGTTCGCAACAGTTCAAAGCTTGTGGTAAGGCAGCACACGTCATAAACCAGCATGCAGCGCAAGTCAGGCCATAGTTTTGTAACCAGCTGTGTACCTATATGGTGCTCCTCCATTATCTGGCGTATCTCATCTGCCCTCTCTGCATCATGCTTTACATAGCTGTTGCCCTGTTCTATCTCGTTGGCAAGTCTGGGCCAGTGCTTCTCTATATAGCGCAACAGGTCTATCATCTCCGAGTATCGGTCACATATGGCAAGCGAGACATTCTTCTCTGCCAGTGCACACAGTGCCCTGATATAGATTATATCGTTCTGACCTGCAGATTTTATCACATCTATAGGAATAGCATACACCTGATCGTTGTCGAATTCGCGCTTTATCAGTTGTCGTCCCAGCAGGTTGCCTACATATACTCCCGATGGCAGTTGCTCAATGTGGTTGTCAACCAGGTTAAGAGTCATTCCGCCGGTGAGGTATCCTTCATTACCTGCAATATGGAATACCGCGCAGAAATTGTAATCGTAGAATGCCTGTACACCCCAACGCGACTGGGGCAGTTTCTTATAGCCTTCATATGTAGAAAGATGTTCGGTAAGATAGGCTGTCAGCACATTGCGCTCACCATTTGCTATACGCTCTATGTATTTGGGATAATCATCGTAGACAGACACAGGAACCTGCATTCTGAAATCACTGATACTGTCAATCTTGTCGAAGCCATGTTCACATCCGAATACAGTCTTAGCATTCTCGCGTGCTATTCTCATTATCAGATCTTCCTGACATCCCATAGGGTCGTAGCTGATATCGTCCAGACGGTTCCTCACTATCTGTCCATCAGTCCATCTTGCTTCATTAACAATTTTAATTGTCCTTTCGTCCATATTATAGTAGCTAATAAATAAGGCTAATACTTTTAGATTGTTTTTATTTCTTCGGCAAATATACACAAAATTATTCATTTGTGCAAGAAAAAATAGGAAAAACATATGCAGATTTAGGGATTTTCCCTATTTGAGATTAAAAAATTATTCTCATCTTTGCAGCGTCAAACATTTTAAAATATTGAAGCGTATGAAAGAGAATCGTATTATTGCATCAGCCCTTATAGCTTTGGGCATTGTAATGCTGGGATTGTTTATAAAAGGTGGCATCGACAACTTCGCCAATAAGGATCGTAAGGTAACGGTGAAGGGGCTGGCCGAGCGTGAGGTACCTGCCGATAAGGTTACGTGGAGCATCGGTACTAAGGTTACAGGCAACGACCTGCCTCTGCTTTATGAGAACATAAACAATCAGACAGACAAGATTAAGAAGTTCTTGCGACAGAATGGGCTCGAAGACAAGGAGATAACTGTTAATCCTCCATCGATAAGCGACCTAGAGGCACGCGAATGGGGCGACAACCAAAAGAACTTCCGTTACATTGTAAACACCACGATAACTGTAGCTACAAATAAAGTTACTGAGGTGAATAAGGCAATATTCAAGCAGGCGGAACTGTTGAAACAGGGTGTTGCCATCGAGAATAGCAACCCTCAGTATGAGTATGCATCATTCCAGCAGATGAAGCCTGAGATGATGGCCGAGGCTATCAAGAATGCCCAGAAAACAGCCGAACAGTTTGCCGAGGCAAGCAAAAGTGAGTTGGGACAGATACAAACAGCCGGGCAGGGACAGTTTGAGATTGAAGACCGCGACCAGAATACTCCTTACATCAAGAAGCTACGTGTGGTAACCACCATCACCTACTCGCTTAAGGATTGATAATGAACAAAAGATGCAGGATCACATGGTCCTGCATCTATTGTTTATTCTCTTCTTAGATTATATGGGTATGACAGTTTCCAGGGCGAATCTTCAAGTTTGAACTTCTTGGCACCCTCCTGGGTGGTAGGGGTGCGAACAAGGGGTATATCGGAGAGATCCATCAAGTAATAATAATAGGTGAATAGCTGGGTTAATCCTCCCTTAACAGAATAGCGGGCCGAGATGTATTCGGGTGTGATGGGATCGTTACCACGAATGGTTTCTATCTCTTTGTTGTAGGCTATCAGCTTGGCTATGGCTGTTTTATATGATGCCAAGGTTGACGTTGGCGATTTCTGAATCCAGCGCTGCACAAGCTTACGATTGTACTCGGCCACAATCTCGCCCTCGCGCTTGCGTCCTTCTACAAACCAATCAGGTGTCTTCTTGGGGTTCTCTACTGCAACACGTGCCCGCAGCTCGTCCTCGATGGCCTGCACAAGTTTGCACTCCTTTGAGCCAAACCACTCCTTAATAACCTGCTTTACCAAAGGCGAATAAATATTGTAATAACCCGTTGGCGGAATTAA
>DEHD01000004.1:0-2383 GCA_002351725.1 Prevotella sp. UBA2809
AATGCGAATTTCGAGCCTTTTGCGCCATATGGAATTATGAATTTTAGTAGATTCATAAGGCATGTCCACCAGATACTTTAATGACTTGACCCGTTAGCATTCTCGCCTGCTCACTCGCCAGAAACAGAATCGTTTCTGCAATATCTTCCGGCTGAATCAGTTTTCCCATAGGAATGACAGGAAGAACAGACTGTTCCAAATCGGTGTCAATCCATCCCGTCTGAGTCGGGCCTGGTGCCACACAATTGACGGTAATGCCGTACTTTGCCACCTCCAAGGCTATGCTGCGGGTAAGTGCTTCAAGTGTAGCCTTACTTGCTCCGTAGGTTATCTGCCCGGCAAAAACCTGTGATGCATCGGTTGAAATATTGATGATGCGTCCATAATCACCGTGATGGGTAATCATCTCCCTTGTCATCAGGATACTTCCGCGGACATTGACCGCAAAAGTGTCATCAATCACATTCTGAGTAATTTTCTCTATGGTGTCGATGCCGTCCATGTCACCATCGGCCGCATTGTTGACCAGAATATCGACCCTCCCGTATCGTTCAAGGACTTTCGAATAGATTTCCTTTACGGCAGCTTCATGGGAAATGTCGCTTTCCAGAATCATATAGTCGGCATTCATTTCCTTTAGCCTGCTCTCAACACGATCAGCATTGCCAGAGTTTGCTTCGAAATACCTGTCCACACCGTTCTTATCAGTCTTCGATTGGTCGAACGGCCTCTGGATTCTCTTGTATATCAAGACCACCTTTGCCCCTTCACGAGCAAAAGCGAATGCCGTCGTTGCCCCTATCCCCTGTGGGTTATTCGCTCCTGTAATCAGAGCTACTTTATCCTTAAGTCCGTAGTTAACCATATATTGACCTTCTTTTGTTTTATCGGTTTATTATTCTCCAATAATTGTTACTACCAACTCTCTGGAACCTCCATAGTTGCGGAATTCGCAGAAGTAGATCCCTTGCCAGGTGCCGAGGTTCAACCTGCCATCGGTGATGGGGATGGTGATGCTGACACCGCTCAGCGTCGATTTGGCATGAGCAGGCATATCGTCGGCACCCTCCAGTGTATGCTCGTATTCAGGACGGTTCTCGGGAACCAGGCGGTTGAAAATCGTCTCCATATCCACGCGAACATCAGGATCACAGTTCTCGTTGATGCTCAGTCCACAACTGGTATGCTTCGTGAAGATGTTCATAATGCCCGTCTTCGGCAACTTTGGCAACTGGCTCACAATCTCACTCGTCACCAAATGGAAGCCGCGACGTTTCGGCTTCAGGATTATTTCTATTTGCTGTACCATAACGGGTGCAAAGGTACGAATAAAAATTGATATGAGGAGATTTCCCTACTTACAAATAGGGAAAAATCCCCTCCATATTATGATTTTTCCTTTGTAAACCTCACTAAAAGTTCCGATCTTTGCACCGAGAAAAAGAAATAAATGTCTCACCATTTAAAGTATAGGAGATTAAGATATGAAGAAGATGATGATCCTGGCAGTGATGATGGTCATTACTATCTCGGCCAACGCAATGAGCTATAACGCAGCAAAGCACGAGGCACTGTTCCTGAGCGACAAGATGGCTTACGAGCTGAACCTCACTGCTGCACAGTATGAGGCAGTCTACGAGATCAACCTCGACTACCTGATGAGCCTAAACGGACACGGTGATGTCTTCGGCATCTGGTGGGATCGTCGTAATGCAGACCTCCGCTTTGTGCTGAACAGCTGGCAGTTCGATAAGTACATGAGCCTGGCTCACTTCTATCGTCCTGTGGCTTGGCATGCAGGTGGCTGGACATTCGCAGTGTACTCCCACTATGACAGAGGCCGTTTCTTCAACGCTCACCCGAAGGTTTTCGTTACCTACAGGGGCGGCAACAACCATCGTGACCCTCGCTTCTATGCCGGACGTCACATGCCGAAGCCCGCTGTGCATCATCCTGCACCTCCAGTGCATCGCCATGCACCAGCTCCGGCTCCGCATCACGGAAAGCCCGCAGTTGCACACAATGACCGTCACGGCTCAGACCGTCACATGGCAATGAACACAAGTCGCGGTAACAGTGGTCACTTTGGACGCAGGTAACTTCGTAAACTCTCTATATGCCTTGAAAGAGGACTTGCGGGGAATCTCAGCAATGAGGTTCCTCTTTTTGCATTATGGATTAAGCTCCTGATAATTCACTTAACCAAGCTTAGACAGAAACCGTTCTCTGTCAACAATGAATCTCAGGTGTGTACCCTCACCAAGTAGCACATCACCAGAATAGGCAGATATCTTAAACTCTATTTTCTTGCCATCAACTTTAGTCACTTCGGCTGTAGCTGATACTTTGTCACCAATCTTTGAGGGTTTCAGATGCGAAGATT
>DEHD01000004.1:2520-3474 GCA_002351725.1 Prevotella sp. UBA2809
ATAGCGGTAACGGTATCAGTAACCGTCAATTCACTTGTATGTTTAAGACCAATTTCTATCATTCTTCTTAAAGTATCGTAATAATTGGCTACAAAGGTAGCACTTATTCATTGATTTTTCGTAACTTTACACGCAAATTTAGTATGTTTTGTGATATGATAGACCAGATTATTGACTTCAATAAGAGTTTCGTAGAGCAAAAAGGCTACGAGAAATATCTGACCGACAAGTATCCCGACAAGAAACTGGCGGTACTGTCTTGTATGGACACCCGATTAACCGAACTGCTCCCTGCGGCGCTCGGTCTGAAGAATGGTGATGCTAAGATTATCAAGAACGCTGGAGGTTTGGTTATTTCGGCTTTCGACTCAGCCATGCGTAGCCTGATAGTGGCCATTTATGAACTGGGCGTACAGGAGATTATGGTGGTCGCGCACTCGCATTGCGGAGCTTGCCACATGAGTTACGACCACTTCCATCACGAGATGATTGCCAATGGTGTGACGGATGAAACGCTTGACACCATCCGTAAGTGTGGCATTGACCTCGACCAATGGTTAGAGGGCTTCAAGGACACTCCAACATCTGTTCGCAAGACTGTTGAGACTATCAAGACCCATCCTCTTGTGCCGAAAGATATAACGGTTCGTGGTTTTATCATTGATTCAGAGACAGGAGCATTAGAAGAAATCCAATGAAGTACATTGCCTTTATATTCATATTTGTAGCCTTGTTTTTATGCTCATGCAATAATATCAAGGTGAATGATACACAGTCCACAGATTTGCAAACGGAAGATACGCTAAGAACCATTACAGAAGAAATGGCATACGAGGGCGTGAACAACTATTGCCATAAGGAATATGACTGGAGCGTAGCTAAGGACAATCCTGACATTATGTTTGTACAGATGGGCGAAGAGACGGATTCTGCGTATCAAGTGGTATTCCGCAG
>DEHD01000041.1:0-9477 GCA_002351725.1 Prevotella sp. UBA2809
ATTAATTCCGCCAACGGGTATATCTTTGCACCGATAAAACTGTAAATTCAAGCTTCATAAAGGCTTAAAACGATATAACAATAACAAATTAACTCTAATTAAAAATGTAATGATGAAGCAGGTAAACATTCAATTTCCGCTTAGGATGCTTGGCCTTATCTTAGGGCTTTTCCTATCGGTCAGTGCCTTTGCTCAGATTGACGTAAAAGGCCATGTGAAAGATGCTACAGGCGAACCCATTATCGGCGCTACAGTACGCGTAGACGGCACACAAACCGCTACTATCACTGATTTCGACGGTAATTTCGTACTGAAAGCTAATCAGGGTGCAGACATTACCGTTACCTATGTTGGTTATCAAGACACCAAGGTAAAGGCTGCTCCAAATGTAGTCGTAACTCTGCGAGAGGATGCTGCCGTTCTTAACGAAGTAGTAGTTATCGGTTATGGTGCAGTAAAGAAAAGTGACTTGACTGGTTCTGTTACAGCATTGAAACCGGATTCTAAGAACAAAGGTCTGGTTGTTAATGCTCAGGACATGTTGGCAGGTAAGGTTGCTGGTGTAAACATCACTAGTAATGATGGTGCTCCTGGTAGCGGCGCTAAGATCCGTATTCGTGGTGGTTCTTCACTGAATGCGTCTAACGACCCTCTTATCGTGATTGATGGTCTGGCAATGGATAATGAAGGCGTAAAGGGTCTTTCTAACCCACTGTCTATGATTAATCCACAGGATATCGAGAGCTTCAACGTATTGAAGGATGCATCAGCTACAGCTATTTATGGTAGCCGTGGTTCTAATGGTGTTATTATCATCACCACCAAGAAGGGACGTAAGAGTATGAAACCTACGGTTTCTTATGCAGGTAGTGCTACTATCAGTATGCGTCAGAAATCTCTTGATGTGTTGTCAGCTGACGATTTCCGTTCTTTAATTAAGAATATGTATGGAACAGAAAGCATTCCTTATAAGGCACTTGGTACAGCTAACACAAACTGGCAGGATGAGATTTATCGTACAGCTTTCAGCCACGACCATAATTTAACACTGGCTGGTGCTTTGAAGAACCTGCCTTATCGTGTTTCTGTTGGTTATACTGATCAGCAGGGTATTATTAAGACATCTGACTTCAAGCGTGTTACAGCTGCTTTGAATCTGAATCCTTCATTCTTCAAAGATCACTTGACCTTGAATCTGAATGCAAAGGGTATGTATGCAAAGACCCAGTATGCTGATGGCGCTGCTGTTAGTGCAGCTGTATATTTCGATCCTACTCAGGATCCACACAATTACACTTCTGAATATCACAAAGAACTGTTGGGTGGAAGTCTTCAGCAGACATTGAATAATCTTGGTGGTTATTTCCAGTGGCCTGTTGTTGCAAACTATGATGGTGATACTGCTTGGCCATTTACATTTAATGGCGTAGCAAATATGCCAAACCCATTGGCATTGCTCTATGGACGTGATGAGTATGCTAAGAGCCGTTCGTTTGTAGGAAGTGCCGATGTAGATTATAAGATTCATGGTTTTGAGGATTTGCGCTTGCATATGACTATGGGTGCTGATATTTCAGAAGGAACTCAATACACCAACAACCAGCCTTGGTATACTGGTTCTATTTACTATGGAAGTTGGGGTGATGAGAAGATCTTGAAGCGTAATCTTCAGTTCTCTGCTTATGCACAGTATTACAAGGACTTCGCCAAAATTCACCATATTGACGCGATGGCCGGTTATGAGTGGCAGCACTTCTGGAGAGATCAGAAGAATGATTATGTAGGTTATTATCCTTCTACCAATCCTAATGCTGGTAAGGAGCGTCCACATACCCCATATCATTTCCGTACTGATAGTTATTTGGTATCATTCTTCGGACGTGCTAACTACACTTTGCTCGACCGCTATTATCTCACTGCAACAGTACGCCGTGATGGTTCAAGCCGCTTCAAAGAGCACTGGGCAACATTCCCTTCTTTTGCTTTCGCTTGGAAAGTTAACGAGGAAGGTTTTATGAAGGATGTTAAGGTCCTTTCTGATTTGAAACTTCGTCTTGGCTGGGGTAAGACCGGTCAGCAGGCTGGTGCCGTACCTGACTATAGCTGGATTGCTACCTATTCTAAGAGTACTGGTACCTCAAGCTATTATCCAATCTCTGGCGACGGTAGCCTCTATCGTCCTGATAACTATACTCCAAACCTGAAATGGGAGACAACAACAACAACAAATATCGGTCTTGACTGGGGTGTTATGAACCAGCGACTTTCAGGATCTATCGATTGGTACTATCGTAAGACTACCGATCTGTTGAACTATGCTCCTACAAAGGCTCTGTCTGCTTACCGTAACCAGGCTTGGCAGAACATCGGTTCACTTGAGAACAAGGGTATCGAGGCAAGTATTAGTTGGAAGGCTATTCAGAACAAGGACTGGTATTGGGTTCTCGATTACAATATTACGTATAATAAGAACGAGATTACTGACTTGAGTGGTGTATCTGTGGATGGTTCTCCAATTCCAAATACTGATGTGAAGATTGGTGTTGACCGTTATCTGGAATATCAGCAGGTTGGTCATCCAATCAACTCATTCCTGGTGTTCCAGCAGGCTTATGACAGCAATGGTAAGCCCATTGAGAATGTAGTAGTTGACCGTAATGGTGATGGCCAGATCACTCAGGCTGACAAATATTTCTATAAGAGCCCAGCTGCTCCTGTAACAATGGGTCTTTCAACACGCGTTGAGTATAAGAATTGGGATTTGGGTATGTCATTCCGTGCTAGCTTTGGTAATTACGTATATAACAATATCGAACAGGGTATGGCTAATGTTAGTTCAACAGAGGTGTGGAAGAGTTCACTTCTCTATATGAACAATTTTACCTATGAGGCTGTTGGACGCAATTGGCAGACATACCAGATTACTTCTCAACTTTCAGATTACTATGTTCATAATGCTTCATTCCTGAAGTGTGACAACATTACACTCGGTTATAGTTTCTCTGAACTCTTTAACTTTGTTAGTGGACGTGTTTATGCTACAGCGAATAATGTATTTACAATTACTAAGTATAAGGGCTTGGATCCTGAAGTAGGCAATGGTTTCGACAGCAACATGTATCCTCGTCCATTCTCTGTAATCGTTGGTGTGAACTTGAATTTCTAAGTCAACAATCTCATAAAGAATAATAAGTCATGAAAAAATTATATAAGAATTTGATTCCTGCAGCAGCCTTCCTGCTGACATTCGGAATGACATCTTGTACAGGTGACTTGGATGTAGAACCATTGGATCCTAATATGTCAACTGAATTGAGTCCAGAAGGTCTATTTAACAAATGCTATGCAAATATAGCAATGGCAGGTAATGGCGGCGCCAATGGTGATTGCGACATCGATGGTATTGATGGAGGAACATCAGGTTATGTCCGTCAGATGTGGAATGCAAATGAACTTCCTACCGACGAGGCTATCTGCGGATGGGGTGACGATGGTATTGAGCAGTCATGTTTTAATACTTATGATGAATCTCACCCAATGCTTAATGGCTATTTTGCTCGTTTAACTACCGGTATTACTTATTGTAACCAGTATCTCGCTGTTGCCCAAGATTATAATGCAACGATGACTGCTGAAATTCGCTTTATCCGTGCACTTAACTATTATCTGCTTATGGATGCCTTTGGACGTGTTCCTTTTGCAGAGACATTAGGTGATCCGGTTATTTATAGCCGTAAGGAAATATATGATTGGTTGGAGAATGAACTCCTTACTAATGTTGAGCCTTATCTGTCTGAGGCTAAGCCAAAGAAATCTTCTGAGACAGGTTATGGACGAGTTGATAAAGCTGCCGCTTGGATTCTGCTTTCTCGCCTTTATCTGAATGCAGAGGTTTATACAGGAACAGCACAGTGGGCTAAGGCTGCTGAGTATGCTAAGAAAGTTATGGACTCTGCATACAAACTGAATACCACTAGTGTTAATGGTTGGAGTGCTTATCAGATGCTCTTCATGGGTGATAATGGTGAGACAGATGCTGCAAATGAGGCAATCTTCCCCATTCTGCAGGATGGTCTGACAACAACTTCTTGGGGTACTTCTCTGTTCCTTTGCGCAGGAAGCTTTGATAGCGATATGCACGCAAATCCAAATGATCCTGATGCAACCAATGGACTTTCAGGTCAGGTTTGGGGTGGTAATCGTACCCGTCCAACTCTGATTCAGAAGTTCTTCCCAAATCTGGATGCTCCTCAGGTTGCATCGTATGATATGCCTGTTGCTGCTGGCGACGACCGTGCTATCTTTGATGGTGTTGGTAGAGAACTCAATAATAATGATCGTGCTAACTTTAAAGATGGTTATGCTGTAGCAAAATTCGTCAACTTCAAAACAGATGGTTCAAGCGGCCACGATGCAGTATTTATGGATGCAGACTTCTTCTTCTTCCGTAAAGCAGAGGCTTATCTTACATATGCTGAAGCTCAGGCCCGCTTGAATGGTGGTGCTACAAATGCTGAGGCTGCTGATGCCATCAACGCTCTGCGCACTCGTGCACATGCAGATACTAAGGCCAACTATTCGCTCGATGAGATTTGCGATGAATGGTCTCGTGAGTTCTATTTTGAGGGTCGCCGTCGTGTGGATCTCATTCGCTTTGGAAAGTTCGGCGGTAACACCGATTATGTATGGCAATGGAAGGGCGGTAGTTTTAACGGTCGAAACTTCGACGCTAATAAGAATATTTATGCTATCCCTGCTTCTCAGTTGTCTACTTATGGCAATGAACAGAATCCAGGCTATTAATTAACGATTAAAGACTAATGAAGATGAAAAATATAATTAAGTCAACACTGCTGCTCATGTGCAGCGTGGGGTTGTTCGCAGCTTGTGCCGACGACAATGACTCTAATCCAACGATTAGTCAGCCCTCGACATTTGTGCTGAACACACCGGGCTATGCTAGCATGCCCGTTAACTTGGAGACATCTACAGAGCTGCCGTTTACATGGTCTTCGCCCGACTACGGTTTCCCCGTTCAGGCTGAGTTCGTTCTGCAGGCATCTATTGATGGAAACTTTACTGTTTCGGTAGAAGAGGCTGAGGAATATGGCACTATACCTGACTATTACGAGGTAAATTCTACTTTTACAGGTGGTACAGGTGCTATTCCTGCTGCAAAGCTTGCTGCTGCCGTAAATATGATGGGCAATTGGGCCGAGGGCGAAAAGCCTGAAACCGTTAAGCTCTATGTACGTGCCCTGGCTTCAACCAAAGGAACAAATATAGTTACATCAAATGTTGTAGAGATTCTGGTAGTTCCTGCCAGCGAGATAGCTCCAGCATGGCCAGAGTTTATCTATGAGATTGGTAACGAAAGTGGTTGGGGAACAGCACACGCACTCCGCAGCCCTGCACAGGATGGTATCTACGTTGGTTTCTATTATCTCGATGGTGAGTTTAAGTTCAAACCAAACGAGAATGATTGGAATGGCGACTGGGAGTATGACGGAGAAGGCGATACAACCACAGGTAAGATTGCTGATAATGGTGGTAGTAACATGCCTGGTGTTGATCCTGGATTCTATCAGATCAAGGTTGACCTCAACGAGATGACCTATAACGTTATGCCTATCACTAACATCAGTATCATCGGCGGCTTCAATGATTGGGGCGGTGATGTAGAGATGACTTACAATGTTGATGGTGGCTACTGGGAGTGCACAACAAACGAGGTAACAGGCGAATACAAGTTCCGCGCTAACCACGACTGGGGTATCAACTGGGGTGGAACCGAGGACAACCTGACACAGGATGGTGCAAACCTGAATAGCGATGGTGGTACTCATACCTATAAGCTCTATATCTCTTATGAGGGTAACCATAAGGTAGTTATTGAGTAATCTAAAATAGTATACGAATATGAAAAAGATATTTTCACTTATAGGTATTGCTTTGCTGATGGCAAGCTGTACTGAAGATTATAAAGATTGGGCAAAACCATTCAGCAATGATCCTGAAGAGGCGTTCAACGTTGGCTTTACTGCTTCACCAGCCAGCCCTATCGACTTTGCTACTGTTGAGGCCGACAAGGTTCTGCTGTTCAACTCTACTATTGATGCCCCCGAGGGTGCTACAGCCCAATATACGGCATATATTACTGACGAGAGTGGCGAGAATAAGTCTGAGGCATTGACTGTTTCCGATGAGGGATATGTTGATGTTGATGAACTTGAGAGTGCTGTTTATGCACTTTGGGGTCGTCGCCCTGTAGCGCGTATCATTCCTTTGGTTGTTGGTGCTAATATCAGTGTTAACGGAACAGCGTTTGCAAAGGAGTCAATAACAACTCTTACTGCTACTCCAGATGCACCTGAGATTGAGGAGGCATATTATATCACAGGAACTCCAAATGGATGGAATAATAGTGATACATCACTTGAGCTTACTAATGGTGGTGGCGATGTTTACGAGAATCCAGTATTCACTGTTCTCATCCCAGCTACAGGAAGTGATATCGAGTTCAAGGTTACTCCAAAGTCAGGTCTTGGTGGTGACTGGAGCAAGTGTCTCACAGCATCTGATACAGAGGGTAAGTTTGCTACAAACAATGCCGGCGGTAATTTGGTTGTTCCTAATGTAGAAGGTGCAAAGTTCTATCGTGTACAGTTCAATATGCTTGATCAGACCTGGACACATGAGGCTCTGAATTACGGTGAGTACTTCTACGAGATTGGTAACGAGAGTGGTTGGGGAACATCTCATGCTCTCTATGGCGGAAAAGGCGATGGTAAGTACCTAGGCTACTACTATCTTGATGGTGAGTTTAAGTTTAAGCCTAATGCCGACAACTGGGATGACGACCTGGAGTATGTAAGTGGTACAGAACTGGGTGGAACACTGCAGTCTACTGGTGGTCCTAACTGTCCAGATCCAAGTGCAGGATTCTATCAGATTAACCTTGATGCAGGCGTGTTGACATACAGTCTGACTAAGGTTGAAGTTATCAGTATCATTGGCGACTTCAATGGTTGGGGTGCTGATGTTGATATGACTTACAACAAGGAGACTGGTTGTTGGGAAGGTACTGCCGAAGTTAATACTAATGGTTTCAAGTTCCGTATGAATCACGACTGGGCAATCAGTTGGGGTGGAGCAAACGGCGATGGTAAGCTTTATTCTAACCTTACGCAGTACGATGGCGCCAATATCATTGTTGATGAGGCTGGTACATATAAGTTCCAGTTGTATCTCAGCTACGAGGGCGCAAATAAGGTAGTTATTACTAAGCAGTAATTTTATATCGATATTTACTCTGGCGAGCCGTTATATATAGCGGCTCGCTTGTTTATAAACCTATGTATATGAAGAAATTGCTTTTCTGTGTTTTGACGTTTGTGTCTTTCGCAGCCAATGCACAACCTCAAAAGTACCTTGGTGGTGATATATCGCTATTACCATCATACGAGGAAAAAGGCACAGTCTATAAGGATTTCGATGGCAAGAAGGTACAGTTGTTGCCTTTCCTTAAAAAACAAGGATGGAATTGCATTCGAGTAAGGTTATTCGTTGATCCCCAAAGTGCACCTCAAGAGAATAAGGACGAAGGTGTTTGTCAGGATCTTAATTATGTCATTAAACTGGCCAAACAGATTAAGAAAACCGGTTTGAAGTTTATGCTCGACTTTCATTATAGCGATACGTGGGCCGATCCTGGTAAGCAGTTTACACCCAAAAGATGGCAGGGGGCTGATAAGCAGATGCTTACAGATAGCGTTTATGTATATACCCGAACATCATTACTGGCAATGAAGAAAGCTGGCATTATTCCAGAACTAATCCAAGTTGGCAACGAGATTACCAATGGTATGCTCTGGCCTACAGGCAAACTTGACCCGTCGGGTAGTGACGGCTTTGACGTGCTATGCCAGTTCTTGAAGGCTGGTTGCAAAGCTTGTCGTGAGGTATGTCCTAAGTCGCAGATTATTATTCATACCGAAAGGGCTGGCAACTGGGATGTTACTCGCAATTACTATCAGCAACTGCGTCGCCGTCAGGTTGATTATGATATCATAGGTCTTAGCTATTACCCAATGTGGCATAAGGATATTCCAAATCTTGGCAAGACGCTTGATAATCTTGCTTGGCTCTTTCCTGAGAAGCCTGTGATGATTGTAGAGACAGCAGCTTATTACTCACACGAGAATGATCCGTGGTCCAAAGAAGATACTTATGCAGAGTTCTATCCTATCTCCGTTGAGGGACAGGCGCAGTTTACTCGTGAGCTTGTCAGAGAGTTGCAGAAGCATCACAACGTAAGCGGGCTCTTTTGGTGGTTTCCCGAAGAGAATGCCAGTGGCAATAGTGTTACCAAAGGCTGGCTTAACCGTGGCTTGTTCGATAACCATACAGGAAAGGCTCTGCCAGCTTTGAAAGAATTCAAATATTATAAGTAATCCTAGGCGCTGTCCTCTTACGGAAGGACTGCAGTCCTGATACGAAAAGACTCGAGTACTTTAACATGAGTACTCGAGTCTTTATTATTTTGGACATGGGCTGGTATTAATCGTCCCAGTTTAGTTTCTCTACATAAGCATCAAACTTTAGTTCTTCGTGGTTGATGTCTTTAAGGACGGCCTCAACTTCCTTCATCTCTTTGGGCGAACAGAGGCGCGCGCCTTTGCGACGCTCAAAGTAAGGATTGCGCCCAAACTTGCCCTGCAGTCGATACATAAACGTCTGGTACTCGCCAGGCAGCATCTTTGCCTGCATGTTCTTAAAGCCTTTGCCATAAACTTGGGGCTTATCATCGCGATAGTATTCGCACATTTCGCCAGTTTTGGTTAGCTGCGGATTCAAAATTGTTACTGCTATCTGGTTGTTAGGCAAATGCTGCATAGCTAACTGTCGCAGGCAGTGGTTGGCCATCTTGCAATCCACATTACTGCAATGCAGATAGCAGCCAGGAACTTCATCGTAATTTATCTTGCTCATTTCTATTCAGTTTTCGTTAAACATCTCAACCTCTCACTCACATGTGCCAAAAGCCGCATCTGTGCAGAGGTCTCGGGAGGGTGAGAGGTTTTGCAAACCTCTCACTGTACCTCTCACTCAACCTCTCACTTTTTTCGGCATCATGCAGCATCAACAGGCACCACATTGTAGAATTTTACGTGTCCGCGCTCAGTATGCTCAAAGCCCAGGTCCTTCATCGCCAATCCCAAATGCACTTTGGTGCTAACGGTCTTTTTGAGCGAAGGATACTCCTTGCTAATCAACTCCAGCATCTGCGTGCAGTTCATCGCCTTTACCTTCTCGCTCTCATTGGGCTTGCGGAAACAAGCCTCAACAATTTCGGCTATATCCTTTTCGTCGGTATAGTCCAGGTTCAGTTGCTGGATACGTGCCACCTGCTCGTTGGTAAACCAGTAAGGTGCCTTCAGCTCGTTCACCTCGTACATCAGCTGGGCATACAGCTGC
>DEHD01000041.1:9490-41864 GCA_002351725.1 Prevotella sp. UBA2809
GCTGCGAACTGCCATAGATGGTACGTCCGTTAACCTTGATTTTCGAGAGTGTCTGCTTCAGGGCCGCCTGCTGACTGGGGCGGATGGCATCCAACTCATCGAGGTTCACCAGCAGATTGTTCGTCAAGGCCATCTCCTTATCGAACTTGTTGCTCAGGTTCAGGTGGTCAAGGTAATACTCGCGCAGTTCAGGAGGCAGCAAGCGTGCAATAAATGTCGACTTACCACACCCCTGACCGCCAATCAGCGTAGGCACACTTTCGTTGGCATGCAGCTTATCCTTCTGCTGCCAATGCGCCACAGCCGAACGGAACCAGATTACCAAGAAGTCCAACTGCTCGCTGCTGATACCAGGCAGTCGACTGAACATCTGGGATAGATGATTCTGCCCGTCCCATTTAGGCAGATTGTCCAAAAACTCCCAGATAGGATTATAGGTGGGAGTTGCATCAGAGTGAATCACCTCGAGGATATCCGTTTTAGGACTGTTCTTGGTGATGTTTTCCTGCTTGGCCTTACGAACAATACTGTTCACGGCTTCAGGAGTTAGTGCTCGCCAAACCTGCTGATAGTCAGCCTGTTCGGCGCTAATAGTTCGATACTCTACCTTACCGTTCAGCACATTGCGACGGAACTGGTAGTTGTCGCTAAGGAACTGCTCAACAGCGAGCGAGTTCTGCAGAGAGGCTCCCAGAGACTCTCCGTTAATTATTATATTTCCCATGCTTAAATAATTAAATAATAAGTTTCTAAATCGTGTGCACTTTCATACTCGCGTATGTTTTTGTGTACGGTTTTTGCTATTGCGAGTGCAAAGGTACAAAAAATAAAAAGCGGTTTTCCGTCTTTCCTGTTAAATTTTTGTTAAATTCCCCAAGTGTTAAAATCGAATGAGAGGTTGAGTGAGAGGTTAAGTGAGAGGTTCGCCAAACCTCTCATGCCTCAAAATGCCAGTGTTTATGCGGCTTTCGGCCCATTTGAGTGAGAGGTTGGGTGCAACCGATTGCATAAGATAACTTGCATAAAATGAGCCGCTTGGGTAATAACCAAGCGGCTTTTTTCATATCTTTGCACCGGAAATAATTAGATAACTAAAAGCGTATGAGAAGATTTTACTCTACATTGATGTTTTTTCTGGTTGCTATCACATCGATGGCACAGGGCTGGCCCGAAAATTACAAAGGTGTTATGCTGCAGGGTTTTTCGTGGGATTCGTTTGTTGATACGCAGTGGACTAACTTAGAGAGTCAGGCCGACGAGTTGTCTGGCTATTTTGACCTGATATGGGTACCGCAAAGCGGCAACTGTAATTCAACATATAATCAAATGGGTTATACTCCGGTTTACTATTTCAACCAGAATAGTTCTTTCGGTACCGAGGCTCAGCTGCGCAGTATGATAAAGGCATTTAAAGACAGGAATGTGGGAATAATAGCCGATGTGGTGGTCAATCATCGTAACAATATGGGCGAAAATGATTCGTGGGTAGACTATCCTGCAGAAGAGTATAATGGCGAAATATATCAGATGCTCTCTACCGACATCTGTGGAAATGATGATAACGGCAAAACTAAGGACTGGGCAACAAAGAATGGATTTTCGCTTGGTAATAATGATACCGGCGAAGGTTGGGATGGCTGTCGAGACTTGGACCACACGAGCGAGAATGTTCAAAAGATAATAAAAGTATATCTTAAGTACTTGCTGAATGATCTTGGTTATGCAGGTTTCCGTTACGATATGACCAAGGGCTTTAAACGCAGTTATTTAGCTGATTATAATTATGATGCACAGCCAACATTCTCGGTAGGTGAATACTGGGATGGAAATAAGTCGACTCTTAAAAGTGTAATTAATCAGCAGAAGAAGGATGATGTGGTGCAGAGTGCTACATTTGACTTCGCCTTCCGCTATTCAGCACGTGACGCTTGTAACGAAAATAACTGGAGTAAGCTGGCAAACGGTGGCCTGGCTACTGTAGATGGCTATTCGCGATATGCAGTGACATTTGTCGAGAACCACGATATGCAAGACCGCGGTAATGTTACCGGTTATACTAAGGATCCTATTACAAAAAACATTGAAGCTGCCAATGCGTGGTTGATGGCTATGCCAGGCACACCTTGTGTGTTCTTGTTGCACTGGAAGAGCTATAAGAATGAGATTAAGCAGATGATTCTGGCTCGTAAGGCTGCTGGTATCAGCAATCAGAGTGAATGGAAACAAATCAGCAGTACAAATGCCTATTATCAACTGGAGACCACAGGTAGTAATGGAAAACTCTATGCTTTTTTGGGAAGTGGGTCCTTGGCTGACGATACTTATGTGAAGATATTGAGTGGCTCAAAATACTCATACTATCTTAGTAAGACCACCGAAACACCATGGGTTAGCCTGGCTGAGGGTACATATACTGAGCCCCAAGAGAATACTCTTACTGCGGTTTCGGAAAGTGCTGATGCGCAGCTTGTTTATACTTTGGATGGTGCTGATCCAACTGCTGCCAGTACAAAGGTAAGCAGTGCAACTAATATCACCATAAGTGAGAGCTGCACTCTGAAGGTTGGCTTACTTGTTGATGGAGTGGTAAAGAAGATAATTACACGAAAATACGTCATAAAACCATTTGTGGCACATAAGGCTACAATATATCTGAAAGATCCAAACTGGAATACATCTGTATATTTCTACGCATGGGCGAATGACGGCAAGAATACTCAGTTACTGGGTGGCTGGCCTGGAACTGCCATTACTGCCACAAAGGAGATTGACGGTAATAAATGGTATTATCAGGAGTTTGATGTAGATAGTAATGACTATTCGTTTAATATAATATTCAATCAGGGTAATGGCAAACAGCAAACCGTAGATATTGGTCCTATAACCGAAGATACATATTACGAAATAGGTGATTTGGTGAATGGAAAATTCTCGGTTAATAACATTACTAAAACTGTTACAGGTATTAGTTCTGTTAAGATGGCCCCAGATAATGACGCGATAGTTAAGGTCTATACCCTCGACGGACGACTGGTGCGCACAGCTTCTAAAGGCAGCGATGCCCTCAGCGGATTGGCCAAGGGCATATATATTGTAAACAAGAAGAAGTTCATATTGAAATAATTGGTTATTAGTTAGTGTTTAAGGAGGGCGCGGACTACAAACCATAGGTGTAGTAGGCAGGTTTGTACGCGTCCGTAGTGATGCTCCATCACCCTATATCGCTCCCAGAGCGATTCGCGGTGGTGGAGCGTTGTTTGTCCCTCCTCGGTATAGTTGGCTACTACCATATTTAGGTTCAACAGTGGAACATTTTCCTTCTCTGCAGCTTTCATCACACGAATGCACCAGTCAACATCGGCCGAGTAGCGGTATTGCATGTCGTAAGGTGTGGCGATGGCGAAATCGGTACGGGCATAGAATGCCTGATGACATACCAGCATGCCCTGCTTAAACGATTTCCATGTCAGGTTTTCAGGTGGAGACAGTCTGCGATGATGCAGGAACCGTCCCTCGCCATCTACGATGTCGGTGTTGCCATACATGACCGCTGGAAGCTGGGTGTTGGGTGATGGGTGATGGGTGTTGGTGGCTGCTTCAGCTATGCGGCTGACGGTGTCGGCGGCGGGCAGGAAATCGCCAGCGTTTAGAAAGCACACGTAGTCGCCATCCAGTGAGCGCAAGCCTTTGTTCATTGCATCGTAGATGCCCTTGTCGGGCTCGGATGTTACTTGTATGCGGTGCCCGTTCTCGGCAGCGTTCGATCGGGCGATGTAGTCATCTACCAACCTCAGAGTGTCATCGGTCGATGCACCATCAATAATAAGGTGTACTATATTTGGATAGTCCTGCTGCAGAACACTGTCAAGAGTGCGCTGCAGTACCTTGGCAGCGTTATAGGTAATGGTAACGTAGGTTATTCTTATATCGTTCATCTTATAATTCTATCTTACAGTTCTGTCCGTCTTTCTTGATGATATAGGCGGGATTACCGACGACGGTGCAGTTGTCGGGCACGTTCTTGGATACCACAGCACCGGCTCCAATGGTTACGTGGTTGCCGATGGTGATACCGCCAAACACGGTGGCGCCGGTAAATATCTTCACATCGTTGCCGATGGTCGGACGCTGCATTTTTCCGTCGTTACCCAGTGTCACCAGTTGCAGACAATAAAAATTGCTACCGATGCGTTCGGCATTCAGGTAGGTGGCATAGTTGTGTTCAAAGTGGGCACCCGGACCGATGCTGGGACACCAGATGTGGAGTGTGGGGTCGGGGGGCAGCAGCCATTTGATAAATACCGATACATATTCGCCCAAACGGTAATAAAACAGGTTGCGGAACACACGCTGTCGGGTGCACACTTTGATAAAAGCACCCACACCACTGCCATCGGCAGAGTATTTCTCTAAATCGGGGGCTATCTTGCTGCGATTCGCTATATATAATATAATATGTGGAATCATGCGCAGGGTTGAGGCCGAGAGTATCACGGCTTGAGTCAGTGGATTCATATCTTGTAATGCTTGTAGGCCATCGCCTGGTTATACACTTCGATATATCTTGAGGCCACACTACGTTGCGAGTAGTTCATGTTGACCTGATGCACGGCTTGCTGCGAGAGGTGTGCATAGTTGGCGTTGCTAAGAACCCAGTTGATACCTGTTGCCAGGTCGTCGGCATCGCGAAAACGGGCCACGTAACCGTTCTGCTGATGCGCAATCATCTCGGGTATGCCTCCCACTCTGAATCCTACACAGGGCACACCGCAGGCCATGGCCTCCATGATGGTGTTAGGTAGATTGTCCTCCAGCGAGGGCAGTACAAACACATCGGCTGCATTATAAACATCTACAATGCGCTTCTCGTTGTTCACATATCCCAATGAATAAACAGGCAGCGCCAGCTGGGAGGCTACATCTTCTGAATGACCGCCTAAGATGGCAATCACTGTGTTTTCGCGTGTCTCTGGGTGCTGTTCTGCCAAGCGGTTGATGGCGTCGGTAAAATAGGCCATACCCTTGCGACTGTCGGTGACACGTTGTGAAACGAACAGAATGATGCGCTTATCCGTAGGCAACTCTAGGCGCTGGCGCGCTTCTGTTTTATCTTCGGGGTGATAGATATGCGTGTCGATGGGGTTGGGCACGCTGCAGATATGCTGATCTTTCAAGAGGGCACTCTTCTTGGCCTCGCCCTCTAACCACTTGCTGCAGGCCACAAACGATATGTGATGTTCGCTCAGTATCTTCTGTTTCTGGTTCCAGACGGTAGTCGAAAGGTCATTCTTAGAACCGCCACCAGGCAACAGCTGGCACTGTTTGCAGGCAGTTTTAAAGTAGCTGCAGCCGCGGGTATAATGGCAAATACCAGTGGCGGGCCAGATGTCGTGCATCGTCCATATCACGGGTTTACCACTGCGGAGAATCTTGCGGATATTGCTTAGCGACAACATGCCTTGGTTTATCCAGTGCAAGTGTATTATGTCGGCCTCCTTAAACTCGCGTAGTTTTGTTATATCTGTACCGGCGTTGGCAATATCTACCTCAAACAGGTGTTTCTTGCTGAAGTGTAGATTGCAGAATACCACCAGTCTCTCCCAAAGGAAGTTCCAGCGTTTCATAGGCGACTTGGGCAACTCTGCTACCGTAAGCGTGTCGGTTTCTTTTTCACGCACCAGCATCTTTGCCTTTACACCATTATTTATCAGAGCCTTCATCAGTCGGTTGGCTGCTACAGCCGCACCGCCTGTCCGCTCGCTTGTATTTACTATCAGTATCTTCATCGTTTCTATTTGCTGTTGCAAAGGTACAACAAGTTTTGTTAAAACCAAGTAAAAATACGTAAATAATTGTTGTGTGCGTCCACAATAGCTTGACCTAGGTCAATAATAATGTTAAAAATAACACTTATTCTGCTAAAACATTTGGTGGATTCAAAAAATCGTCGTACCTTTGCATCGTCAAAAGGTTAATAGATTAGATTGTTTTAGGTTAGTAGTAATATTTATAGTTTTAGGTTTTTAGTTATTGGTAAAAGAAAGTTTTCAACAGTGGGATAACTGGAGGTCGCTGTGAAGCTCCCTTTTAAACTTTCAAATTTTTGGTCCTGTTGGGCTGAAAATTTCTTTTTATAGAAAAGGATTTTTAGTTAAACATAGGCTTTTGTAATGCCACAGCTCGTGAGGGTTGTGGCATTACTCTTTTCTGTCCTATGCTTTTTCAATCAGCACCACAGCATAAGCCGAGATACCTTCCTCGCGGCCGGTAAAGCCAAGCTTCTCGGTAGTGGTAGCCTTGATAGATATGTCGTCTTCATCGCAGCCGATAACCTTGGCCATACAAGCCTTCATATCAGGTATGTGTGGGTTCATCTTTGGGCGCTCGGCACAGATAGTGGCGTCGATATTTACCAGCTTGTAGCCCTTTGTAGCTATCAGCTCGATGGTCTTCTTCAGTATCACCTTACTGTCCATACCGTCGGTAAACTCGGCTGTATCAGGAAAGTGGTAACCTATGTCACGCATATTGGCAGCGCCAAGCAGTGCATCGCAGATGGCGTGCAGCAGCACGTCGGCATCGCTATGACCAAGCAGTCCTTTACTATGTTCAATCTTTATACCGCCCATCCACAGGTCGCGGCCCTCTACTAACTGATGGACATCAAAGCCCATTCCAACTCTAATCTTCATATCTTACATTTTTTAATTTTTACATTGTTACATTTTTACCTTTTAAACAGGTCCTTTATTCCGTCCATATCAAACGTCAGTGAGAATCGCAGCGTCTGATCGAGCGGATTACTGCGGGCTGTAGATATAACGTAGCCTACATCCAGAGAGAACACGTTCATCTTGAAGCCGCCACCAACGGTGAAGTATTTAAGGTTACCCTTCGACTCGTCCTGATGATGATATCCAGCTCGCAGCGAGAACTGGTCATGATAAACATATTCTGCACCTATGCTCCACTGTATCTCTCTCATCTCCTCGCTAAATCCGCCAGGAGCGTCGCTAAAGCTCTTCAGCATACCGCTTATGGCGCTGATGTCGCTGTACTCGCGACGAACACGGTCCTGATAGTCGCTGTTGCTCTCGCCTTCCTCCTGTCTTGGTACTGTTGGAACCAGCAATTTGTTGGCATCTGCCGATATTGAGAAGCGGTTGTACTCATCTACAGGCACCATCAGCGATACTCCTAAGCGCATATTGGCAGGTAGGAATTGACTCTCGTCGTCGCCATAATAACTAATCTTACTACCAATATTCGACAGGTTCAAACCAATGCCTAACTGACATTCACGACTGCCTAACATCAAATAATTATTATAGTACATTGCCAGATCGGCAGCAAAGGCCGAGGCTGGTTTCGAGTCCTCACTGTAGTCATAGCGAAGGTCGCTGTAAATCCAGCGTATTCCTGCTGCAAGTGATAGTTTCTCGCTCAGCATCATAGAGTAGGCTGCATCTATCGACATCTCGTAGGGCTTAACTGTCATGCCATCGCTGGCTATCACCTCGCCTAATGAGAAGTAACGTACAGAACCAGATATGGCCGAGTAGTCGCCTATGCGGTAATAGCCTGCCAGATATGCAAGGTCGATATCGTTCACCAACTGACGCAGCCATGGGGTGTAGTTAAGTGCTATGCCTGCACGACTGATACAGAATGGGTATTTTGCCGGGTTCCAGTACTGAGAGTTAACATCAGGATCGGTGGCGGCACCTACATCGCCCATACCAGCTCCACGAGCATCAGGAGCAATGGTCTGCGATATTACTGCGTGTTCAACAGGGTTGAACATCACGGTCTTCTCGTCTTGAGCCGATGCAGTGAATAGTGAATAGTGAACAGTGACGAGTGTCACCATCATCCACCTGAATATACGTCCATGATCTTTCATATTCTTTAATGTTTAATCTTTAATGTTTAACCAGTACTTTTACTGTTTTTGATTCGTTGCCGTTCAGGCGGAAACGACACAGATACAATCCCGTGTGCAGTCTGCTGCCGCCGGCCACATTCAGATTCCAGTCTACGGTGAATGTATCACCCGACGGAACTAAGGTCTCAGTCTGTCGCCATACTTGTCGACCAGAGGTGTCATAAACATCGAGAGTGACATTTATCTCGCTACCAGTGCGGTTGTGGGTTATCACAAACTGTGTACTGCTGTTAGCAGGGTTATTTGTACAGGTAACATTAAACTCGGTTTCGGCATCCTCAGTCACCTCGAATGCCATCTCTACTGTCGACGAGTTGTTAAATATGTCCCATGCTCTGAACTGCAGTTTGTGCATACCGGGGCTAAGCTCTGGAATGCTGAAGCCTAAGCTGCCCGAACGATAGTCACCAAAGTCAAACTCAAAGTAGTCATTCAAATTGTAGGTCTTGGTTGGATCCGCGTCGATAACCAGTTCCAAGTCGTGACCTATGCTACTGCCCGAAGCGTTTATTCCGCTGTCGTCATATAGCTCTGCAAAGAAATATGGCGTTGGGTTAACCTTGTCGCCGTTTTTAAATGCTTTTGAATTCAGATAGCAGTATACCGATGGACCGATAGAGTCGGTAAGTGCCGTCTGACTTCCTATCAGTTCAAAGCTCTCATTCTCACCATGTGCGGTCTGTGTTCTGTCGCTGCTCATGGCGTAAAGCGTCATCAGTCCGCTGCCGTCGGTATAGCTTATATCCTTGGGCACAGCGAATGTTACGCTGAATCTGCCGTCGGCAACGCTGTCGGCTCCTTGATATAATGTCTTGGTGCGGTCTTTATAAACAAACGGCTCGTCGGTTTCTGTCTGGTCGTTCTGTCGGCAGGTGATAATCTCTTCGGCATCTCTTACAGTTAGTGTCACCACTCCGTTAAAGCTGGTGTCTACATCGTCGTCTTGTATGATGTGGCCAGATACTCTTACCACCGAGCCTGCAGCCAGTTTTATTCCTTCGTCGGCGGGCAGTCCGTTAATGCTGTCTACCACAATCTCCTGTTGCGGTGTGGCCAGACGCAGTGCTGGGTCGCCCAGAAGAGTATATTGCAGTTTGTTGCATGTCAGGTCGCTACCCTTGCTCACCAACTCGCATTTTGCCAATTGTGCGGCTTCACCTATCGATATGCCAGGGGTAAGTACGTAGTTGGTAAAGGCCATGTTCATCACCTCGTTATATGTTGCGTAAACGGTTCGTGTGGTACCGAAGAATGCCACGCCACCGCCTTTACGGCTCAGTATCACGGCCTCACCTATGTTGTCCTCCTGTCCATCGAAAGGCATTATGTCGCACGATGCTGTAATCCACAGCGGCAGGTATTCTGATTGCGAATCCTCAAAGTCCTTCAGTTTCATTACAAACTCGTGACTCATGGCATAGGCAGCACCATGTCCGCAGTAGTTCATCATCAGAGCTCCGCTCTGTATCTGCTGTTTTATCAGTCGTGTAACGTCGGGATAGCTATATCCTGTCGACGATGATGTGCGCTGGTAGGCATCCCAGTATATCTTATTGACATTGTAGTGGGGATAATTCTGTTCTATCATTGTTGCCACCTTGTCGGCTGTCTTCATGTGCGAGTTCTGGTTTCCGTCGTCGCCCATCATGCATATCTCGTTCTGCCAATTGCCGGCATGCTCGTTGTATGCGTAGCTTATAATCTTGTCTACCAGCGTTTCGGCATCGTAGGTGGTACGTATCGGCAGTCTACCCACAGCCACGTCGGGCTGTCCTGCGTAGGTAATGTTACTATCGCTGCCTTTCTGTATCACCTCCTCGTCGTCAAGCAGACAATAGAAGTCGTCACTCACGTAGCAGTTTACCTGACTAAACGAGTTCTCGCTCTCGTAGCATAGCAGATAGTCGTCGGCATCATATCCGCTCCACTCGGCGGTCTTCATGCGGTTGTCCCATCCGCCGTCGCCAAACAGCAACAGATAGCGTGGCTTCTCACTGTCGTTGGTGGCGCGGTCGTACATCATCTTCATATATCGGCGGTAGGCCGTGGCATCGGGTGTTCCGCTGCTGTATTCATTGTATAGTTCATCGGCGGGCACTATCCTCACCGTCATTCCATCGTGCTGTTCGTGGTGAGTCTTAAGTCTCTCGGCCTGTGCCAGTGTCTTTTGCGATGTAGGGATTATTATCACCATGTCAACAGCTGTGTCGGCGTGGTGGTCTTGGTTTGTAATACGGTACATGTATTCCGGCTCAGGCAGCGTATTGAGCTCCAGTGGGGTAGGGTCGTCATGCTGCAGGTCGATGTAGTCCAACCTCATGTTCCCACCCGATGTTTGGGTGATACGTATGGTGTTCTGAGCCTTTAATATGCCCTTTATCTTGTACTGATACAGTTCTTCATCGGCTTTGGTATAGGTGTCGAGCGAGACTTTCTTGCTTATGGTTGCCACAATCGAGTCGTTCACCTCGATGGTTGCCGCGTAGTCATCGTCGGCTGTCAGTGCTATGCCTATTCGTCCGTCGGTACCTGTGGCTTTCAGTATGTACACCTGTGGGGTTCCAATGCTGAACAATGTCTTGTCAAACAGGTTGCGCCCGCCGTGATACCACGAGTAGTTGTCTACCTCATACAGATGGTGGTAGTCGTTGTTTGCAGGATAATTGCTTGACACCAGTGTGGCGCTGTCGGTTGATAGCGGCTCGTCGTCACTCTCGGTAATGAAGTAATAACCATAGTCGGAATAAGGATTGCGTGTGCGTTCCAACGATTTCTGCAGACTCCATGTTACGGGACCTGTTGCATAGAATACTCTCTTTCCGTCTATGGTGCATGTGGGCACCTCCATCAGGTCGTCGGTAGCCGTAAGATAATCGCCTGTAAGCTTCTCGGGTTGCAGTGCACCACCGTAGCCGTAAATCTTAACCTTGCTCGGATTACTGAATCCGGCCTTCTTTATAAGTGCGTCTGATAGCTGATAGAATCCGCTCTCTGGCACACGTATCTTAGCCCAATTCCCCTCGCGGAGCACAGAGTGTTCCGCATACCGCCCCTCAGCCTTGGCCACCAGACCTAAGGACATTAGGAGCAGGCCTAAGATAAGTCTACCAATAATCCTCACTGTAATAAGAACGCAGAAAAAGGTAATTTATTGTTTGACTATCTATTTACAATTGAACTCCAGCACTTTACGTTCTTCAAGCCAACCCTCCAGATGATCGGGTATAAAAAATGGTTTACCTTGATTCAGTATCGCTGAATCAGCCTTTGTAAATATCACTGGCTCGTCGGGGCGTTTCAGTGTCCCGTGCAGTTCCTGGTTATGTGCGGCATAGTTCATGCCAATAGCAAATATCTTCATAGGTCTGCAAAGTTACTCATTTCCGCTGAATTAACCAAATGTATTCATGACATTGTCATTGTCTCTGCCTTATTAGCGCTTTAGCTTCTTCAGATAGTCGGAAGGTACATCGCCGAACTCTTCCTTGAAGCAGCGGCGGAAGTAGTTGATGCTGTTGAAGCCCGACATGTAGGCCACCTCAGAGATGGTATATTTGCCCTCCATCATCAGTCTCTCGGCATATTGCATCTTGTATTTGCGGATGTATTCTATGGTAGAGAGCCCCGTCAGCGACTTCATCTTACGGTAGAGTGTGCTGGTGCTCATGCACAGTTTCTCTGCCAGATAGTTCACATCAATCTCACTGGAGATACGCTCGTCGATATACTGGTTCAGGGTGTTGTAGAAGTCCTGGTCAATCTTGCTCAACGACTCTTTGAGAATAGCTTGTTTCTCAGTCTGATCGTTCTGTACGGCTGAAGCTGTGAGCACACTCGACAGGCGTTGGCGCTGCTTCAGCAGGTTCTTGATTCGACTGGCCAACAGCGAGTGGCTGAAAGGTTTGGTGATATACGAGTCGGCACCAGAGTCATAGCCCTCTTCTTTGGCTGTCAGCGAGTCTTTGGCTGTCAGCAGGATGATGGGGATATGACTGGTGTTGAGGTCGTTTTTGAGTGTGCGGCACATCTGGTTACCATTCATATTGGGCATCATCACGTCGCTGATGATGATATCGGGCAGAATCTGCTGTGCCATCGTCAGGCCCTCTTTTCCGTCAGAGGCAGTGTGGATGGCAAACTGATCGCTGAACGACTCTTCGATATAGTCGCGTATATCCTTATTATCCTCTACCACCAGCATCGTTGGCATCTCGCTGTTTTCAATGCCAGTCTCTGACATATCAATCAACTGTTTGGGAGATTCTGATTTTTGTGGCTCTGCATGCAGGTCGTCAGGGTAGTTATAGTCGGCTTGTAGGGAGATAGAGAAGCAGGTGCCCTCGCCAGTTGTACTATTTACCTTGATGCTGGCATGGTGCAACTCTACCAGGCTCTTCACCAGTGATAGTCCGATGCCTGTGCCCGACACCTGATGTTCGCCGCCAGCTTGATAATAGCGTTCAAACAGGTGCGACAGCGCCTCTGGTGCGATGCCGTAGCCTGTGTCAGCTACGGAGATATTCACATCTTTGTCTTTCTGGTCAATGGTAATCGTAACTTCGCCTTTCTCCGTATATTTGATGGCATTCGATACCAGGTTGTCTACAATGATGGTGATGACCTCCTTGTCAAACCACATTTCAATGTGGTTTTGTGGGGCCAGGAACCGGATATTCAGACTGTCCTTGCGGTTCAGTTCCTCATATTTCAGGCATACCTCTCTGACAGCTTCTACAATATTGCCTTTCGCTACGCATAACTTGCGGTTCTGGGTCTCCATCTTACGGAACTCCAGCAGTTCGCTAATCAGATTGTTCAAGCGTACGGCACTCTGGTGGATAACTGCCAGACGATGCTTGGCTTTCTGGGGGATATCGCTGTGTTTAGCCAGATCTTCCAGCGGACCTATGATCAGCGTTAGCGGTGTGCGCAGTTCGTGGGTGATATTTGTGTAGAATCGCAGGCGTTCCTCGTTCAGACTCTGTTGGTGCTCATGCTCACGCTTCTCCGACATGAGCAGGTATTCCAGTCGGAGGCGGTGCTTGTAGGCATTCAGCAGATACACTACCAGCGCAATGATACAAAGGATATAGAACGCCCACGCCCACCATGTAAGCCAGAAGGGTGGGGCTATGTCAATCTGCAGTTCGGCATATTGTTCGCCCCATTCCTGATTCCTCAGTCGGCAGCGTACCTGCAGCAGGTAATTACCTGGTGGCAGGTCGCGGAAGGTGATTTCATTGTCGGCTGTTGTCTGCCAGGCTTCTTTGCCAAGTCCCTTGATGCGGTATGAATATTCTACTTGGTCTGCCAATGAGTAGTCCTGAATGTTAAATCGTATGTGGAAGATATCCTCCTTATAGCTCAGCGACAGGCGGTCCTGACCTATCAAAGACAGAGTGCTGTCGGTACCTTCTTTATCGTTCATAAAAAAGGTGATACCTGTGATGTACACCTCGGGCGTCTCTATGTGGGCCATGACATGTTCTGGCGAGAAACGGTATAGACCTGATGACGAGCCGAAATAGATATTCTGCTCTTGATCCTTTGCCACAGCGCCGCTATGGAATACGCCGTTCAGGAAATTCTCATTATGTCCGTAGTTGGATATGGTTTCGCTGGTAGCATGCTTGCAACTGATACCTTTGTTGGTGCTCACCCAGATGTTGCCTTTACTGTCTTCGGCTATGGCGTGGATGTTGGCATTCCTGAGTCCGTTGGTTGTTGAATAGACTGTGTAATGCAGGTCGTTGGCATTCTCAAAATGTACCAGACCTTCGGCAGTGGCTATCCACATCGTACCCCGATGATCCTGCAGAATCTGACTGACGGTATTTGATGGGAAGTTCTCTGAGGTGTTGAACCGTTTCAGCAGGCGGTAATTAGCATCGTAGATCTCAAGACCTCCACCAAAGAAACCTATCCATATCCTGCCTTTGGCATCTTTCTGTATGGCACGTACATCATTCAGGAACTTGAAGGTATGCTTGGCTTTCGCCTCAAGGGTGGTCATATCCACCTCGTAGAGACCATTGCTGGTGCCTACCAGCATCACGTTGTTCTGCTTGTCCTCCAAGAAGGTGCGCACGTCTACAATGTGAGATGGGAGCAGCTTCTTGAATGATTTCTCCTGAGGGGTCCATACATAAGCGGGATAGCGGAAGTTACCTAACCAGAGTCGACCTTTGGAGTCGCGGTATGATGTTTGTATCGTACTTAACTCGTTCTGCTGGTATGTGGCAATCTTCTGTCCGTCGGGCGAATAGACTTTGATACCCTTGCCGTCGGTGCCTGCCCAGATATGCTGCTCGCTGTCGAGCACCACACTCAGCACACTCATGGCATTGGTGTTTTTCTCTTTAAGATAGGTAGCGTGGGTGACATTGGTGAAAGCATTCTGACGTGGCATAATCACGTTGACACCTGCTCCAAACATACCAGCCCACACATTGCCGAAGCGATCTCGCATCAAACAACGTATGGAGTTGCCGCTCAGGTTGTCGCTATGATCTCCCTCGGTGATATAACTGATTGTTGGCTGATTGTCGGGCGAGAAAAGGCGCCTTGAAAGGTCTATGATGGCTATACCGCCCTGTTCGGTAGCCAACCAGAGGTTCTGGTCAAACTGTTTGATGTCAAAGATGCGGCGGTTCAGTCGTTCATTGTCAACGAAATGAATGAAGTTGTTGTTCAGCGGGTCATACAGGTCTAAGCCATTATCCGTTCCAATCCAGATATTGTCGTTCTTATCCTTGAAGATGCAGTGTACATCATCGCCCGAGAGGGAGTTGTGCTCCTGCGAATGGCTGAAATGGGCTATCACCTTCTGTCTTTTCAGGTCGATGATGCTCATGCCTCCAAGTACATGACCTATGTAGAGTCGGCCGTTGCCGTCATCCATCACGCACCAGGTCTTATTGCTGCTCAGCCCCTTGACGGTTTCACTATTGTAGTGTGTGAAGGTGCCGGTGGTAGGGTTGAACCGGTCTACACCGCGCCAATAGGTGGAAATCCATAGCTGACCATCGCTGGCAGGATAGAGGCTGGTGATATCGTTGGTAATCAGGCTTCGAGTGTTCTTGTCGTCGTGTTTATAATAGGTAAACAGATTGGTCTCATAATCAAAGGCGCATAGACCATCACGCTGGGTGCCTATCCACATCACTGGCTTCTTGGCATCATCAGCCACGCAGTTCAGTTCATTGCCTGGCAGACCGTTGGTCTTATAGATAGCCTGGAAATTAGAACCGTCGAAACGGTTCAGACCTTCCTCGGTAGCAAACCAAAGGAATCCATATTTGTCCTGGGCTATTCCAACAACATAGTTGCTCGACAACCCCTCTTGGTAGCCCAGAACCTTAATCTCATTAGCTCCCTTGCAGATGGCTGCCATAGCTATCCACAGGCCAATCATGCAGTAGTGTCTCCACCTATCAGTTTTCATACGCATATCTTCCAAACTATGATGGTGCAAAGATACATAATAAATCGTAAAAACAAGCATCACATTTCAATCATTGCATGAATAGTTACTGTATTTGCCCGATTTCTGCCCGCTCTTTTAGCTGTTTGTGTCTATATTTGCAACCCGATTACACCTAAAGGCAAAAGTAACTAACAATTATATAAGTATTATTAAATTAGTATGTATCAAATGACTAACTATCTAAAGAAGAGTTGGCTAATGATGTTTGTACTTCCTGTTTTGGCAGGAGGTATCATGTCATGTAGTGACGACGATGGTTATTCGGCAGTGGATAACCAGGTTCCAACAATCATGTTGCCTTCTGATCACATCCAGACGGAAGCCGGAAGACAGTTCACTATTGAGGGAACAATTAAGGATGCCGATGGTATCAAGTCTATTAATTTGAAGAACGAGGGGATGATGCTCGACAAGACCATCAACCTGCTCGAACTCTATGATGAGCTCCAGACGGAGTACGCATTGAAGTACACTTATCAGCGTAACTATACGAAAGACTGGACCGATGCCAGCTCTTTCCCTGTGCTGATTACTGTTGAGGATGTTGTAGGCAACAAGCAGACTGCTACTGTGACGGTGACAGCTGATGGCGACTTTACACAGCCCAACTTTACCGTGGCTCCTTCAGAAGAGGTAACTGTGCTGGTGGGCCCAAATCCTAAGTTCAAGTTGAACTGCTCTGTATCTGATAATAAGGTATTGAAGAGTATCCATGTGGTCAGCAACGATCTGAAGATTGATGAGACTATCGAGACTGGAAACGTATCAACCTTTGATTTGACTAAGGCTTATCAGTTACCAGCCAATGTCACTGGTAGCTATGATATGACCGTTACCGTCTTCGATACTTTCGACAACGAGACTTCTGTAGCTACCAACATCGTTGTTAGCGAGATGCCCGATTTTGAGAAGATGTATCTGGCTGATGTGGAGTCGGCTGCCGAGTTGTCGAGTGATGTTTTTGGTGTTCCTATGCTTATCGACCATACTGGCGAGTTTGAGTACACCGCTCACTATTACAACCAGAAGGCAGGCACTAAGGTGCGTTTCATCCCTCAGATGACCGATTTTGAGCCTATCTGCTTCGGTCCTGATGCAGAGAATGCCGATCTGCTGGCAAATAATCCCGATGCAGCTCAGGGTATCGTACTCGACAAGGTGGCCTATTATGAGATTAAGTTGAATACCAAGACCGGTAAATATAGCGTGAATACTTATACCCCAGCAGCCCAGACAGTTAAGCTGCATGGTAAGGACTATACTTATCCGCTAACATTGAATGGCACTACCACCTTCGACTTTGGTGATGGTAGTGGCGATCAGCCTGCGCAAATCTGTCTGGCTGGTTCCGGACTGCCCGATGGTGCTGGCAACTGGACTACCAATCAGAACGCTGGCGCTTATATCCTGAATCAGGATGCCAAGAACCCCTATCTGCTCTATCGTGAGGGTACCTACGAGGCTGGCACACAGATTGAGTTCACTATCTCGGCTACTCACTGGTGGGGTTGGTGGCCAGAGCCTTTCTGGCGCTTTGATGGCAGTGATGCTAATGAGAAGAATACGCTGAATGGTGGTGATAACATGAAGAAGATGACTGTTCCTGCTACAGGAAAGTATCGCTTCGAGTTCGATTATCACTTGCTGCGTTCACGTCTCATCCCCGTGAAATAATAAATAAAGTTGACGAAACGAAAAACAGAGAATGTTATGAAAAGATATGTATTAACCATGCTGATTGCCGTGTTTGCACTGGCTCTGAATGCCCAGAACATCACGGTGAAAGGTAATGTAACAGAGAAAAGTACCAACGAGGCTCTGATTGGTGCTACTGTAAAAGTAAAGGGTACAGGACATGGTACTGTAACCGATTTCAACGGCGACTATACCATCAGTGTCGATAAAAATGCCACATTGGTATTCTCGTCAATAGGTTATAAGACAGTAGAGAAGGCCGTCAATGGTCAGAGTGTTATCAACGTAACACTCGAAGACGAGGCTAACGACCTGAACGAGGTGATAGTTATCGGTTATGGTGTTGCTAAGAAGGGCGACCTTACCAGCTCTATCTCTGCCATCAAGGGTGAGAAACTGGAGAAGCTATCAACCGGTAACGTGATGAATGCCCTGCAGGGTCAGGTAAACGGTGTTCAGGTAACTGGTGCTGGTGGTCCTGGTGCTACACCTCGTGTCATCATCCGTGGTGTCTCTACCATCAACGGTTCCGACCCTCTGTATGTGGTTGATGGTATGCCTGTGGGCACAAACATCAACTTCCTGAACCAGAATGATATAGAGTCGATGCAGGTGCTGAAGGATGCTTCGGCCAGCGCTATCTATGGTACACGTGCTTCTAATGGTGTGGTTCTGATCACCACTAAGAAGGGCTCAGCTGGTGCTGCTAAGTTCACTGCTTCGGCAACAGTAGGTTTCCAGACTCTCTCTAAGCCCGATATTGCTGGCGCTGCTGAATATGAGAAGGTGTATAATGCCCGTTATACCAACGATGGTCAGGTATCGCCTTTCAAGGGTAATGGTAATACCGACTGGTGGGACGAGGTTATCAAGGGTACTGCTCTCCAGCAGAATTATAACTTAGGTTTCTCGGGTGGTAACGATAAACTTATCTACTCTTCAAACATTGGCTACTATCGCCAGAACTCACAGTACAAGACTGGATACTGGCAGAAGCTTTCTGCCCGTTTCTCAATGGAGTACAACTTTAATAAGATTGTTAAGGCCGGTATCGATCTGACACCACGCTATGAGAACTGGGAGAATACCCCAGGATTGCTGGGTGCTGTGATGGGTATGGACCCTACGACACCTATCTATCGTCCTGAGAGCGAGTGGGATAGCAACCCCTACAGCCATTATGCACGTTCTAACAATAACCAGGAGTGGAATCCTGTTGCCTCTATGAATCGCTTGGATGCAGGTGCCGACGAGTATGGTCTGCTGGCCACACCATTCATCAGCATCACACCTATCGAGGGACTTACCTTCCGTTCACAGTTTGGTGTTAATGCCCGTTTCCGTCTGACAGACGAGTTCACACCAACCTTCTTCATCGATAATCTGGAAAAGGCCGACCGCAACCAGGCAAAGCGTACAGCCGAGAACTGGGTTGACTGGAACTGGACCAATACGCTGACTTATATGAAGACCTTCAACCAGAAGCACAATCTCAATGTGATGGCTGGTTACACTATGGAGCGTTTCCAGAACTACTATCTGCAGGGCTATCGCTATGATATTCCTTCGAATGTAGAGACATTGCGCTATGTAAGTGCAGGTACTGCCGACGACTATGCCAATGGTTACAACTCTTATACCAGTTTGATTTCTTACCTCGGTCGTGTAATGTACAACTATGCTGAGAAGTACTATCTTACAGCCAGCGTGCGTGTCGATGGTTCATCAAAGTTTGCCGAGGGTAATAAGTACGCCACTTTCCCTGCTGTAAGTGCTGCTTGGCGTATCACTGGCGAGAATTTCATGAAGAACCAGAAAGTATTCGACGACTTGAAGATCCGCCTCGGTTGGGGTAAGGTTGGTAACCAGAATATCGACAACTCTGCTTATCTGAGCAGTATTGGTACCATGCGCTATGTGCTGGGCAACCAGATTGTTGTAGGTTCGCAGGTAAGCGGTATCGGTAACCAGAAACTGAAGTGGGAGACTGTAGAGGATTACAATATTGGTATTGATGCAGCCTTCTTGCAGAGCCGCTTGCGTATTACTGCCGACTGGTTCCGTAAGACCAGCCACGACATGCTGATGAAGAAGGATAACCTGCTGCTGCTTGGCTATCCTATGTGGAACGGTCAGATGTGGGAGAACGTAGGTGAGATGCGTGCTACAGGTTGGGAGCTGGGCATCAACTGGCAGGATCGTGCCGGCGACTTCAACTATGGTGTCGGTGTGAACCTCTCAAGTGTTAAGAACAAGGCCATCACCCTGAATGGCGACTATATCTATACCGGTAGTCATAATGGTGATAACATTATCCGTAACGAGGCAGGTAAGCCTATCTCTCAGTTCTATGGCTATACTGTTGACGGTATCTTCCAGAATGAGACTGAGGTACGCTCTTACACCAGTCAGTATGGTGAGCTGATGCAGCCCAATGCCCAGCCTGGCGACTTCCGCTATAAGGACCTGAACCACGATGGTAAGATTACCGAGGCCGACAAGAGCTATATCGGTAATCCATTCCCCGATCTGATGCTGGGTGTTAACCTGAATGCTTCGTATAAGAACTTCGACTTCCTGGCTCAGTTCTACGGCACATTCGGCAATGATATCTATAATCTGAATAAGGATCGTTACTTTGGTACCGATGGTGTGAATGTGATTGCAGGCACTTACGATAAGGCTTGGCGCACCGACAATACCAATACCGATGTTCCTCGTCTCTCAGTAAACGATGCAAACGGTAACCACAACAAACCTTCTACATTCTTCGTAGAGAATGGTAGCTACATGCGTCTGAAGTTGCTCCAGATTGGCTATACCCTGCCTAAGAGTGTGCTTGGTCCAAAGGTTACCGCACGTGTTTCTCTCTCGGCTCAGAACCTCTTCACCATCACTGGTTACAGTGGTATGGACCCAGAGACAGCTGCTATGGGTAGTGTGACCGAGGCTGGTATCGATTGGACAGGCTATCCTAACCCACGCACCTTCCTGCTGGGGGTAAACCTCAATTTCTAATGATTTAAATAGGTATATAG
Source organism: Prevotella sp. UBA2809 (assembly GCA_002351725.1). Lineage (GTDB taxonomy): Bacteria > Bacteroidota > Bacteroidia > Bacteroidales > Bacteroidaceae > Prevotella. The sequence continues at coordinate 29,655 of DEHD01000041.1, forward strand.
ATATGAAAAAGATATTATTTGGCTTGACTTTAGCCGCAGGACTTACGCTGACCAGCTGCTCAAGTTTCCTTGAGGAACCAATTCTGGGACAGCAGGATATGAAGAACTACTTTGCTACCGAGGATGAGTGTGCAAAGCAGGTGATTGGTTGCTATGCCTATCTGGCATGCGACGATTGGTGGCAGATTTATAAGCATTACGGACTGGTAGATATGTGTACCGACGACGAGTGGATGGGTAATACCACTCAGGAGCCTGGCGACTACCTGCCTCTGAGTCACTATACAGGTAACACCATCGAGGGTGGTAACGCCGTTCAGAATTTTTATCAGTACCGTTGGAAGGGTATCTTACAGTGTAATATAGCCATTCAGAAGATTCCTGAACTCACATTCAACGACGAGGCGTATAAGAATCGTTTGATTGGTGAGGCTAAGTTCTTGCGTGCCTTTATGTTCTTCGACCTGGTTCGCAATTTCGGCGGTATGCCTATCATCGAGGGTCTGAAGATGCCAAGTGAAACTCAGGGCATTGAGCGTGCTTCGCTCGAAGAGAGCTATGCTTTCATTGAGCAGGACTTGAAGGATGCCATTGCTGTGCTGCCAGTTCGTTCGGCCTATGCTGAAGCCGATATGGGACGTGCTACCAAGGGGGCTGCCCAGGGCCTGTTGGGTAAGGTATATCTCTATCAGGAGAAGTACAACGAGGCAAAGACTCAGCTCGATGCAGTTATCAGCAGTGGCGAATACGAGCTGCTCGACGACTTCTCTAAGGTGTGGAGCATGGATTACAACAACTCTAAGGAGGGACTCTTTGAGTTCCAGACCAACGAGGATACCCGTTATGGTGTAGGTGAGCGCTTTTCAGTAGTAACTGGTTCACGCGACGACTCTGGTTGGTCGTGGGGCGGTCCTACCAGCAATCTGGAGAAGGCTTTCAAGGATGCTGGCGACGATATCCGTCTGAAGTACACCATCTTGCATCACGGACAGACCGACGTACCAGGCGATCCTACCTGGAACGAGGATAATCCTTATATCATCAGCCCCAGCAAGCATAAGAGTGCACGTGCCAACATGAAACTTTATATTCCTGTTGACCGTCGTCCTTCACCCTACGATGCTGCTCACATCCCCTTGAACTATCGTGTGCTGCGTTATGCTGATGTACTGCTGATGAAGGCCGAGGTTGAGAATGCACTTGGCAATGATGCTGAGGCACAGAAGGCGCTGAATCAGGTTCGCGACCGTGTTAATCTCGATCCTGTTACTTCTACAGGTAAGGCTCTGCGCGATGCTATCCGTCTGGAGCGTCGTCTGGAGTTGGCTCTCGAAGGTAACCGTCTGTTCGACCTCCGTCGTTGGAAGGACGATAACGGTAAGCCTGCCATCTGCAATGTGATGGGACAGAACGGTTCGTTTGTTCGTTACAACACAGTTGAGAGCACCGATGAGTGGGAGATTTCTAACCAGAACGAGGCCTCTAACAAGGGTTATAACTTCGATGAGACTCGCGATCTGCTGTTCCCTATTCCTAATTCTGAGATTACCATGTCGAATGGTAGCATCAAGCAGAATCCTGGTTATAATTAATTGAGATTTCAGGTTTAACTATAGACATGTATTGAGATATGAGACGTACCCTGATAGTTTTTGTGAGTGCAATGATAGCCTTGGCTGCAAATGCACAGACCACACTTCTGGCCGACTTTGAAGACGGCACAGCAGGTAAGTTGAAAATTAACAAGGACTATCAGGGGAGTCTCTTCTCTGTGAAGCCGCGTGTGATGGATAATCCCGTGAAAACGGGTGCCAATACCTCCGACAAATGTGTTGGAGCCACTAATGTAGCCGATGCCGACTGGTGGAAGAACTTTCTGATTCTCGACCTGCAGCAGCCGGTTGTTATCAGCGATGCCAATCGCATCCTTACTTTTATGGCCTATCGTAGCATTCAGCCCAAGGAGATGCGTATAGGCTTTAATACTTCCGAAGAGAGCGGTCAACTGTATCTGGGCAAACTCACTACCGATGGCGAGTGGGAGCGCATAAGCATTGATATGGCTGCTTTTGCTGGGCAGACACTTAAGTCGATCTATATTGTGCTGAGCTGTAACTGGAGCGATCCACGTTCGGGTTGGGGCGAGGCCACCTATTGTTTCGATGATTTTTATATGGGTGCTGGCGAGGCTTTGCCACCTGCCACCATCTTTATCGACGCTACTAAGACTAAACAGACTATACAGGATTTCGGTGCCAGCGACTGCTGGACTGCCGAATATATCAGCGATTATTTCAGTGCTTCTGAGAAGGAGAATGCTGCACGCTGGCTCTTCAGTCAGCAGTTCGACAGTCAGGGCAATCCCGAGGGTATCGGTTTGTCGTGCTGGCGTGTCAATCTTGGTGCCGGTTCTGCTTCGCAGGGTGCAAATAGCAATATCGACGACGAGACACGTCGTGCCGAGTGCTATCTGAATGCAGATGGTACTTATGACTGGACCCGCTGCGACGGACAGCAGTGGTTTATGAAGCAGGCCAAGGAGTATGGTGTCGATCACTTCCTGCTTTTCTCTAATTCGGCACCAGTATATTTTACTAGATCGGGAAAGGCCAATACCAACGGGCAGGGTATGAAGTGCAATCTGAAGGATGATTGTTACGACGACTTTGCTGAATTCCTCGCTACTACTACTGAACATTTTGTGGATGCTGGCTATCCCGTTACCTATATTGATCCCGTGAACGAGCCACAGTTCGACTGGAAGGATGGACAGGAAGGCTCGCCTTGGGAAAACTCAAATATATCCGACCTTGTCAAGGAGCTTGATAAGAGCATGCAGAGCCGTCAGCTTTCTGCGAAGATCTTGATTCCAGAAGCCGCCAAATGGACCTGCCTTTATGGCGGAAATGAGGCGCGTGCCAACAATCAGCTGAAAGCTTTCTTCGATCCGGGAAGTACAACCTATGTGGGCGATTTGAAATCGGTGGCCAAGGTGGCTGCAGGACATAGCTACTGGACTTTCCGTACAAACAGCGATTTGAAGGATATCCGTCAGCAGGTAAGCGATGAGGCTGCGAAATATGGTGTTGACGTGATGCAGACAGAGTGGTCGATGCTCGATGCTGCTCCTGAAACATCGGCTGCATTCCCTGCCACCTACGATGCTGCCAGCAAAATGGATATCGCCCTCTATATGGGAAAACTTATTCATAGCGATCTTGTTTATGGAAATATGACAGGTTGGTCGTATTGGACAGCCTTTGCCCAGGAGAAGTGGAGCCAGAAAAACCGCTTTTATCTGATTCGCATGAACGCTAAGGGCGACACTGGTGAGGAGAGCTATGGAGATATCAAGAACGGTGGTACACTCACAGCCGATAAGAACCTCTGGGTTCTGGGCAACTACAGCCGTTTTATCCGTCCAGGCTTCAAACGTCTGGAGGTGGATGGCGCTGACGAACTCAACGGGCTGATGTCGTCATCGTGGCTCTCACCCGATGGAAACACGCTGGTTTCTGTTCTTGTTAATATGAGTCGTGGCAGTCGTCATGTCAACCTCGCGCTTTCAGGTAGTCAGATAACAGGTGTAAAAACCTATGTGACTGATAAGGAGCACGACTTGCAGTACGATGCTACACTCAGCGATGCCGCTGATATGCAGATTCCAGCACGTTCGGTAGTAACGGTAGTGATGTCGCTTACACAGTCGAGCGGCATCGGAAGTGCCACCTTTCAGCCAGCTGGTCAAGGTAAGATCTGGACACTCAGTGGCCAACAGGTGAAGCACCCTCAAAAAGGCATATATATTACTAAAGGAACGAAATATATTTTACGATGAAACATTATATCAGTTTATTAGCACTGGCAGCTGCCATAGGTTGCCAAGCCCAGACTTTTACTATTCAAACAAGTACTCCCCGTCAGACCATCCAGCATTTCGGTGCCTCAGATGCCTGGTCGATGCAGTTCATTGGTCTTTGGGATAATGAGGCTGAACAACAGAAAATAGCCGACTGGCTTTTTTCTACCGAGAACGATGCTCAGGGACAGCCCCGTGGTATCGGTCTTTCGGTGTGGCGTTTCAATCTGGGTGCGGGCAGTGCCGAACAGGGCGATGCTTCGCAGATTAATCCTGGTACTCGAACGGAGTGTTTCCTAAAAGCCGATGGCACTTACGACTGGACTAAGCAGCCCGGACAACGTAAGTTCCTGCGTATGGCCAAGGAGCGCGGTGTGCCCCATTTCTTGGCTTTCCTTAATTCGGCTCCCGTTTATTTCACCCAGAACGGTTTAGCCACCAATACTGGTCGTGGCGGTACCATCAATCTGAAGAGCGATTGTTACGATGATTTTGCAAAGTTTATGGCTACGGCTGTAAAGGGCATCGAGGAACACGATGGCATCCATTTTGATTATCTCTGTCCTGTTAACGAGCCTGATGGCCACTGGAACTGGCTCGGTCCTAAACAGGAAGGATCGCCGGCAACCAATCGTGAGATAGCTCGTTTGGTGCGTGAAACAGGTAAGGCTTTTAAAAAGCAAGGTCTCTCTACCCAGATCATTGTCGATGAGTCGAGCGATCTGCGCTGTATGCTGGCTACCCACGAGACTAACTGGGAGCGCGGCTATCAGATACGTACTTTCTTCTCGAAGGACAGCGTGAAAACGTATTTAGGTAATGTGCCAAACGTACCGAAATTGATGGTGGGACATAGCTATTGGACTAATACCCCGGTGCCCTATATGCGCAAGATTAGAGAGGAGTTGCGCGACACTATTGCCAAGTATGGCTTGAAATTCTGGCAGACAGAGCTTTGCATCATGGGGAATGATGAGGAGATTGGCGGTGGCGGTGGCTACGATTTCTCGATGAAGACGGCCCTTTATGTCGCTCGTGTCATCCATCACGACCTGGTGTTTGCCGATGCCGAGAGTTGGTCGTGGTGGCGTTCGGTGGGTGGCGACTATAAGGACGGTTTGATTCGCGTCTATTCCAAGGATGGCATGAAGAGCGGCTATGCTGTTGATTCACGCCTGATGTGGGCACTTGGCAACTACAGTCGTTTCATTCGCCCAGGTGCTGTGCGTTACGAGGTCAGCTCATCGGCTGATTTCGATCCGTATGGTGTGATGTGCTCTGCCTATCGTAATGCCGATGGCAGCTGGGTGGTAGTGGCCATCAACTACAGCGAGGACCTGAAGCCTCTGTCACTTGGTTTCTCTGATGCATCCAAGGCACAGTGGCAGATGTATCGCACATCCGATGTCTCAGGCGAAACACTCAAGCCTGTTGGCGTTACCTCTGGTGCCGTAAAACTCGCCCCCCGCAGCATCACCACATTCGTCAGGAAATAGAATTATTTCTTCTAACGTTCTTTTACCCAGTAAACCCAGCCGCGGGTTTTGCGCTCGCTCTCGAAACAGTATTCGGGGCGACTGAGGTACTGACCGATTTTTACCAGTGTGCCTTCGTCGGGCTGGAAAGCACCTTTGAAGGCTTGCTTCATGCGTTCGGCAATGTCTTTTACCGATACCCATCGGCCGTTCTCGGGGGTGGTCTTGGGGCTGCCATTAGGTTTCTCGTAGAGCGATAGCAGCATCTCGCCCAGACCGTTCATCCGCTGATAGCGCAGGTTGTGGTGCATCAGGGCGGCCTCTTCGTCCTTGGTCAGGAAGTAGCGTTCGCGCTGCTGCTCCACCTCGTACTTCAACTGGGCATAGAGCTGACCGTAATCTACTGGCGTCTCGAAATCGATGTTGCCATCTACCATCACACAGATAAATCGTCGGCTACCCGTGGGGTCGGTCAGCGGCATAATCTCGTTGGTGGTGCCAATGAACGAGGCATAGCGACGGTGACTGGAATAGGCGGTGCCATAAGGCGGACGGTATTTCACGTCGGAGGTGGATACAAGGTACTTTAGAACCACCTGCTGGCGCTGGGTAATCTTGTCAAACTCGTCGAGATTGATGAGCGCAAACGAGGTGAGACCCAGATTCAGGTCGTGCTCGTTCTTAAAGTTGATGCGGTCGTTGTAATACTCCCGTTGCTCGCGCGGCAGCAGGAGGCGGCAGAAACTGGATTTGCCACAGCCCTGTCGGCCAATCAGAAGCGGTACAAGGGCATTACCCGTTAGCTGACCTTTACCTTTCCACATGGCCACCATGGATCGCATCCATATATGAAATAGGTGTGGCCACTCAGCATAGTCGGTCTTGATGCGACGGGCCAGTGTCTCTACACGGTCGGTACCATCCCATTTGGGCAGATGTTCCAGAAAATCGTCCATCGGGTCGTAAAGTTCAATGTCGTTAGAGTTGACATAGCGCATGATGTCCTTGTCCCAGCATTTGATGCCCTGCGACAAGGCATTGATGGTGATAGAGTTGCGGGCTTCGGTGGTCAGGTCTTGGAAGTTGAATCCCAGTCCTGTCTTCATGCGATATTCGGCCACGCCACGCATCACGTTCTTGCGCAGTTCGTAATTGGCATTCAGAAACATGTCGATCTTCATCATCATCAGTGTCTCCGTAGGGATGTTCTTCAGCGGCTTGGCCATATTTTTGCGCTTGTAGTACTGCCGTTCGTGCTCCTCGCGATAGGCGTTCTCGAAAATTTTTTCAACCACATCGGGGTGCTTGCCGTAGGTCAGGCTGATGAGTGTGCGACGCCGACAGAAGGCCATGTCGAGTCCCGACTCGCGGCAGTATTCGGCCAGTCGGCTCACAATCAGTTCGTTACGCTCCTCTTCGTCGGTAATGCCTACGGTATCGTCGTAAGCCTTCGATAGGTTGTACTGATAGATGATGCACATCGAGTGGAAACGACTTCGACCAGGCACAATCTCATCGGGCAGCGGGTCGGTGGGCTGGATGGGTTTGAGTGCTTTCGCCAGACTGGAGGTGTCGGTATAGAATGGCTGGGCCGATGGGTTATAACATAGCTCGGCATCGGCACCGATATAGCAGGTGCGCTCCAGATAGGGCTCCAGCTTATCGATGGTTACACCCAACTGGGCGTTATACACCATACGGGCTTTTTCGTACAGGTTCAGGTGGAATTTCTTGATTTCGTCTTCGTCTTCGGGCAGTCCGCCATCAAACAGCTCGCCGCGGCATCCTATTTTCACGCTTCGACCGCTGGCGCCTACAAAAGCCAACAGCGTTTGTGGCATCAAGGCGGCTCCCTGACGGATGGCTACAGCCTCGTCGTAGCTGGTAAGGTTGTTAACCTCGAGCAGTACGATGCCTGTGTACTGCTTGCGGATGCGCTGGTGGTTGCGGTTTTCCATTTCGCTGGCGAAACAGATGCGAGGCACCTTGTCGGTAAATGTGTTGGCACCTTCTACGCTGCCGTCATCACGGCGCCTCAGTTCTGTGTGCAACGAAATGCCGCGTACCATATCAATGGCTTTGGCATACTCACCTTGCTGAATGATTCGTACTGCTTCTGAAAGCTCCAAAACCTTGAGCGTTTCAGCATTGCGATAGTTCTTGACAATAGTAATTTTAGTCATTGTTTATTGCTTACTGGTTGTGATGTTGCAAAGGTAATACTTTTTTTTTAATTTTACAAATAATTTTCTTAAAAATGTGCTCAACTATTCATATTTGCTGATTACACCTTGATTATCAGATAGTTAGACTATGAATAGTGCTTGTTTTCATGTGCTAACTATTCATATTTTGGCCTGTTTTTAATCCTTTGTCAGTATATTTCATCATGCATGTATGAGTGTTTCATATTTGTAACTTTAGCGGAAACACTTTGTTTCTCCATTGGTAACAAAGTATTTCCCTTGGAGTTACAAGTTGTTACCCAAAGAGTTACTGTCATGTAACTTTCATGCTTTCAATGGCTTAACCCTATCTGAACGATGCATAAAGCCTATCTTAATGGTCGAATATGAATAGTTGCACTCATTCTTTGAGCAACTATTCATTATCTAAAGCCTTATTTTTCAAGATGTTATGTGCAAATATGAATAGTTACGCACTTTTTTATATTCTTTTTCAAAAAATGTTTTGTTATATCTCACATTTTTACTATCTTTGCACCTGATATGACGTCTTAATCATCATCTAAAAATGGGAAAGAAACAATATACAACTAAAAACCGCGAAGAGGTTTTCAAGGAGAAGGCCGATAAGGGCTATGGTATCTGTCACAGTCAAACCTGCGAGCAGCGTGGGCACTGTTTGCACGCTCTGTTGTGCAGCTATGTGCCCCAGGATCGTTATTATACGACCTGTGTAAACCTGAACAATCCGCTGATGCAAACGGCGCATTGTCCTGCGTATCTCAGCGACCAGCCAGTACGCATGCCGCTTGGCATCTCAAACATCTATTACGACATGCCAGCCCGCATTGCCAGTCCGCTCAAGCAGCATCTTATTGCTTACTTCAACCGCAAGCGTTACTACGAGTATCACTTCGGTCGCCGTCCTGTATCCCCCGTCCACGAACAATATATCCGTCAGGCAGCCATCCGCTACGGCTGGCAGCATCCCATTGAGTTTAATGGTTATGTCGAAGATTACTTGTGGTAACGCTAGCAAATTCTCAGACGATGGAACAGAAATTCGGGAAAAATAGTATTGATATTGAGGCGCTGCGCGAGTTTTGCGAGCGCGAGGGCAAGATGGTGGAGTACCGCAAGGGCGTCACGTTTTCGGAGAAAGAATTCCAAATATTCACTAAACCTCTGAACATTTGTTCAGACTTTCACCTCGGCAGACACTTTTTCGGTCTTGTCGGGGGCTTTTTCGTGGGACTTTCTGTCGCTCGGCTATGCCGCTTGCCTTAGCAAGAACTTTGTGGCTCGGAATGACTCTCGGAGGCGGTTACAGCATGACATGAATGCCCCAAACAGGATATTTCCGCGAAAACGTCGTATATATAATATAAAGGTATAACAATAAAACGAAAGATTATGAAACAAACCATCATCACTATCCTGCTCGCCCTCGTCGCAATGGCGGGGCAGGCGCAAGTACACTACCGACTGGAGGGAACTATCGGTGATTCTACGTTAAATGCCAAAATGCTACTTGTCAACAAGTACACTGTGGGATGGCCTGATTCCGTGGAAATAAAAGGTGGAAAGATTGTCCCCAAAGAAGGCATGATAGATAAAGCGGAAATGTTCTTGTTAGTGAAAGAGCCAGACAATGACAGTCCACTGATGAATAGTCAGTTGTTTATTCTTGGTAATGGAACCACCATCTTGGATGAAAGCATCAAGCAAAGAAAGACAAGAATGAAAAGCGGCCCTCTTGCATCAGAATATCATCGGGTAGAATTCTCTGCATGGACTATCTATGACAAATATGATAAGCATGAAATAACAAAAACGGAATATTGCCATCTTGTTGACAGTCTGATACGCTGCGAACTGTTGAATCATGGTAATGACGTAATCGGTATCTGGCTATTAGAATTCTTTCTTCCTGGCCTGGACGTTCAGACTTCCCTCTCATGGATTGACCTGTTAGGCGAACAGGGCAAAGAGTGGGAAATCGTAAAGCAATGGAAAGAAAGCATATTGAACCCTGAAGAATGCAAATTAAGCCCCTCTGTAGGCGAGCCTTTTGTGGACTTCGCCGTAGAGTACGACGGCAAGACCATCCGACTTAGTGATTACGTGGGCCGAGGCCAATATGTGCTTGCAGACTTCTGGGCTTCGTGGTGCGGCCCCTGCCGTGAGGAGATCCCCAACATCATCGAAGCCTACAACAAATATAAAGACTGTGGCCTACAGGTCATCGGCATCGCCGCATCAGACAAGCCAGAAGCAACACTGAAAGCCATCAAAGACCTTGGCATTCCCTATCCACAAATCATCAATACACAGGAGATAGCCACCAATGCCTACAACATCCAAGACATTCCTCATATCATTCTCTTCGCCCCCGATGGCACCATCATCGCCCGCGGATTACGTGGTGAGGACATCAATAAGAAACTCGAAGAGATATTCCCCGATAACAAATGAAACGAAATGAATATGCGCTCGATTGAAAATCGCTTGCTACTGAAAGGACGCAAGAACAAGAAAACCATCATCACCATCCTCCTCGCCCTCGTCACTGTAACCGGGCTGGCCCAGGAGATTAAAATGAACGAGACAACAATCAACGACTACATCCCGATGCTTAATCAAAAAGGCTATCAGGCATATAGCTTTGATGCCAGTACAATAAAAGGGCGGAATTTGTAATGGTCATCCGCAACATTGGCCCACGCACGGAAACAGAAGTCTGGGAGATTGGTGCTGAGACTGGCGTGGAGTACCCGAAGAAACTCGGTATTGACATCGCTGATGGCGTGGCTGAGAATATAGAAGATGTGGCGGCAACAACTTCCTGCCTGTTCTTCGCCAAACGCTGCCATCTGATGGCGAAGGATATGCACGCACCGAGACCGCAACTAAGAAAGGGTAGGTCGTGATGGGGAGGGAATACCTATTTTGTATGGTTCTTCTTTTCATGCCCCTATCCTATGATTTCCCATTCTCCAGAATCACCACCTTTGCGACGTATCTTCTTATCACGCAATGCGTCAATAGCCTTTCTTACCTGCCGCTCACTGGTTCCAAGAGCTTTAGCCAACGCAGCCCTAGATATGGCGTGGTTCTCATTTATCAAATCATACACAGATTGCACAAGCACCGAATCTATCTGGACCGCCTCTGGATCGCTCTGGACCATCTCTGGATCGTTCTGGACCGCTTGACCTCCTCGCCTCCAAATTACCACTCTAAAGTCTTCTTCCTGATGATACTCAGGCGATTTCAACCCCTTGCCTTTACACAAGTTTACAATATCCTCTGTACCTGTGCCTACTTTATCTACATAGCCAGTCCAGAATAAAGGGTCGGCAATCAACGGATTCGCTGGCAGTGATTTATGAGGCTCCAAAAGCTTATTCACCGTCAGACCATAAGGCAACTGTCCAGGGTTCCAAACTTCCAACCTGTTGCGGAACAGCATGACCTGCACACTCCCGTTACTGGTATAGTCTCTATGAGCCACAGCGTTCACTATGGCCTCCTTAACTGCGTCTGGCGGTAGCTCATAATCCGTTGGTACTGATGCGGTTTTGCCGTCAGCACGTGTACCGACAGCAAGGTCAACTCTATCCATTACGAAAGCTGTGGCCTGGTCAATCATCTCAAATAGTGTCCCTCGGCAAATCTGATATGCAGGCAGAGGTTTCTCAACCACATTCCCAAAGAACTGTACACACTTTACTTCTGAGGTGATGAAGAATTTTTGAGGACGCTTTCCAAAAAGCAACAAGGCAGAGTTGGAAATGCGTCCCCTGTCATCCATCAGCGACAGGTGGGTCAACAACTTCTCAGGTGAAGCATTCTCTTGCAATGGGAAGTTTCTTTTAGCCCGAGCCTGGATGATGAACTCATGCATCTTGTCCTCGTCAAGGTCATCAAGTGTGGCATTCGTATCAAAAGCTGCATCAAACGGTTGCCAGCGGATATATTCCTTTTCTTCCAGATAGCGTACAAGGGATGCGTAAACTGAAGTTCTAAGACCCTCCACGTCCACGAAAGTCTTTCTGACAATATCGCGTTCTACCTTCTTGATAAGTGATACCTCCTTGGGGTGGCGATGGTCCTCATCAATACTCTTGATAAATATCAGTCGCGTCTTGTGCAGTGCAGCGGCACGGTCATACTCACGTTCTGTAGGCGATATACCTTCTTTGTCCTCATATCCATACTTATTACCATACAGACCAAGATAAATGTCGGCTATCTCGACCTCGCTAAGATAAACCTGCTGCGGTGAAGCTTCATTAGCCGGAACATCCTCGAAGATGAACGTCTCAAAGAATTTGCCAAGTAGCGCATCTGTCCTGATGTACTGGCTGAGCATAGCCCTTTCTTCAGCAAATTCACTTTGTACACTACTGATGAATATCCTTATTCGTTTCATTATGTCATAATTTTGCTTGCAAAGGTACAAAACTTTTGCGAAAATCTTTCATTTTGGGCGATAATGACGATAAAATTAGGCAAAGAAGGGAAGCGTTCTCAAAATTCTCAGCTAAAAATGGTTAACTTTGCACTCGTTATGACGCTTAATCACAAAAAATGAAGGAAAAATGAAAAAAGTTATCGTTTTGCTTAGTTTTTCGGCTCGCTGAATCGTCCTTGTTGTGTATGAGTGATAATTATGACGAAAAAAGAA
>DEHD01000036.1 GCA_002351725.1 Prevotella sp. UBA2809
ACGTATTTCAGGCTAAGACAGAAAATAATAGCAGAATCATTCGTTAACCGCAATGCAAATGTGGTACCTTTGCATCGTAAAAATAAAGCTCCCGCGTGTGGGCGTAAAAAGTCTCACGTGCGGCCGCAAAAAACATCAAACATCAACCATCTAACATCAAACATTAAAAATTATGGCACTAAAAGTTAAGGCACAAGAGAAGTTGCAGAAGATTGGCACCTATGCTGGCAAGTATCGCTACATCATGATGCCGGAGTTGTACACCTCACTGTCGCAGGACAAGGTGATTAAGGAGGCTGCTCTGCGCAGCGGCGTTAGCAAGGGAATTATGCAGGCATGCTGGGATGCAGCCGGTGAGGTTATCAAGGCGTGGGCCACCGAGGGTCACTCCGTAGCGCTGCCAGGTCTGGGTACCATGCGATTCGGACTGCGCGCCAAGAGCGTAGAGAAGGTAGACGAGGTTAAGGCAGGCCTCATTACCAGCCGCCGAATCATCTTCACTCCAGCGGTTGAGCTGAAGGACGAGCTGGCAGGCACTGCCATCCAGATTACCTGCTACGACCGCGATGGCAAGGAGGTGAAGCGCGTGACCAGCACCGACAGCGGTGACATCGAGGACCCCGAGAACACCCAGCCATCAAGCGGCGGCGGCCAGACCCAGCCATCGGGTGATGTACCTGGAGAGGGAGATTAAGCGTGCGGGGCGAAAGCCCCCACCCGCTTAATGTAAAAATGTAAAAATGAGAAAATTTAAAAATTCTTGGCGGAGCCAAGCGGCAAAGCCGAGCGAAACATTAAAGAATATGACGAAGAGAGAGACCATTAAGTTCATCGTGCAGATGATTGCAAGTATCGCAACCGCGATTGTAACGGCACTAGGCGCCACGAGTTGCATGGGCGCGTGACAATGAAAAAGGAGAAGCATAACCAATGTGCTTCTCCTTATTTTTGTATAGTGGTCACGATGGTCGTGGTCATTTTGGTCAAAATGATTTTTATTTCGCGGCGTCGCGGGTGACGCTGGTGGCGGCTATGCGGCTGGTAGTTATTTTGCCTTTTTCTTCACCACCCGACGCACGGTCTTTACAACCTTCTTGGCAGGGGCCGGTTTGGGGGCATAGGGATCGCTGATGATTCTTAATTTCAGTATGCGTACATCGCTGAGGGGACGGTCGTTCTTGTCGGTCTCAACCTTCATGATGCGCTCTACAACGTCGAGGCCTTGCGTAACCTCGCCAAACACGGTGTACTGGCCGTCGAGATGGGGTGTGCCGCCAACGGTCTTGTAGGTATCAATCATCTCGGGGGTGAGCTTTATCTTACCATCGGAGATAGAATCGAGTTTCTCCTGAACCTTTGCCAATCGGCGGTCATCGTAGACCTTGCCCCACACTATGTAGAACTGGGCAGCACCAGAGCGACGCTCGGGGTTCACCTTGTCTGACTCGCGTGCCGAGGCTATCACGCCGCGGCGGTGATATATCTGAGGCAGGCGGAACTCGGGCTCGATGGTGTAGTCGAGCTCGCCCTCGCCAAGCAGTTTGCCGGGCTCGGCGTGCTTGCTGTGCAAGTCGCCACCCTGAATCATAAAGTCCTTGATTACACGGTGGAACAGCAGCGAGTCGTAGAACTCCATTCGGGCCAGCTTCATGAAGTTATCGCGATGCTGCGGGGTCTCGTTGAACAGGGCGATACGTATGTTACCCTCGGTGGTCTGGAACTCCACCTCTGCCCTATCCTGCGCCGCTGCACTGCCGCAAACCAGCAGCACGAGGCCGATGAAAGCGTTCTTGATGTTCATAGCTCGGATCGGGATTAATTACTTTACACGCCAGACATTGAGCACGATGCCCTTGAAGTCGGACGAGAATGTTGGTGCACAAAGAAACAGCGAGTTGTTAAGCCAGCCGTACTTGCTATCGGCAGGTGCCTCGAACTGTGGTGCAGCGCGGAAGTAGAAGCTGGGCTTTCCATCGGCATCTTTTCCGTTAGCGATGATGCCACGGTTGCGTACGTGGATGTAGATTCCATCGTCGGTCTTGATGCAGTATATGGCCTCGAGCTCTGTGCGACCTTCGGCGTTAAGCTGATAGTCGGCACCGCCATTAACGATGGTACCCTTGATGCCTGGGCCCTCGAAGGTTCCGCCAGTGATGGGGATTACGGTGCGGCGGCCGTGCTGTGTATTGTCGATACCAAAAGCCTCGCCAAGGGTAACCTTAAGCTGCAGGGCAAACTCCAACTGTGGAGCCTCGGGCTCCTTAACCTGTGCGCTGATGTTGAGTGATGCGGCCATCAGCAGAGCCACGAACAATAGTTTCTTCATATATAGCGGATAGTTAGGTTTTTATATGCTTAGATAAAGTCCTTGAAAGCCTCATCGTATTCCGGGCTTGGAGCCAGACGGCCATTGACGATGCACACCAGCTCGAAATCACCACGGAAGCACATCTTCTCATCGCTGGCGCGGAAGATGGCTTGATGGAACACGTACTTTATGCCCTCTTTGGTGAGTGCAAGGCGCGAGATAAACTCATCGTCGCAACGCAATGGGGTTTTAAACTGCAGGTTCATACGTGCCACAACGGCATCGATGCCCTGCTCGTGCAGCTTAGCGAAACTGGCACCAAGTGTGCGCAGGAACAAGTGACGGGTGTGCTCGGCATAGTGCAGATAGTTGGCATTGTTTACGATGCCCTCGATGTCGCACTCATAGTCGCGCACCTCCATTCGGGTTTCAAAAATATAGTTCATAAGTGCTTAAGAATTTCGTTGAAATGGGTAATTTTTATCAG
This sequence comes from Prevotella sp. UBA2809, assembly GCA_002351725.1. Classification (GTDB taxonomy): domain Bacteria; phylum Bacteroidota; class Bacteroidia; order Bacteroidales; family Bacteroidaceae; genus Prevotella. The sequence goes on from DEHD01000036.1 coordinate 2,796, forward strand.
TCGCTCGTGTTCGATATCCTCAGAATGCTCCAACTGCCATGTAACGTGGAATGGGATGTGGATGGCCCAAGCACCGATGTTGAGCGCAGGGGCGATATCGCTCTTAAGAGAGTTGCCCACCATAAGAAGCTGGTGGGGCAGGATGTCGAGATGCTCGCAGAGCTGCTGGAACTCTGTCTCTGTCTTATCGGATGTTATCTCTATGTGCGAGAAATACTTGCCAAGGCGGCTGCGATGGAGTTTGTTCTCCTGGTCTTGAAGCTCGCCCTTTGTGAACACCACCAGACGGTAGGGATAGGCCTGCAGGCGCTGCAGGGTTGACTCTACCTCGGGCAGGGGTGTGGCAGGCAGATGCAGCAGCGACTTGCTGTGTGCCAACAACTCTGAAAGCTCTACATGGCTGAGATGACTGCCGCCAACGCGCAGGGCAGTCTCTATTATAGATATGGTGAAGGCCTTGCAGCCATAACCCAAGTCGGCCATATTGCCCGACTCGGTGATGAACAACTCGCGTGCAGGGTCGTCGCAATAAGGCTTTATGAGCTGGTAGAGATGATTCTCTACGGCCTCGAAATGCGACTGACAATCCCAAAGCGTGTCGTCGGCATCGAAGGCTATAACACGGATATTCTGTAGGTCTATCTTCATTTCTTGCAGTGTGGACAGGTTCCCTTAATCATAAAATTAGACGAGTGCTGCTCGAAGCCTGATGGCAGCTGCACCTCGGGCATCTCAACACCATCGAGGCAATACGTCTGCTGGCACTCTTCGCAATAGAAGTGAGGATGAAGGTCGTCGTCATGATCATCGTGGTGGCTGTGGCACAGCTCGTAGCGGGTGCCGTCGCCAGTACCCTCGATGGCATGCACCAAGTGATGCTCGCGGAAGAGTGTAAGAGCACGGAACACGTTTGACTTGTCGATAGTCTGTATGCGGCTCTCCAGCTCGGCCAGCGACAACGGCTGGATAGAAGAGGCCAAAGCCTTGACCACAACAATACGATTGCTGGTGGGCTTTACGCCGTGCTCTTCAAGCAAGTTTATGAATCTGGCTTCGTCCATATTATAACGGTATTAAGTGAAAATCATCTGTCGGCCCAGTCGCCTCGGTCCAGATTGCGGTATCCGATGGCCTCGGCTATGTGGTGCGAAAGCACGCACTCTGTACCTTCCAAATCGGCAATGGTACGAGCCACCTTGAGTATTCGGTTGTAAGCTCGGGCACTGAGATGCAGTCGTTCCATCGCAGTACGGAGCATGTCCAAGCTCTGTTCATCGGGCTCGGCAAACTGGTGAATCATACGTTCTGTCATCTGGGCATTGCTGTAAACGCCCTTAACGTCCTTGTATCGCTCTTCCTGACGCTTGCGGGCTGCAATGACACGCTTGCGGATAGCGGCACTCGACTCGCCCGGCTGCATCTGCGACAGCTGGTTGAACGGCACCACTGGAACCTCGATATGAAGGTCCATGCGATCGAGCAGCGGACCCGAAATGCGGTTCATATACTTCTGTATCTGTCCGGGTGTGCACACGCAGTGGTGGGTAGGGTCGCCAAAATAGCCGCAAGGACAAGGATTCATCGAAGCAACAAACATGAACGAACATGGATATTCGATAGTGTACTTGGCGCGGCTGATGGTTATCTTGCGGTCTTCGAGCGGCTGGCGCAGCACCTCGAGAGTGGCGCGACTGAACTCAGGCAGTTCATCGCAGAAAAGCACTCCATTATGCGCCAACGACACCTCACCGGGCTGCGCCTTCTGGGTACCGCCAGTCATTGCCACCTGCGAAATGGTGTGGTGGGGACTGCGGAATGGGCGCTGTGAGATAAGCGATGTGCCACTTGGCAAGATACCAGCCACAGAGTGTATCTGGGTGGTCTCAAGACTCTCGGCAAGCGAAAGCGGCGGCAGGATGCTTGGTAAACGCTTGGCCATCATTGACTTACCGCTGCCCGGAGGACCGATAAGAATAACATTGTGCGAACCTGCGGCAGCAACCTCAAGAGCACGTTTCACACTCTCCTGCCCACGTACATCGGCAAAGTCGAGGTCGTAGGCATATTGCTGCTCGTAGAACTCTTTCCTTGTATCTACGAAAGTGGGTTCAAATTCGGTAGAACCATTAAGGAATCCGATTACATCGGCCAGATTGTCCATTCCCAGCACATCGAGCTGGTTGACAACAGCGGCCTCGCGCACGTTCTCCCTTGGAACTATCAGGCCCTTGAACTTCTCCTTACGGGCGCGGATGGCCACCGACAGGGCTCCGCTAACGGGTTTCAGCTTTCCGTCGAGTCCAAGCTCGCCAATCATCATATACTCTGAAAGCATGTCTTCGCTCACCTTTCCGTAAGCAGCAAGAATGCCAATTGCCAACGGAAGATCGTAGCCGCAGCCCTCCTTACGGATGTCGGCTGGACTGAGATTTATAGTAAGATCGGCGGTGGGTGACTTGAAACCAATATTCTCGATTGCAGCTCGTATGCGGTCGTAGCTTTCTTTTACTGCGGTATCGGCAAGTCCTGACAAGTGGAACATTGTGCCTCTGGCCAGATTCACTTCAATGGTTATGGTCGTTGCCTCGAGTGCTGTTACTGCTGCACAATAGGTCTTTACAAGCATCGTTTATTCGATTAATTCTTCAATTTTCTTACTCAGCTCCTGGTAGTTCAATGACCGGGCAATAATCTTTCCCTGACCATCAACAACCACATTATCAGGCAGATAGGTCAACCCAATCTTCTGCAACACGGGCGTTTCCCACATCTTGCCATCGCAGACATTGCTCCATTTTACAGAGTCTCTTTCTACAATCTTACGGCAGTCTTCAACACTACCGTCAATGCTTACGCTAAGCACCTTGATGCTGCCCTCATGCTCTCTCTTAAGACGGGCAAGAAGGTTCTGGATGTTAATACTCTCGTAGTTCCACGAAGCCCAGAGGGTAATAACATTTACCTTAGCATTAAGATCGGAAGATGAAACACTCTCGCCATTCAAACCTCTGGCAGTAAACGAAGGCAGGCGGTTGCCAACCATCAATGCCTTGAAGGGTTCCAGCTGCTTACTTAGCTTTGCAACCTTCTGGTTATCGGGCTGAGCCTTGATAATAGTCTTTAGTAAATCCTGAATCTTGTTATAATCAGGATTGGGAGTCTGAATAAAATACTTGTTGAGCAGATAGATGCTTACAGGCGATGCCGAATGCTCGTTGATGAACTTGGTAGCCTCTTTAATAACTTCGGGAGGCACCATGTTACTTGTCTTCAAGCGGAAATCGGTCATTGCCTCGTTGGCATCAGAACCCTTAACTGCAGTCTCCTTAAGATGCGATGCATCGCCCTTTACCTTGATGGTAACACCAGGCTCGGCAAAAACAGGCAACTCAGAGTAGTTAGGGAACACTACAACAAGTGTGGTAGGCTCGGTAATCGAGGCCTGATAAACGAACTCCCCTCGGCTGACACCGATAGTGTCGAGCCGACGGGAGCCATCCATCTCGTAGACGTAAAGTTCTCCTTGCTTAAAGCCCTTGAAACTGCCTTCAATCTTGAAGTTCTTCTGACTATCGCCACAAGAAAACAACAAGAGCGAAACTAAACATGCAAAGAGACACGCCTTTTTCATATTACTTTTGTATCTTCTGTAATTCGATATCGTTGGCTGCGTACTTAGCAAACGAAGCATCCTTCTTGATAGCCTCGCGCAGAGCCTCAGCAGCATCGTCGTTGTTACCCATGCGGGCACTCATCAGAGCACGCAGATACTCAGAAGTAGCATCTGGATTCTGGATGTACTTAAGTGTAACAGCAGCTGATACGTAGTCGTGGTTCAGGATCTGAGCCAGAACAGCGCTGTTAGAATAAACCTCGGCAAAGTCCTCCTCGGCCTGTGCATAGTTGCCTTTTGCAAGGTTCAGGTTACCCATAACCTCAGCAAGTCCGTTAGCACCGGTAGCGCTGGCAATGAAACGCTCAGCAGTAGCTACATCGCCATCCTTAAGGGCAAGCAGACCAAGGTTTGCATTTGCCTCAGGCAGGCTGCTGATCTTCTGCAGATACTCCTTTGCTGCAGCATAGTTACCACGCTCGAACTCGAGAGCGGCGATATTGTTGTATGCACGATAGTCGTTAGGATAAACCTTAGCGGCTGTGAGGTACACTTCCTTCTTCTCATCGAGAGTTGACTTAAGTGTAGCACCATACAGGATCTCCTCGATGCTCAGCTTAGCAGGATCGGCCTTAAGCTGCTCGAGAATCTGATCGTCGCTACGGCCGATAGTCTCGTAGTTGATGGTAAGGCGGGCACGGCGCAACTCAGGAAGAATGCCGTCGGCCAACTCACGGAAGGCTGTAGAGATATTCTTAATCTGCTGCTCGCGCTCCTGTGGGTCCTTATACATAGAGAGAACTCGAAGGATAACCTCCTTGTCCTGAATGTTGCTTGCCTTTACCAGCTGCTGGAATCCCTCCCAGTCCTGAGCGGTGTACTTAGCATCAACAGGGGCATCGAAGTTAATCTTCTTGAGCTCCTGATTTACATACTTCTCAGACACCTTCTGACGCTCGCCAGCCAACTTGTCGTTGATAGCGAAACCACCATCGGGTGAAGCGTATGCAGAAACCTCGATGTTCTCAAGTTTGAGCTTCTCGCGATCGTTGTTAATCTGCTTAAGCATCTTTACGAACTCCTGAACAGAATTGTTCTTAAGCTCGCTCTTGCGCAGTGTAGCCTGCTGGATGAGGAACTTGATGTTAGCATCAAGCTTCTTCTTGGTGATGCGCTGGTATGCATCGGGAGCAACAGCTGCCTGTGTAGAAAGGATAGTACGCTTATAAAGCTCAGAAGTTGCAACGATTCCATCAGCCACCTTAACGGCAGGAACCTCCATCTTCTTGTTGCCGATGCGGGCATCGAAAGTAAGGTACATCTCGGCCTTGTTATCGCCTACATAGGCAAAGCTTGTCTTCATTGTATAGTTACCACCCATGCGGTAGTTGATGGTCTGGTCGTTACCGCGAACACTCTCGCCCTGGAAAGTGGCAGTAGTACCCTTCTCAACCTGTCCGTTAGAATAGCGGAGCTCTGGCACAACAGTTACAACGGCCTTCTTCTTCATATACTTCTCGGGGAAGTGGCCATTGATAGTTGCAGGAACAACGCCTTGCTGAGTTTCGAGTGGATTTGGGGTTACATTGAAATTATCGGCTGATAATTCTCCTAGTTTAGAACACGATGTGAAAGTCATCAGCGCAGCTGCTGACATGAGTAAAATAGTTTCCTTTTTCATAAAAATACCTTTGATTAGTGCCGCGAGCGGGACTCGAACCCGCACGACCGTTTAAATGGTCAAGGGATTTTAAGTCCCTCGTGTCTACCATTTCACCATCGCGGCTCCATTTTGCGGTGCAAAGGTACTTTTATTTATTGGAATAGCCAAACTTTTTATCTTTTTTTAATTCCAAACCCTCAGAATACCGCCATCAAAGGCTGCTTTATACCTGTACAGGCCTATTCCGGGAGTTCCGTTTGCCACTACTCCATTGTTTACATCATATGTACGCTTACATTTATCGCAATGCAGCTGGGTGCCGTTATTCTGCCAAGTCATGGGGTATCGGCGGCCACCCAGTTCCTTCAAGCAGTTTGAGCACTGGCCCTCATAGGCCACCAGCACATTATCATAACTGCTTATGCCAACTATTATGCAATTATTGGCTCCAAGCGCATAGTTCAACCTTGTCTCACGGTCGGTTGTGAGTCGTATGTCTTCGGTGGCATTATCGTAGTTGCGGACTGTCTTCAGATGTCGCACACCCTGCTCCACTCTTGTTTCAACCTTCATAAACGCACCGTTTGAACTTATCGCAGCTGTAAGCTGGCAAGGCACAGGATGCAGGAAGGTGTCAAATACAAAGTAGCACTCGTATTCGTGATAGATATTCTCCTCGCCAACACAAGCCATGAGCAGAGTGCAGAGTGAAAGAATCAGCAAACGTTTCATGCCAGCAGTTTCTTTTCAGCCTCAGTCATTCGCTCAAAGTGGAAACCATCAAGCGTCTGCTGCATCAGGGCCTCAATCTTGTCGTTGCACAGATTACCTATGCTTCCCTCGTGAGTGTGATGGATATCGTGACTGGCCTTGAAGGTTCCGGCTTCGATGTCGAGACCAACCTTTTTGTATGCATCGCGGAACGGCATACCGTTAGCAGCCAGACGATTAACCTCTTCTACAGAGAACATCGGATCGTACATTGGATTGTCAAGGATATGCTCGTTAACCTCTATCTTATTAATAATGTAAGCAGCCATCTGCAGACAGTCTTTCAGCTCGCCGAATGCCGGCAGGAACACTTCCTTAATAATCTGCAAATCGCGGAAATAGCCAACGGGCAGATTATTCATCATCAGCATAATCTGCTGTGGCAGCGACTGCAACTTGTTACACTTGGCACGAATAAGCTCAAAAACATCGGGATTCTTCTTGTGGGGCATGATGCTAGAACCTGTTGTACACTCCTTGGGGAGCTTTACGAACGAGAAGTTCTGAGAATTGAACATACATGCATCGAAAGCCATCTTGGCTATTGTTCCGGCGATAGTTGCAATGGCAAAGCCGACGTTGCGCTCCATCTTGCCGCGTCCCATCTGGGCATACACTACATTATAATCCATAGAGTCGAAACCTAGCAACTCGGTGGTCATTGTGCGGTTCAATGGGAACGAGCTACCGTAACCTGCAGCGCTTCCCAATGGGTTGCGGTTGGTCATCTTGTAGGCAGCCTGCAGGAACAGCATATCATCAGCCAGACTTTCGGCGTATGCTCCAAACCACAAGCCGAAGCTTGATGGCATAGCAATCTGCAGGTGAGTGTATCCGGGCATCAGCACATCCTTGTACTGATTACTCTTCTGGATTAACTCATCGAAAAGAATCTTAACTTCATTAGCTATCTCCATCAGTTCGTGACGGGTAAAGAGCTTAAGGTCTACCAGCACCTGGTCATTGCGTGAACGACCAGAGTGTATCTTCTTACCCATATCGCCCAACTTACGTGTAAGCAGCATCTCTACCTGTGAGTGTACGTCCTCAACATCGTCTTCGATAACAAACTCACCACGCTCGGCCAGATGATAGATATTCTTCAACTCAGCCAGAAGCTGGGTAAGCTCGTCCTTCTCCAGAAGACCGATGCTTTCCAACATTGTGATGTGGGCCATAGAACCCAGCACATCATACTTTGCCAGATAGAGATCCATCTCGCGGTCACGACCTACGGTGAAACGCTCAATCTCCTTGTTGATTTCAAAATTCTTTTCCCAGAGTTTCATCTCCTGTCTCTAAAATCTTAATTCTAAATTATTCGTAGTGCACCATTGCAAGGGCATCGGCGATTTTCTCTACACCTTCCTGCAATGGCTTTTCTACCATACTCTTAATAAACGGATTAAGCTCTGCCTTAACCGTTACCTTCATCTTTGAAGAGTTCTCATCTACAGGCAATACCTGAACCCACACATTAAAGGGTACGGGGCTCTGCACTGTCTCGAACTTGACACACTTAGGTTCTTCGCGATCACAGATGCGAAGCTTAAGCTCACCTACTGGAGCTACGTTAAGACTTACTGTGTCCTGATCAAAGCTAAAGTCCTGAACCTTATCCTCGGGCACACGGTCGCGCACCTTCTCCAGATTTCTCAGGTCGCTGATGTTATTGTAAACAGCCTGCTGAGAATATGGAATCAGCTTTACGCTGCTCTCAAACTTACTTTCTCCTCCGAATAATCCCATGGTTATATAGATTAAAGATTAAACATAAAATATTAAAGGTCCTGCTTCCAAGTAGATGGACTCTTGCGCCACTCTGCGAGTACAGCCTTGTCCTCCTCCTTAATATAGCCGGTCTTGGCAGCTTCTTCGATAACAGCCTCATAGTTACTCAAAGTAATCAGCTTTACACCAGCCTCACGGAATGCCTCTTCAGCAACGGGGAAGCCATATGTAAACGAAGCTACCATACCAATAACCTCTACGCCATAGTCACGGAGTGCCTGAACAGCCTTCAGGCTACTGCCACCAGTAGATATCAAGTCTTCAACCACAATCACCTTTGCGCCTTTCTTTATCTCGCCTTCAACCTGATTACCCATACCATGATCTTTTGGCTTTGGACGAACATAGCTATAAGGCAAGCCTAACTCCTCGGCTACGAGAGCGCCCTGCGCGATAGCACCTGTAGCAACACCGGCCACAGCTTCAGCCTCAGGAAAGTTCTCCTGAATAGCATGACAGAGTTCCAACTTAACAAAAGAGCGCAGACGAGGGAACGAAAGCGTCTTACGGTTGTCGGTATAAATAGGTGATTTCCAGCCAGAGGCCCATGTAAATGGGTCGTTTGGTTGCAACTTGATGGCCTCAATCTCCATCAGTTTCTTAGCAAATTGATTCTTGATATCCATAATGTTATTATATTTTTGGGTGCAAAGATAAGCAAATTATCCGAGTATACATATTTTTTTATCACTTTTCTTTTTTCAATCAAATATTTTATGTACCTTTGTCATTAATTACTAATTTAAATGTTATGCGCATGTTTATTAACCACAATCATCAACACTACAATCTATTGTTTGCAGGCATCCTGCTTGCTGTGTCTTTTTCACTCTCTTCTTGTTCGAATGACGATAATCCAACAGGGCCCCCTGCCCTCCCATCGACCTACGACAGTCTCAAGCCAATAGGTTTCGGAGAAAACACAACTGGTGGCAACGGCCAGAACACCATCTTGGTAACCACCGCCGATCAACTGGCGGCAGCAGTGAGCGGCAACGATCCTGCTACCGTGTATGTGGAGGGTAGCATCACGCTCGACAAGACGATTCTCGTAGGTTCCAACAAGACGATTCTCGGTCTCTCAGGAGCCACCATCAGTAACCTCAACCGCAATGAAAATGCCGGTATCTTCCTGCTGAATGGCAGTAGAAATGTTATTATACGCAACCTGACCCTATGCGGCCCAGGAGCCTACGATATTGACGCCAACTACAGCGATAATATCAGCTTGGTTGGCGCAAGAAATGTGTGGGTGGATCACTGTGACATACAGGATGGCATCGATGGAAATCTCGACATAGTGGAAGGCTCTGACAGCATTTGCGTCAGTTGGACCCGCTTCCGTTACCTCATAAAACCAAGCGGTGGAGGTACTGGTGGCAACAATGACCACCGAAACTGTAACTTGATTGGCAGCAGCAACAATACTGCCGACATAGATGGGGGACACCTCAACTGCACGTTTATCTGCTGCTGGTGGGGAGAGGGATGTAATGAGCGCTGTCCGCGTGTCCGCTTTGGAAAAGTACACGTGGTCAACTGCCTTTATGATGGTAATGACTATAATTATTGCATAGGTTACGGCGTCTATTCCAATATCTATGTGGAGAAATGTGCTTTCACGTCAGAAAAGGCAAAGCAGAACGCTCTGAAAGACTGGCACGGCGACAAGGATTTCAACATCAAAATCGTGGATTGTCTGGGAATAGAAGACGTGGAGTTGTCACAAGGCGACAGGGGGCAGTTCGTGCCTTCTTATAACTATGATGCCTTCGATTCCAATCAGGTGGAATCTGTTCTGAAGGACCCCCGCAACGGTGCCGGTGCCACTATGTAAAATCCTATATCACATTAAGAATAGAGCCGTCAAGTGTCTGCGATTTCCCTCGCACCACTTGGCGGTTCCATTTGTCAGCTCTTGGCGAGGCCAAGTGAGAGGATGCTGATACGGACACCACCAGCCTTACAGAGTTCTTTAGCACAGGCAATGATGGTAGCTCCTGTAGTAACCACATCATCAATCAGCAAGATATGTTTGCCTATAATAGGTTCGCCATCGACCAGACTAAACGCATATTCCACGTTTTCCTGGCGTTCCCATCGCCTCCTTCGTGTCTGACTACCCTTGAATACAGTTCTCTTTACAATACCTGTATAAATTGGTATGCCCGTCATCTCATTTATGCCTTTAGCAATCTCTTCACTCTGGTTATAACCACGACGACGGAATCGCTCTCTTGTCAACGGAACAGGCACTATTCCATCGATTCCATCGAAGAAGTTGTCTCTTTGAAACTCTACCGCAACTTTACGTCCCATAACAGGACCAATTTCCGGATGACTCTTGTATTTTAACTTATAAATGACATTTGCTGTCTTTGAATGACTCTCATAATAGAAAAAAGCAGCAGCACGCTCTATAGGTATCTGTCCCCAGAACAGTTTGGCCATTTCGTTTTCGTAGGGATTCTTGGAAAAATCTGTTCTCGGCAGTTTTAAGTTACACGAAATACATATAACATTCTCTACGGCAGACAGCCTTTTTCCACACACAACGCAGAGCTGTGGTGATATAAGATCGAGTAGTCTGTGCCAGAAACTAATCGGTTTCTTCGCCATAATCTACATTTTCATCAACCTCCAGACACTGACGAATGATACTAAAGTCAAAGCCTCGGCTAAGTGCAAAGCGCACTAACTTCTGATTCAACTCGTAGTCACTGTTGGCTTTCGTTGTTTTACGTTTCTGTTTAAGCAGTGGTATAAGAACATCCAGATACTCCTTTTCATCGATTTCATCGAGTACTTTCTTTTGGATATCCTCGTCAATTCGCTTTAACCAAAGAGCCTGTCTAACCTTTCGCTGACCCCATTTGTTATAGCGGATCTTGTCCTTGACAAATGCACGGGCATAACGCTCATTATCTATATAGCGCTCTTTAACAAGTCGGGCCACCACACGCTCTTGGGCATCTTTGTCCATGCCCCAACGTTTCATCTTGTCGCGCATCTCCTGTTCACAATGCTCAGCATGAGCACAGACAGCGGCCAATTGCAAGTATGCTTCCTGGTCAGTCTTCTCTTTCATCTTTTACAGGCTTTAATGAATCTGATTTTGCCGAACTGGTCGTCAATCTTCTGGACATCAGCAAATCCTAATTGTTGCAATTGTTCTACGATGGAATCAGCATAAATAGGATTAATCTCGAAATAAAGCCTACCCTCTTGTCTTAATGCCGATGCGGCATAGTTCATGATGTGACGATAGAACAGCAATGGATCATCGTCGGGTACGAACAGAGCCGTGTCGGGTTCGTATCTCAACACGTTTTCCTCCATTTCAGCGGCTTCTTTGCGACAGATATATGGCGGGTTACTAACTATAACATCCCATATATTAGAGGTTTGAGATATGTTTAAGGCATCCCTTTTCTCGAAAGAGACATCAGCACCAAGCGTCTTAGCATTTTGCTGAGCTATGGCCAGTGCATCGTCAGAAATATCCCAGGCAGTAACCTTTGCGTCTGCAATATCAAGTGCCAGTGTGATGGCGATACATCCGCTGCCAGTACCAATATCCAAGACATCCGCGCCGCCATCTTCTGCGATTAAATGGCACAATTCTGCTGTTTCTGGTCTCGGAATCAGTACTCCAGGAGCCACATGAAACTGTCGCCCGCAGAAATCTGCAACTCCCAAAACATACTGCACAGGCTCGGCTTTTTCCAATCTTTGCATGATTTTTTCGAGTTCTGCTTGGTCGTTTGGGGATAATTGTGTAACTTTGCCACAATAAATATCGGCTGTTGATAGTCCGAAACGGACATCAAGTACCCAACGGACGATGGCTTTGGCCTCGCCAGTATCGTAAACGTTGCTGAGTCGTTGGCAGAGTTGTTCGTAATTCATACTGCAAAGGTAAGTAAAATAATTGATAATTGATAACTGATAATTGAAATTATATGAGTATCGACGAAAAATTCATGCAACGCTGCATTCAGCTGGCCAAAAACGGTCAGCAGAACGCCAAACCCAACCCTATGGTAGGCGCTGTGATAGTACATAACGGCCGTATTATTGGAGAGGGGTATCATGAGCGCTGCGGAAAGGCACATGCTGAAGTAAATGCCTTTGCTTCAGTCAAAATTGAAGATGAATCATTACTGCCGGAATCTACCATATATGTATCGCTCGAGCCTTGCTCACATTACGGCAAGACGCCTCCCTGTGCCGATCTTATCATTAAGAAAGGTGTGCGCAGAGTGGTAATAGGATGTATCGATGAATTCGCAGAAGTTCAAGGACGCGGCATAAAGAAACTACGCGAGGCTGGTATTGAGGTAGAGGTTGGCGTTCTTGAAGAAGAATGCAAGGCTTTGAATCGCCGTTTCTTCACATTCCATCGGGAGCAGCGCCCTTATCTCATACTGAAATGGGCTCAGACTGCCAATGGTTTTATCGATGATAATCATAAGCCAGTTCAGATATCAAGCGATTTCACAAAAATGCTGTCACACAAGTTGCGTGCTGAGGAGGATGCGATACTTGTAGGAAGAATTACCGACGAGCGCGATCATCCAAAACTAAATGTGAGAGAGTGGTATGGACCAGACCCTAAACGTATGGTTATAGACCATGCACACCCACTTAATCTGGAAAGTCTGCATGAGCAGAACGTGCAATCGCTGATAATTGAAGGCGGAGCAGAAACTCTGCGCTCATTCCTTGTCCAGGGATTGTGGGACGAGATACGTGTGGAAACAAACACTACGATGACTGTTAGCGATGGAACCCGTGCACCACATATTCCTGCTAATGCCAAAGTGGTTAGCAGCGAAGTATATAATAATAATGTGATTGTGGTTTATCGCAGAAAATAATTATTTTCTACCGAAATCAGCAGGCACCTCTCCCCATTTACTTGTTTCCCATTTAATGATGGGATTACGGTATTGATGGGTTCTGAGCCAATTCTCAGCTCTTGCGATAATCTGAAAGAGCTGTTCGGTTTCTGTTGTGCGTTCAAGTGTGGTTTTACATTTGCCCTTCGAAACCCATAGAATGGCATTATAGCTATCAGAATAGATGGTTTTGTTATGCCATCCCTTTTGCCAGCAAAGTGCCAGAGCATGCACGATAGCTAAGAATTCACCGATATTATTGGTTCCTTTTACTGGTCCGAAATGGAACACACGAGCACCTGTAGCCAGGTCAATACCCTGATACTCCATAGGTCCTGGGTTTCCGCTACAAGCAGCATCTACGGCAAAAGCGTCTGCCCTTACCTCTATTGGCAAGGGCAGCACTGTATCATGTCTATAGTCTGGGGGATTCTGCATATTACATACGCTCGGGTACTTCGATACCCAGCAGACTCATACCATTCTTAATAATCTTGGCAACATTCTTTGCCAGCATCAGGCGTACAGCCTTCTTCTGCTCGTCGGCCTCGTTAAGGATGCTATAGTCGTGATAGAACTGATTGAACACCTTAGTAAGCTCATAGCAGTAGTTTGCGATTCCGCTTGGTGAGTAATCCTTACCAGCCTGCTCAACAGCAGCACCAAACTCATTCATCTTCTGAACAAGCTCTACCTCTTTCTCTGCGAGTGCAACCTGAGCTGCAGCAGGCTTCAAGCCCTCGGCCTCAGCCTTGCGGAGAATTGAACGGATACGAGCATAGGTATACTGGATGAAAGGACCTGTGTTTCCGTTAAAATCGATACTTTCCTCTGGATTGAACAGCATGTTCTTACGAGCGTCAACCTTAAGAATAAAGTACTTAAGAGCACCCATACCAACCACGCGTGCAATCTCGCGGCGCTCTTCCTCGGTCATATCATCGAATTTGCCAAGCTCCATCGATGTCTTGTAGGCATCCTCTACCATCAGAGCCATCAGATCGTCGGCATCAACTACTGTTCCCTCGCGGCTCTTCATCTTACCGTTTGGCAGTTCTACCATACCGTAAGAGAAGTGAGTGAGTTCCTTACCCCACTTGAATCCAAGACGATCGAGCAAGATAGAGAGAACCTGGAAGTGGTAGTTCTGCTCGTTACCTACTACGTAGATCATCTTATCTATGGGGAAATCCTGGAAACGCATCTCGGCAGTACCGATGTCCTGAGTCATATAAACACTGGTTCCATCGCTACGAAGCAGGAGCTTCTGGTCGAGACCCTCGTTGGTAAGGTCGGCCCATACAGAATTATCCTCATGGCGCTCGAAGAGTCCTTTAGCAAGACCCTCCTCTACCTTAGCCTTACCCTTAAGGTATGTCTGGCTCTCGTAGTAGATTTTATCGAATGATACGCCCATCTTCTTATATGTCTCATCGAAGCCGGCATATACCCAGTTGTTCATCTTCTCCCAGAGAGCGCGAACCTCAGGATCATTGTTCTCCCATTTTACCAGCATGTCGTGAGCCTCCTTAATCAGTGGAGCCTCCTGCTTGGCCTTCTCTTCGTCCATACCCTGAGCAACCAACTCCTTAACCTCCTCGCGATAGTGCTTATCGAAGGCTACATAGTAGTCGCCAATCAGGTGGTCGCCCTTCTTACCACTGGTCTCAGGTGTCTCACCATTACCATACTTCAGCCAAGCAAGCATTGACTTACAGATGTGGATACCACGGTCGTTTACGATATTGGTCTTTACCACCTTGTTGCCATTGGCCTCCATAATCTTTGCCAAGCTCCAACCCAGCAGGTTGTTGCGAACATGACCAAGATGAAGGGGCTTGTTGGTGTTAGGTGAAGAGTATTCTATCATTACAAGTGGCGAATTCTCATTGGCCTGCTTCATACCAAACTGCTCGTCCTTATCAATGGTTTCGAGCAATTGGAGCCAAGCGCCATCGCCTACACTAAGATTCAAAAATCCTTTTACTACATTAAATTTCTCAACAGCAGCGCAGTTGGCCTGTAAGTATTCGCCAATCTCCTGTGCTGTCTGCTCTGGACTCTTTTTTGCGGCCTTTACAAATGGAAAAACCACCAGAGTCAAGTTACCCTCAAACTCACTTCTTGTCTTCTGCAACTGCAGCATTTTCTCTGTGGCATCCATACCATAGAGAGCCTTTACTGCCTCGCCTGCAGCCTTGCTGATTAATGCTTCAATATTCATACCTTTCGAATTTTGGGTGCAAAGGTACGAAAAATATGTGTAATCTGCGTCATCATTTTAAAAAATTTTACCTTTGCCTCATAAATAACAAAGAAAAGCACTGGTCGTCATCACGACGGCCAGTGCATAGTAAAGAGATTCGTTTTGTCTAGAAAATCTAACTAACTATTATCATCAATTTCTATATGCTGGATTCTGATATGCCTCCTTCTCAGCTGGCTCCATCTCCATACCGTCAAGCTGTCCCTGTGGGATTGGACGGATGTAGTAACCAGCAGGAATGTTACGAGTAACAGTCTCGAGATCCTTATCGGTGTAACCGCTACCGGCAATACGATATGTGCCTGCACGCTCGGCCCACTTCTGAGTACGAACGAGGTCGAACCAACGATATCCCTCACCCCAGAACTCACGGCTACGCTCATCAAGAATGAAGTCGATATCGATTGTCTCAGGAGTAGCAGCAACCATCTCTGCGCTGTGGTCGGCTGCGAAAGGAGCACGAGCATTTACGCAATAAGTCTGCTTACCGGCACGGGCACGGAGAACGTTTACAAGCTCCTTAGCATCGCTGTTCTTACCAAGTTTAACTGCAGCCTCAGCAGCAATCAGGTAGAATTCTGAGAACTTAGCTATGTTCCAGGGACGTGGGCTACCACCATTAACCTTAGAGCCTAAGCCACCAGCATTGTCTGTACGATAGATACCAAGCTTCCAGTTGATAGGATACTTCTTACGGCTGATGTGGTTAACAGCTACAACGAAGTCAGGACGTCCGGCCATCTCGCCGAAGCCGAGCTTACCATCGGCACCAGTGTAGTTGATCTTGCTGTCATCGCTCTCAGGAACCCAGCTGAAGTAGCTCTCGCCTGGCTTGATCTGAGAACCATTGGCACCAATTACATAAGGCTCAGAGTTGCCAGACTTATCCCAGTTAGTGAAATAGCTAAGGGTAAAGGTTGCATCATAGCGAGAGTCGATAGCCTTAACTGCATCTTCCCAAACACCACCCTCAATGAAGGCATCAGCTACAGGAGCCATACGAGTCCAAGGACGTCCAAGACCCTGAACAGCCTCACGCTGAACGGGATTAATCACAGCACCTGAAGCGGCCTTAGCAGTCATCTCTGTGTAGTTCCAGGTCTCCATCCAGTAAGCAAAGTTCTCAGGAGAGCCACCGCTACCCCAACCATAACCAGCACCGCCGTTACCATACTTCTCGTCCTCATCGTGATCAGCATAGAGCATGATCTCAGAGTTACGGTCGTTGGTAGCTACGTTAACATCGTAGAATGTTGGCTGCAGAGCGTATGGGCCAGGATTGTTGATAGCCTGCTTTGCAGTATCGAAAGCCTTCTGGAAATAGCTCTGAGCCTCGCCACTGTTACGTGTGCACTCAGGATAGGTAGGAATATTGTTAGGATTCTCCAACCACCAAGCATAAGTAAGATATGCCTTAGAGAGGTACAGACGAGCCAGGTTCTTAGTAGCAGTACCTGTGAGACGTGGATTCTCGGGCAGATTTTCTACAGCCTTCTCCAGATCGCTGAAGATAGCAGCATAAACCTCAGGAACAGTGTTACGTACAGAAGTACGAATAGTAGATGTATTGAACTTCAGTTCGCCAGCACCCAGGTCGAGGGGCACACCACCGTAGGTCTGCACCAGGATAAAGTAGTCGAAAGCGCGGAAGAAGTTTGCCTCAGCGAGCAGAGCAGGATCGATACCAGCAGCCTCACCATTCTCAATAATACCACTGGCAGTATTGATATTGGCAAACAATGTACCCCATGCACCACCAGCAACAGTGCTGGTAGGAGTAACAGAACCAACACCAGAGAGGTCGGCATCCTTAAAGTTACCATCGGCACTCTGAGCATATGTGTACTCATCGGTACCAGTCTCCAATGTGTTCAGATAATAACCGTTGCCATAGAAATAGCGCAGGTGAGCGTAGAGCGATGTCAGACCGCCCTCAATACCCGCCTTCGTGTTGAAGAATGTCGGGTCGAACTGGCTGCGTGGCTGCTCATCGAGCACGCTATTGCAGGATGTCATGGTAGAAGAAAGACCACAGCATACGAGACCCGCAGCAAGAATATATTTGATACTTTTAGTTTTCATAACTCTTAATTCTTTAATGATTCATTAGAATGTTACGTTAACACCGAAGATGAAGTTGCGGGTTGCAGGTGTGTTATAACCTACGATAGGCATTCTGTGACTACCGAATGAGTAACCTACAGCAGTATTCTCATTTGACCAAGAGTTTGTCTCTGGATCAAGTCCGCTCTCGTTGTTGAATGGAGAGAAGAGAACGAATGGGTTCTGAACAGTAGCGTAGAGGCGCAGACGGCTGATGCCGAGGTCCTTAACAGCCTTGATGTTCTGGAAGTTGTAACCCAGTGTGATAGCGCGGAACTTCAGGTAACCAGCGTTGAAGTAACCGAGTGTTGAACCGTACTTGGGGTTATCACCGCTTTGGATACCGCCTGGTTTTGGATACTTAGCACCTGTGTTCTCTGGTGTCCAGTAATCAACGTCGAGGTTGTTACGACGACCAGTAAGCATATTCAGATAACCATTAGAAGAGTGGATGGCAGAAATCAGCTTACCACCAATCTGGAATGAACCGATTACTGTGAGGTCGAAGCCCTTATAACCAACAGTTGTATTGAAACCTCCAACAAGGTCTGGCTCCATGCTCATGATCTGACGATCGCTAGCGTCAATCTGACGGGTAGGCAGACCATTGGCATCATAATCACCAGTATACTTAACCTTAATCATACCTACATTTCCACCTGGCTCCAGAATATTCATAGCAGCCTCTTCGCCAGCCTGCCACAGACCCTGGTACTCATAGTCGTAGATTACATCGATTGGATGACCAACGAACCAGAGGTTACCCTCATCGCGATCAGCACCTGATGCCAGCTCAACCAACTCGTTGCGGTTCTGGTAGAAGTTGATACCAGCCTCCCAGTTCCAACCATTCTTGTTGTCGATGATGATACCATTCAGAGAGAACTCCCATCCCTTGTTCTGAGTCTTACCGATATTACCGGTATAGCTGCTTACACCAGAAGTATCAGGCAGTTTTACATTCAGCAGGATGTCGTTGGTCTTCTGAGTATAGTACTCGAATGATCCAGACAGACGACCATTGAAGAATGAGAAGTCAAGACCGAAGTTCCATGTCTTAGAGTACTCCCAACCAAGCTCTGTGTTAGGCAGTGAGTTTACATAGTAACCAGCCTTGTAGTTAGTGCCGTTACCGAAGTTATAGTTGCGGATAGCCAGACCACCAAGAGTAGAATATGGGTTGATAGACTGGTTAGAAGTCTCACCATAACCAACGCGGAACTTCAGGTTGTCGATCCAAGTGAGGTTCTCCATGAAGCTTTCACGAGCGATATTCCAACCGGCACTTACTGCAGGATATGTGTGCCACTGGTGACCCTTAGCCAGACGTGATGATGCATCTGAACGGAGGGCAGCTGAAATCATATACTTATTATCATAAGAGTACATGACACGACCCATCCAAGAGAGAAGACCGCTCTGCCAGTAGTTGTAACCAGTAAGGTTAGCCTGACCGGTAGCCTTGTCGAGTGCATAGTATTGGAAGTAGTCTGCAGGAATCTCCTGTGCTGATGCACCACTCTGCTCATAAGTTGTCTGTTCTGCTGAATACATAGCAACAACATTCAGATTGTGCTTCTCAGCGAATGTGTGATCGTAAGTAAGCAGGTTCTCAACAGCCCAGTTACGTGTCTGGTTCTCATATACAGAACCGCTGTTAACAGCATTGGCATCCTTATTGTTGATACCTGTACCTGTGAATGAACCACTCTTAGAAGAACGGAAGTTCAGACCTACGTTAATACGATAGCTCAGACCCTCAATCCATGGGCACTTAACCTCGGCGAACAATGTGTTGTAAGAACCGATACCCTTATTCTCGCTCAACCATACATCCTTATCACGCTCAACGGTCTCCTTTGTTACAACTACCTGATCATCTGCAGGCAGAGAGTTGTAACGCTTCAGGTTACCATTCTCATCGTATGGGCTAGACAGAGGAGATGAGCAGAGAACTGCATACATATTGTTTACACCCTGAGTCTTGCGATAGCTGTTGTTGGTGCTCAAGCCAAAACGGAAGTACTTGCCGACTGTCTGGTCGAAGTTACCACGAACAGAGATACGGTCGTAGCCTTCAGTAGGAACAACAGACTCATCCTTATAATAACCAGCACCGAAGCTGTAGCTACCACCATTAGTACCACCAGCAACGCTCAAGTCGTGGTTGTGGCTGATACCTGTCTGATAGTACAAATCCTGCCAATCGGTATTGGTGGACTCACTCTCATCCAGAGAATTCTGATAGAGACCAGCATACTGACGGAACTTGTTGAACGTTGGTCCATCCATCATAGGATACTTATGGAATACCTTCTTGAAGCTAACGTATCCATTATAAGTAACCTTGGCAGGAGTGCCCTGGCTACCCTTAACAGTTGTAATAATGATAACACCGTTAGCACCACGAGAACCGTAGATGGCTGTTGCAGAAGCATCTTTCAAGATATCCATTGACTTGATGTCAGCAGGATTGATATCAGAAAGCTGACCCATGAATGGAATTCCATCAAGCACGATCAGAGGGTCGTTACTTGCAGTCAGTGAGCGCTGACCACGGATACGAATCTGCATCTCAGCACCTGGCTTAGATGATGTCTGTGTCATAAGCACACCAGCTACACGGCCCTGCAGAGCCTGAGCAGCATTGGTAGCAGCAATCTGGTTCAGTTTCTCACCACCAATATTGGCAACAGAACCAGTAACGGCCTCACGACGCTGTGTACCGTAACCGATAACCACAACCTCATTTACTACATGACCGTCTTCTTTAAGGTTTACGCGTACGTTATCACCGGCTTTGATTTCCTGTGATACGTAACCTACATAAGATACAACAAGTGTTGCACCTGGCTTTACACTAAGAGAGAAGTTACCGTTAAAGTCGGTAACAGTACCATTGTTGGTACCCTTCTCCATTACCGTGGCACCAATCAGCGGACCCTGTGAGTCGCTTACCTGACCAGTAGCCTGCTTCGTTTGCTGAACGGAAGCTACTGATTCTGTAGCTGCCAAAGCCTGCTGAGTTGAGATCATGCCTAAGCAGCACAATCCTACCAACATGGCTGTTTTCTTTGCTTTGAAACTCATACGTTTGGTTTGTTAGTTAATAATTAA
>DEHD01000032.1:0-3009 GCA_002351725.1 Prevotella sp. UBA2809
ATCTAATACCTGAAAACACCTCTATGTTGCTTTCCAAATAATTGGAGTTTATTTATTTTATATTAACTCTTATAAATCAATAAGTTACACTTTTTTGCACTATATCGGCTGTTTTTGAAGAAGCTGCATTTCCTAGCCCCAGCACATAAGCACTGAGTTTGGGATAACTAATGACAACAGACCTATCAGACAAACTTCTATGAGACGAAACGGTAAAATTGACCGTACGTCATTTTACTTCTTCAGCAGATTAGGTAAGAACGCAACAAACTGAGGGAAGATAAAACCGTATGGTTTATCATTGTTTTCTAGGAGTCGTTCTATGAAGTTGTCTAATAAGCAGCATATTAACTACCCATATGGTATGGTATATATTCTTTCTCACTTTTTAATATAGCCAAAATTATATTTGATAGTTTCCTGGCAATTCTAATTATAGCCTCCTGCGGTTTCATCCGCTCCCTATATCTCAAATATTGTGAACCGAGTCCTGCATCACGGTTAATTGTTATCCAAGCAGCTTCTACTATCATGGGGCCTAGTTGTTTATTGCCTCTAAAGGTCTTTTCTCCATGCACCACTTTCTCACCACTGCTATGGCAGGTTGGAATCAAACCAAGATACGCAGCAAACTCCTTCTCATTACGGAAACGCTTTACATCATAGATTTCTGTAAGTATACTCATAGCTACAATTACACCAATTCCGGGTATAGTCACTAATCGTTTGCAATTTGATTTATAACGTTCTGTCTGACTCAGGTTTCGCAGCATACGAGTTGCAGCAAGTAGATTCATACGGATAGTCTCTACCTGTTTGATAAGCAGATCCAATGAATTCCTTGTTGACGAAAGAAGGGTCACTTCATCTTTTAGCCAATTCATAAAAGCATTGGACCAGTGAGTATTTGTATTGTCAAAGCACTCAGGCATTTCCACACCATTACAATGCAAAATATGCTTTACCCGTGACTTATATCTACATAAATCTTTCTGAATAGCCTTCCTTACTCGGACTACAGAGCGATCATCGATGTTCTCCCGTTCTCTAACATATATACCTTTTAGCAGACCAGCCTTTAGGCTTCTGACCAATTTGACAGAATCAATCCTATCCGTCTTCATCACTTCCTCATATTGAGTAGTAGGAACATCCGCTGCATGTATCACAATACAATCGATTCCTACCTCTTTCAAGGCGTAGTAAGTAGAAAAACCACTGAAGCCAGTTTCATACACTGCCAAATAATCACCATCAGGGTAGTTTTTCTTCAAAAAGTCAATGAGCACTTTGGCTGAAGCTTTCTGCGAATGTCTCTTTACAAACCCCACTTCTGGAGCAACTGCCACATCCCAATTTTTCTTGTGGACGTCGATTCCTATAAAAATCTTTTGTCCTTTGAAGGAAATGTTGTACTTTTGCATACGGTACGAGTTTTAATTGTTTATGTAATTTGTTTGTTAGCACTTGCAAATATACAATCCAATTATTATCGTACCAACTTTTATGCTTAAAAAAATATGAAAAACACACCGCGGGGGTGCCTTACGGCAGGGGGCGCGAAGCCCCCAAGAGTAACACTTTACATATCTATCCAGCTCGTTAGCGTATGCAAACATAGTAACTGAGGGGTGTGGGGGCGAGAAGCCCCCATGAGAGGGTACGAATCAGCACTAAGTGCTAATTATCGTTAACTATATTCATTTTCTTTATTACAGTTCATATTCAATTGTTTTATTTTGAGTGCAAAATTAATCCAAAATCGCCTATCATTCATGTTTGATTTCGCTTCATATCTTACCGATTTGGCATCATGATGTCAAAAAAAACAATATTGATACCAAATAAGACATTAAAATTGAAAAAAATTAAGTACTTTTGCAACATGAAACAGCATGAAGAAGTAACATTTCAGACATTAGCTAACAATGAGGATATCCAGATTGGCTATTCCGACAACGATATTGTGGTCGTCGACAGTATTCAGCAATTCGCCGAAATCAATACCGCCCATGTGACCATGAATGCCGTCGTCATCTGCACCAATGGCAAGATACAGGCTCAGATGAACGGTATACAAATGGAACTTCACAAGAACCAGGTGGCCATCGTACCCCAGAACGTCACGGTGACTGATATGATGGTCAGTCCTGACTTCAACCTGAAGGCCATGTTCCTCACCAATCGCATCCTTCAGAGTTTACTGCGCGAGAAAATGAACATCTGGATCGACATGATGTACATCCATCGCCACCACATAGTGACGATGGATGAGGACGAGATACTTTTCTACACCCACTTCTACGACATGCTGACGCTGGCCATTACCAAGGGGGATAACTATCCGTTAAAGACCGAAATTATCCAATCGCTTCTACGAGCGGCCATTCTAGGGCTCTGCGGCGGGATGAAGAAGATGTTATCGGCAGATACTAGTCTGGCTAACGCTGATGCTTTGCATGGTAATGATAGAATGACATCTAAAGCCCACTTTCAACATTTCCTTGATTTGCTGCATTCCAAAGATGTCAAACGTCATACGGTGGAAGATTATGCCAGCGAACTTTGCATCTCACCCAAATACCTGACTGCCGTCTGCAAGAAGAATTCCGGCAAGACCGCCAACGAGTGGATTACGGAACATGTGTTGGAGGATATTCGTTACTACTTGCGACAGACAGATCTCAGTATCAAACAAATTTGTGAAAAGCTCGCTTTTCCCAACCCCTCCTTCTTTGGTAAATATGTGAAAGATCATTTCGGCATGACGCCATTGGAATTAAGAAACACATAAACAAAAATAGGAGCCAAACGGCTCCTAATTTTTTGTAGTCGATAGGGGAATCGAACCCCTATGCCAAGATTGAGAATCTTGTATCCTAACCATTAGATGAATCGACCGAGCAGCGAGTACAATCAAGCTTACTTGGATTGTCGAGTCGCGAGGGAGATCGGCTATATGCCAATCGACCGAATGTCAAAGATGTTGTAGTCGATAGGGGAATCGAA
>DEHD01000032.1:3192-14540 GCA_002351725.1 Prevotella sp. UBA2809
TGGTTTCAGCCACTCACCCATCCTTCCAAAAGGACCCTAGAGCTGTAAACCTTGGGGCATCTCCTCGATTGCGGGTGCAAAGGTACTACTTATTTTTGAATCCTCCAAATTTTTATGCTACTTTTTTTCGAAAAAGTTATTTGAATGCAATAACCTCCTTGAGCTCTGAGTCGAGATAGAAGGTGTTTTGCAAAGTGTCTCCTTCGTGTAAGTATTTCATTCTCAGATAGTAAACCTCGCCAGTAGGCACCTTGCCGTATGCAATGTCGTTTTTAAACAGCTCAGCACCGTTTTTTCGCATTTTTGCAACGAGTGAATCATTGATGTGGCGTGTAGTGCCCATGTCACCAAAATCCAGACGTTTGGTCTCTACGCCTTCTTTCATGTTTTCAGCCACGAAGTTCTTCACTGTCTGCTCGGCAGTGTGCTGCTTGCCGCACGAAGCAACAAACAGCACACCCAGGCATAACGCTATATTTATTATGTACGCGCGCGTATGTATCATTTCTGTGGAATGTTTTTAAGAACATCAAGCAGATGATCCCATACCATCTGTACTGTAGGAATCAGCAGGCGCTCGTCAGGAGTATGTACATATCGCAGTGTAGGGCCGAAACTCACCATGTCAAGCTGTGGGTAGCGCTCTGAGAACAGTCCGCACTCCAGACCAGCGTGGATACCACGAACCACTGGCTCCTTGCCAAACAGCTTAACGTAGCTCTCGCGAACAATCTTCTGCAGCTCGCTGTTAGCCTTCATCTTCCATGCTGGATAACCGTCGCCCGACTCAGCCTCTGCTCCAGCCAGCTCGAATGTGGCACGGATTGTAGCACACATATTGTCGAGGTTCGACATTACGTTACTGCGCTGACTGCTCAGAATCTCGATAGCATTCTCGCTGCTGTGAATGCTTGCGATGTTGCTCGATGTCTCAACCATTCCGCCCAGTTCCTCGTCCTGACAGATGGCGTAGATTCCGTTGTCAACAGCCTGTATGGCCCAAACAAACTTCTTAGCCACAACAGGGTCGATAATCTTCTGAGCCTCTGTGCTCTCCATTGCCCATACCATCTGTGTATCGGTTACGTGGAACTCGTCCTCAACCTCAGCGGCAAACACGTTCCAGTCGGCCTTTACGTTCTCCTTCACATCGTGTGGCACAGCAATAACAAACTGTCCGTCGCGTGGAATAGCGTTGTGCAGCTTTCCGCTGTGGAACTCAGCCAGCTGTATTCCCTCGTAGCGGTTCATCTCCTGATACAGGAAACGGCCTAAGATCTTGATGGCGTTAGCACGCTTCTTGTTGATGTCGTCGCCCGAGTGTCCGCCAACCAGACCCTTCAGCTGTGCGCTCATAAAGAAGCTACCGGCAGCAGCTTCCTGACGCTGGAATGTGAACTTGGCAGTAGTGTTACGTCCGCCTGCGCACGATACAAATATCTCGCCCTCATCCTCCGAGTCGAGGTTAATCAGGTAGTCGCCAGTCATGAATCCGGCCTTCATACCCTCAGCACCGCTCAGACCAGTCTCCTCGTCGCGTGTGAATACGCACTCGATAGGTCCGTGTTCGATGTCGTCGCTTGCCAGGATAGCCAGCTCGATAGCACATCCGATACCATCGTCGGCCCCCAGTGTTGTACCCTCGGCAGTAAGCCACTCGCCGTCAACGTAGGTCTTGATGGCGTCCTTGTCGAAGTCGAACTCCACATCCACCAGCTTATCGCATACCATATCCATGTGGCTCTGCAGGATAACCGTCTTGCGGTTCTCCATGCCCTTAGTGGCAGGCTTGCGTATAATTACATTTCCTGTTTCGTCAACTTTTGTGTCCAGATTGTGGCTCTCGCCCCAATTCTTCAGGTACTCAATCATCTTCTCTTCGCGCTTCGAAGGACGCGGAATTTCGTTAATCTTCGCAAATTCTGCGAACACAACTGCAGGTTTTAAATCGTTTTTATTCATTATTAATGCTTTTTTTGTTTGATTTCGATATAAAATGCTTAACTTTGCAGCCGCAAAGATATAAAAAATGATTGAGACTCTACTCATAACCACGTTAATAATTGCTATATGCATGGCATTTTTGCTCGTAAAGGTGCTTTTTAAGCGCAACGGCGAGTTCTCATCGCAGCATATTCACGATTCGCAGGCGATGAAAGACCGAGGTATACACTGTGTGATGGATCAGGATCGCGAGCTTCGCACCAAGAGTCCTTTTGCAGTCTCGGAGAAGTAAGGAATTTAAAATTTAAAATATTACAATAATTAAAAATGAAAAAGTACATTTTCTCTGCACTGGCCATCGCAGCTATGATGGTATCGTGCAACAACCAGAGTCCTAAGATGGACGATCAGCCAGCAGCTGCAGCAAGCGGCGACGGCCTTAAAATCGCTTATGTTGAGGTAGATTCACTGATGACTCAGTACACCTTTGCAAAGGATTACAGCGTAACACTTCAGAAGAAGAGCAACAACGCCCGCAATACCCTCAACCAGAAGGGTAACGCTCTGCAGGCTGCCGCTGCCAACTTCCAGCAGAAGTTGAACAATAACGGTTTCCAGAGCCGCGAGCAGGCTGCCTCTCAGCAGGCTGCCATCGAGCGCCAGCAGCGCGATCTGCAGGAGCTTCAGGCACGTCTTGAGAACGAGCTGGCCAGCGAGACTGCTAAGTTCAACGAGACACTGCGCGATTCACTGCAGAACTTCCTGAAGGTTTACAACAAGGATAAGAAGTACGACCTGATTCTTGCTAAGTCTGGCGACAACATCCTGATTGCCGACAAGAAGCTCGACGTTACTCAGGACGTTATCAACGGCCTGAACAAGCGTTACAAGCCATCAGCTAAGCCAGCTGCCGACACTAAGAAGGACGAGGCTAAGGCTGAGAAGAAATAAATTCTTGTGTTTTTTAAGTAATTTGCGGGCCCTTCGACCTTATCCATAGGCCGGGGGCCCATTTACCTTTAACAAACCGCTGCTAACGTGAAAAAACTCATATTTCTATTAACCGTATTCTGCTGTGTCGACGCAGCAGCTCAGCCTGAGTTTGTTAAGAAAATTGGACGCTTTATTGATTCAATGAGCGTAAGGGGTGTCGATCGCCGTTATATCGATGCTCCCGAGAAGCCCTGGCAGGTAATGGTTCAGGGCAACATTAACCAGAGCGACGTTCATATCAAGTCGCAGTTCGACGGCAGTCTCTTGTTCGAGGACGTCAAAGGAATGTTTACATGGGAACCCTGCGTAAAGACCGATGTGTCAAGTTACGTAGGTTTCTGGGCAGGCTATCGCGGCTACGGTCTCGGCTATAGCGTTAATGTGGGTGGCGATAAGGGTAGTCTCTTCAAACTTGGTGCCACAGGTGGTTCTTATGGAGTAAACCTTCGCATACACCGTTTCGAAACCGATGAGCCTACTGTGCATTTTGAATACGATGATATTTCTGGTGCCCATGAGTCGGGCGACGGTCATTACTATCTTATCGACCCTATGTATGTAAAGGTAGTCTCGCTCGATGGCTATTATCTGTTCAATGGCAAGCGTTTCTCCTATTGCGCAGCCTACGATCAGAGCGTGTTTCAGAAGCGTTCTGCGGGCTCGTTCATGGTGGGCGCCATGTACTACAAGTCAACCATCATCTACGACAATAATCCTGATGCCGACTTTATTATGATGATGAATGATATCGGTAAGATCAAACAGTATCAGTTTGCCATTGGTCCAGGCTATGCATATAACTTTGTTCCCTGTAAGGGCCTGCTCATCAGCGCCATGGCCATGCCTATGATCACCGTCTCAAATAAGATTGACGTGTGGCATTATAACTCCAACTTACGCAAGGCGGCTTTAAGTGACGACGATGCTGATATCGATATCGAAGACTATGTAATCTATCCCTCCGAGGGAGCCAATAAGATTTACTATCCATATGAAAAGGAGTTTAAGACCTCCCACCGAAGCGATGCAACCGTGATACTCGACGCCCGCTTGTCGGTAACCTATAACACAGGCAACTGGTTCTTCAATACCTATGCCCTGTTAAACAGGTTCCGCTTTGAATTCGATACCACCAAAGGGCATCTCACCGACTGGAGTATTAACGCCTGTGTGGGTATTCGTTTGTAAATATTAATCATTAATCAAATAACTATCTTGACTATGAACAGAATCATTGTTTTCTTATCGCCTTCAGATTTTCGATAACGGCAGCACTAGTATCGATGTCCAGCCCATCCAGCGCGATCCAATCTCCTTCACAGGTGACATGATTTTCGAAAAATAGCTTATTTTTTCCTATTTTTCTTCTTTTCTCGCAGATATTTCTTATATTTGCCGGCAGAAACAATCTTACTGACCTAAAGCAACATGAGTATGAAAAAGATAATACAATTGGGCTTGGCTGCCATCCTTGCATTCAGTGGTGCAAGCATGTTCCAGGCGTGTACGTCTGCCATTGCCGATAATCCGACTACGAATAATATTGGTCAGCCCAAGAAGACACTCCTGGTCATTCTCGACGGATGGGGTATCGGCGACAAGAGCAAGAGCGACGTGATTTATCATACGCCCACGCCATACATCGACTATTTGAATGCCAATTATCCGCATGCTGAGTTGCAGGCTTCTGGTGAGTACGTGGGGCTTCCCGACGGACAGATGGGAAACTCTGAGACAGGACACCTGAATATAGGAGCTGGTCGCGTAGTCTATCAGGACCTGGTGAAGATTAACCACGCCTGTGCCGACAACTCCATTGTAGAGAATCCTGAGATTAAATCGGCTTTCGGCTACGCAAAGACTAACGGCAAGAGCGTTCATCTGATGGGCTTGACCTCCATTGGCGGCATACACTCATCATTCGCCCATCTGCTGAAGCTCATCGACATCGCCAAAATCTATGATATTGAAAATTGCTATGTACATTGCTTTATGGACGGTCGCGACACCGACCCAAGGTCGGGCAAGGGTTTCATCGCCGACTTGCAGAAGTACATGGATGAGGTTGGGGTAGGAGCTATCGCCTCTATCATTGGCCGATACTACGCAATGGATCGCGACAAGCACTGGGATCGCATAAAACTGGCTTACGATCTGCTTGTACATGGTAAAGGTCGTCAGGTGTCCGATATGGTGGAGGGTGTACAGTCTTGCTACGACTCCCATACGGAGGAGCATAAGAACACCGACGAGTTTATGGAACCGCTTGTCAACAGCAACGTCGACGGCTGCATCAAGGAAGGCGACGTGGTCATCTTCTTCAACTTCCGCAGCGACCGTGCCAAGGAGCTGACTATCGTGCTCACACAGGAGGATATGACGGAGCAGGGCATGCAGATCATTCCCAATCTGCAATACTACTGCATGACGCCCTACGACGATACATTTACTGGCGTACACATCCTTTTTCCAAAGGATAATCTGCAGAACACTCTCGGCGAATATATCTCCAGCAAGGGCCTGAAGCAGCTGCACATTGCCGAGACTGAGAAATATGCTCACGTTACCTCCTTCATCAATGGCGGGCGTGAAGAGCCGTTTGAGGGCGAGGATCGAATCTTGGTGAATTCACCCCAGGTAGCTACATACGATTTGATGCCCGAAATGTCGGCACTCGAAGTGAAGGACAAACTGGTAGAGGCGCTCAAGACTTGCAAGTACGACTGGATAGTGGTGAACTTTGCCAACAGCGACATGGTGGGTCATACAGGTGTTTATACCGCCATCGAAACTTCAGTGAAGACAATTGACAAGTGCTTGAACGAAGTGGTGGAAACTGCCACGAAGATGGGCTACGAAACCATTATAACTGCCGACCACGGCAACGCAGATCATGCCCTCAATGACGACGGCACGCCCAACACGACACACTCCGTCAATCCAGTTCCTTTCATTTATGTAACATCTAACAAGAACGCGAAGGTGCAAAACGGCGTCTTAGCCGACGTAGCTCCTTCCATTCTCCACATCATGGGCCTGCAACAACCCGAGGAAATGACAGGCAAATGCCTCATCGACGAATAAAGTCTGATTTAATTCTAAAATCCAATCTTCTGTTTTTTCTTGGCAACCTCGATTGGTACGATGTCGTCGGCAGTTAGCTGGCGCCATTCCTGCTTGTCCTCAGGCTTCTGCATCACACATCTTGTGGCGTGCTGCATGTAGATGCGCTCAAGTTGGTTGGCCACGAATCGGGCGTTACCCCATGTCTGCGGGTCGCGAACCTGATATGCTTGATTCAGCATACCGCGATACTTCTCCCATGCCTGATCGGTGAAACTATACTCAAAGTCTCTGATACGAGTCTGAGTAATCTCCAGCAGCTCATCCACACTAAAGTCCACAAACTCAAACTTGTTGGGGAATCGCGACTGCAGTCCAGGATTCATCTCCAGCAGCTTCTCCATCTGATCCTTGTATCCACACAGCACCACAGCTATGTCGCGCTGACTTTCGTCGGCCAGTATGTTCATAAGTAGCTGCAATACCAGCTTTCCTGGGTCGTTATCATTCTTGCTGTTCAGCAGATAGGCCTCGTCTATCATCAGCACACCACCTTTAGCCTTTTCCAGAACCTGACGCACAGAACGCTCTTCATCGCCCCAAAGGGTTCCGATAAACGTACCGCGGTCGCATAGCACCACATGCCCCTTGGATAGTGCGCCAGCTTGATGAAGAAGCGAGCCGAATATCTTGCAGACGGTGGTCTTGCCTGTACCAGGACGACCTAAGAACACGCTATGCAGCGATACCTCATGCTGCTTGCTGTTGGGGAACAGCTCTTGCATGGTCTTGTTGTATGTAGTTAGAGCAACCAACTCGTCCATACGTCGCTTGATGTCGTCGCAACCTATCATCTTGTCGAGCTCCTCGCGAGGGTTCTCGATAGGGTCAAGAATCTCTATGTCAACGCTCAGACCAAGGTTCTGGTCTATCGTTTCGCTCTTTGTCGTTGGAGTCACAGGCTCCTCTGGCTCTTGAGGTTCTGGTTCTTCAGCTGGAGATTCCTCTGTATCCTCGGCTGCACAGTCTCTGGCCATCAGTCCAAACACGCCATCATTATCCTCTAGCTTGTCGTTCACAAAGTCGTAGAGCATCTGTTCGAACTCGTTGAACTCCTCATCCTCTGTCTCGTCCTTTGGCTCAGGCTTGGCATCAATACTTTCGTCAGTCACAATGTCGAAGTACACCTTTCCGGCAAGATCATCATCAGTGTTCACGCCAGCTCTGCGCAGTTTCAGATGACTGCAGTTGCTTATCACCTTGATGCTGTTCTTTTCCCAATCATCCTCCAGCTCGTAAGCATTGTTGATGGCATCCTCGGTAAGCAGAATGCCGTATAGCTTCAGACTGGCTTGGGATTTGCGAAGTCGACTCTTCATGATTTCCATCGTCTGCTTCAGCTTCCACACAGTGCTTTCGCGAGGTTCGCAGCCTGGTTCGTATATCATCATGTCGATGTTCTGCGTCTCGTTGTAACACTGCTTTTGTTTGTGATTGCTGCATTCAACGCATACCACCACCATGTTTCTTGAGTCGGCATAAATATAAATGTCGCAGTTGTATAAGTACGGGGCAAAGCCCTTTATCCGATTAGAGTAGACGGCATAGTTCACCGCCATAGCGTTCATGTGCTTCCAGATAGTAAGATAAGTCTGGTTCCTGAAATCGTTGATAAGTCTATTCAAATTACAATTCATAACAATAATAATGGTTCTAAAAATATAAATGGTAACTAAGGTGTAAGCCCCTAAGGTATGGGGCGCAAGAGTTAATAGGCAAGCACAAATGCGCACTCACCTAAGTATAAATAAAGTCATCCTTTGTGGGGTAACTCTATCACATCATCCGAACAATTGTAGCAAAATGTATCATTATGTCAAAGATCGCATAAGCGAGAGAATAGCGAAAGCTTGCTTTCAGCTTTTCCGAGCGTTAAGATCTTCGAGGCGAAGCCTCAAGGACGCGCAAGCCACGCTCAAAGAGCGCAAGCCCAGCAGCGCACGACAAGGCACAAAAATGTACCGCTCGGCAGCTGTTTGCAACCATTGTCATTCTCTTCATTTTTGCTTCAATTAATTTGTTTTGTGATAGAATTATGATTTTTCGGCAGCAAATGTAGATATAATTTCTGATTCCACCAAATATTTTTCAAGAAATCGTAAAAAAATCCCTTAAGCGAGCTTTATTGCTGGCTTAAGGGGATTCTCTTTTCTACATGCGTGAAAGTCCATCAAGTCCCTCGTAGTTGGTGATGGCCTGGCGCCACTCGTCAGGAAGAGGAATGGTTTGATGGTGTTCCAAATCGTATAGTACCATGATCGATGTGCAATGGCTTTTGACTTCTTGCGTATCGGTATCTATGATATATGAACACCTTTGCAGCTACTTTTCCTCAAAAAGGCTTTCATTCGCTTGAGTCGCCTCTTTGATGGAATCTTCATAGCCAGTCAAAGCTGCAAACGGTGCAAACTGCGCTGCACGATTCCACATCGACATTTGAGGATGTCGCTTCGACACGTGATGTGGCAGATGAATGATATCTTCGTAGTTACTCATGCCTTATGTCCTCCTATCTGTTCATTACGCTCTTTGGCTGTGGCACCATCAGAAAAATTAAGACCTCTAAGGATGGCATTCTTTCCAAAGCGCTGCTTGATTTTGAGTTGTACTTCCTGAATACGACGTTCCTTTTCCAAACGATCTTGTTCCTCCTGCTTCTGCTTTTTCAAAGCCTCATAGTCGGTGAACAAATCCAACTGCTGTGGCTCTGTATGCTGAGCTGCAGCAACTGTCTCAGGCACTACATGGTTGACTGTCAGGTTCAGACGGCGGATAAGCAGATCAGGATTCACCAATCTGTTAAAGAGTTCTGCTGCAGCCGTCATCATCAAGTTCGATGATGATGTCATCGTGTCGAAGTTCCAGGTACCATGGGCATGCTTCGGCACGGCCTTACCATAGTAGTTAGTGGTAATCTCGCCATGATACTTGTCTCGTATCTCTGGACGACTAAGACTCTCGGCATCATAACCTACCGTCAGTACAATCTGGTCTGTCACCATTCGCTTTGACACAAGACTGAGAGCCATGCCTTCTGCCATCTCCTTAATCACTACTCTGGCTTTCTCGAAGTCATAAGGCTCCTGCAGCACCTGCCCGCTGCTGAACGAATTGGTTTCAGGACGATAGGCTTTTACATCAGCTATCGTACAGGGTTCCCAGCCCCAGGCATGGTCAATCAAAAGTTCGGCATTAACACCAAACATTTGATATAGCAGTTCCTCGTTCTGAATAGACAGACGGGCCAGCTTTCCCATGGTATCGATGCCGTACATAGCTAACTTATTGGCAATGCCTTTGCCCACTCGCCAGAACTTGGTGATTGGTCTGTAATCCCATAGTTCTCGTCGATACGACATCTCGTCGAGTTCTGCAATGCGCACACCATCTTTATCGGCAGGCATCTTCTTGGCCACAATATCCATCGCCACTTTGCAGATATACATATTGCTACCGATGCCTGCTGTAGCTGTGATACCCGTCTGCTTCAACACGTCGCGTATCATGGTCATAGCCAACTCATGGGCGGTCATCTTGTAAGTACCAAGATACGCCGTTACATCCATAAACACCTCGTCAATGCTATATACGTGAATATCTTCAGGCGCGATATACTTCAGATATACACTATACACCTTACTGCTAACCTCTATATAATGGGCCATCTGAGGTGGCGCTGCAATGTAATCCACCGCCCAATCGGGATGTGCTTTCAACTCATGGTCAAAGACTGACTTGCCTGTAAGCCTGTGCTGTGCAGTTTGCGACTGGCGCTGATAGTTCACCTCACGAACTTTCTGCACCACCTCAAACAGTCGGGCACGCCCACCTACACCATAGGCTTTCAGACTGGGAGACACAGCAAGACAAATGGTTTTCTCTGTCCTGCTCACATCGGCCACCACGAGATTGGTGGTCAGTGGGTCAAGCCCTCTGTCCACACACTCTACTGAAGCATAAAAACTCTTCAGATCGATGGCTACGTATGTTCGCTGCGTACCTTGCATCATGCCTAGTTATCTAAAAGCGCACAAAATTACAAAAAAATATCCATATACCCTGATAATTACATCAGCATTTCTATATTTTTTCTTTTTTTTCAGTACCTTTGCACCCAGAGTATTTTACCATGTTATAGTATTAGTTTAGTTATATACGAATAAAGACCTGCCGCAATGACAGGCCTTTTCTTTTGCTACATACCCATGCAACTCGTGGCACCAAGTGCCGTTACTATCGCTGTAGCTACAGATGCGATAATCTGTACGATGAACTTGAATGTTTCTCTCTTAGTCATGGTATTAATTTTTAAATTTAATCACTTTTATAATTTTTACATTGTGCAAAGGGTAGGGGCTTAGCCCCTGACCCTTAGCGCTTAATCTCCCTCGCCTGGGACGTCACCTGATGGCTGGGTGTTTCCGCCACCATTGCCACCACCGTTCTGATTTCCGCTCTCGGGATCCTCGATGTCACCGCTGTCGCCGCTGGTAACGCGCTTCACCTCCTTACCGTTGCGGTCGATACAGGTAATCTGGATGGCGGTGTTCTTCAGCTCGTCCTTCAGTGACACCGATGGGGTGAAGATGATGCGGCGGGTGCTGATGAGTCCAGCCTTCACGTCCTCAACCTTATCTACCGCCTTCGAGCGCAATCCGAATCGCATGGTGCCCAGTCCAGGGATGGCTACCGAGTGGCCCTCAGTGGCCCACGCCTTGATCACCTGTCCAGCTGCGTCCCAACAAGCCTTCATTACGCCTTCCATCACGCCGCTGCGCTGTGCAGCTTCCTTGATCACCTTTTCCTGATTCAGCGCGGTGTACAGGTCGGGACTCAATACGTAGCGATACTCACCTTTGTCGTTAGGATCGTTTGAAAACTTCAGTAGCTTCTCTACTGCCTTTACTTTAAGTGCCATAATTTTGTTTTAATTAAAAGGGTTGTAAAATTTATTCCTCTTCCTTAAAACCTCTTCCTTAGTCGTAGTTTTGCGGTGTTAGCCTCGGAAATTTTTCTGGTAGGCCTACAAAAAATATTCCTCCGGCTTGTTCGCAATTTTTAGATGCTTTTCTTGGTCTTGCATCTGTGATGCAAAGGTACAAAAAATATTTGAATTATGCAAATATTTCGGCAATTATTTTCGAAAAATTTTCGAAAGCAAATGTCTTAGCCTGAAATACGTTGACTCCTGCCAAACCTTTTAAAAGTTAAAAAGAGTTATGAGAAAAGGTCAACGTTTTGCACGCGCCTTCAAGCGTGCCGTAGCAGTGGAATATCTGCAAAGTGGT
>DEHD01000038.1 GCA_002351725.1 Prevotella sp. UBA2809
TTGTCCTTCACGCTCTGGAGCTCTGCTCCCATTTCTGCCACCTTAATAGTCAGCACATCGTTTTTAAGTTCTACCATATTTTCTCATTTTTAATTATCAGTAATCCGCTGGCAAAGATAAACAAAATTTTCAAAAGTTACTAACAAAATTCTCAATTTCTTTGTCCATCCACCTTCGCACCGCCCCCGCCGCGCGGCATCCCCCTGCCTGAATAGCGAAAAAAAACGCTATTTTGTTGTATGTATGTGAATTTTTTGTATATTTGCAGCAGAATTAGCAATTTGGCAATTTTTGGAACTATAAATGCAATGAGAAAAAACCTTTTAATACTGGCATTATCTATTACCCTGATACCAATTTTGAATGGATGCAGTAAAGACGACGCCGACTTTAAGAAACGATGCGAAGAGGCAGAGCGAGTGGTTTACGAAGCCTATCTCGACAAGGACTACAAACGGATTCTGACGCTCACCGACAGCGTGAGAAAAGATGGTCTATTCTCTGAGGGTAAGGCCTGCTACTGGATGGGTTATGCCTACGACCGACTGATGCGGAAACGCATGGCCGAACTGTATTGGAAGACGGGTATTGCGGCAGTTGAGAACTCGACCGATGACGAAGACGTGCGCGTGTATGCCGGCATCACCAACCGACTGACGGGACTCCTCACTACATGGACCGAATATGAGGCCGCCCTGAAAGTGGCCATACCCGCTACCGAACGACTCAAAAGTCTGGGCCGCGACACTACCAGCGAGTATACCAACATGCTCATCTATATAGGTTGCTGCAGGAGCCGACTGGGATTGAGCGACAAAAATACTTTCAACAGTCTGGAAGAGGCCTACAGTGCCCACCTTAACAACATCAAGCACTACCCTAATGCCATCAGCTACCGCGATGCCATCGTAGGTGTGATCAACATCTGTTACAACTATCTGGAAATAGGCGATTATGAGAACGCGCAAGTATGGCTTGAGCGCATGAAGCAACTGATTGACGGCTATGAAAAGCAAGCCGACATGCGCCCCGACTACGCCGAAAAGCAGCAGGCGCGCTACGATATTTATATGGCCAGAGCCTTAGAGGGGCTGGGGCGTAAGGACGAAGCCGCCGAGGCCTACAGGAAGTTCTGCGAGACCGATTTCTTTAAAACGGCAGAAGGCAACATACTGGCCAGCGACTATCTGCGATTGGCTGGCCGATGGCAGGATGCTGCCGACAACTTCGGAAGCATGAACGAAATGATGAAGGCCTACGGCACCAGCTATTCGCTGGAGAACATACAGAAAATGCTGCTCAAGAAATACGAAGTGAACATGAAGGCCGGTCGACTGGACACAGCCCGCGCCGTGAGCATCAGCATCACCGAGCAACTCGACTCGGCCATCACGCTTTCGCGCAGCGCCGAAGCTCGCGAAGAAGCTGCTGTACACCAGAAGGAACTGGAGATGACCGCTGAGAACGAGCGATACATGCGCCAACAGCACATCACCCGACTCGCAATTATGGCGGCTGTCATCCTCTTGCTCTTCGTTTACATCGTGGTGCGCCATCGTGTGCAAGCCCGCCTGGCAAAAGTAAAGGCTGAGCAAGAACGCATACAGAGCGAACTTCGAATCGCACGCGATATCCAAATGTCGATGGTGCCCGACGTGTTCCCTGAGCGAGAAGGCATCAACATGTTTGCCTATATGAAACCTGCCAAGGAAGTAGGCGGCGACCTTTATGGCTATATACTACACGATGATAAACTCTATGTGGCAGTTGGCGATGTCTCGGGTAAGGGAGTTCCCGCGTCGCTATTTATGGCGCAGGCCACCCGACTATTCCAGACAATGGCCAAGCAAAACATGATGCCTGCAGAGATATGCACCCGCATGAACGATGCCCTCTCAGGCGAGGATAACGAGAACGGTATGTTTGTTACCTTCTGGCTTGGACTTGTTGATCTGCCCACGGGCCATCTCTATTACTGCAACGCAGGTCATAATCCTCCAGTGATAGGCGGTGGCGATAATCAATGCGAATTTCTTGAGATGAATCCTAACGCCCCAATCGGTCTGTGGCCCGGACTCGAGTATGAAGGCGAAGAAATCGATTGTATTAAGAATCGTCCGTTGTTAATTTATACCGATGGATTAAATGAGGCCGAGAATCCTCAGTTGGAGCAGTTTGGCGATGAACGCCTCCTTGCAACTCTTCGGGAAACAAACTTCGAAAACGCTGTGCAGGTCATAGAGTCGCTTAAGCAAGCTGTTGAGACCTTCCGTAATGGTGCCGAACCAAACGACGATCTCACGATGATGTGCCTCAACATCAGCTAACATAAATGGCTCGCATATCTGCAAGCCATTTTTTGTTAAACAGCATTTTTTTGCATTTTTATTTGGTACTCTAGTAAAAGTTTTATATATTTGCAGCCGAATTGATAATCAATTATCCTTTTGGAAACGAATATAATTTTATATTACTATGG
This sequence comes from Prevotella sp. UBA2809, assembly GCA_002351725.1. Classification (GTDB taxonomy): domain Bacteria; phylum Bacteroidota; class Bacteroidia; order Bacteroidales; family Bacteroidaceae; genus Prevotella. The sequence continues at coordinate 2,480 of DEHD01000038.1, forward strand.
GTTTAATCTTAATAACAATTATTTGTCTGACAGCCGTGTTCGGCGCAGCGTTTTATTTCTTCTATCGTCACTTTGTACATCGCATCAAGAAAGAATACAAGCGAGCACAAAGAAGCGAAAAACTCAAGTCGGTATTCCTGGAGAACATCAGTCGTTCACTCCGCACACCTATCAATGCTATCCTGGGTTATAGCAATCTTATTCTTGAAGAGAGCGGTGATTCTATGAACTCTGTACAAATCAAGGATATGGCCAAGAACATCAAGAACGACAGCGAGCAAGTGCTTTCATACATTCATCAACTTGTTCAGCTGGCAAGCTTCGATGGCAATATGCCTGCCTTCACCGAGGTTGAGGTTAACCTGGCCGAGCTCATGGCTTCCTATCGCAGAGAGACCATGACCCTCGTAAAGCCCGGTGTGTATGTCGAGACCCGAAGCGACCTCTCGCCCCATTGCAAGGCAAGGCTCGACACTAACTTTATGCACCAGCTGATGATGCATCTGCTCACCGATGCGGCTAAGTTCACCTCTGCTGGAAATATCATTATCAACTACGGTAAAGACAATGGCTACCTGATGGTTTCCATTTCATACTATGGAAACTCTAATGCCGATCTGCTGTCGCAAGACCTATACACATTCCTTCAGAAAGACGCGCTCGACCTTACCAAGGATAATTCTGCCTTAGGTTTGTCGATGTGTAAGGCCATTGTCGATTCGCTTGGAGGTCATCTTGACATAGAGTCAGAAAACGGTCGAAAGACGGTTGCTTCATTCAAATTCCCCTGTAAGATGAAAGACTGTTATAGGAAATAACGATGAATCAACACGCTTTTAACAGAGGGAGGGGTGGTTCCTTTGGAATAAATATTGTATTTTTGCAGCGTCTCACTAATAGTAATAATAGTTTCAGAGCTATAATATAGAACGAATAAGAAAAAAGGTAATAGAAATGGCTTATCATTTTTTGATCCATTTTTTAGTTAGCTAATAGTAGATTTAGGTTAAGGAGTTGATCTTCAAAATAGTTTTATGTTTCATACGGTGAGACAATAATAGCGGCCAGCTGTGATAGCTTGTCAACCGTTCTATAAGCTCTAAATGGGATATGCAGTGATGCATATCCCATTATTTTTTTTCTACAGGCCCATGCATGATGTGGTGCCAAGTGCTGTAACAATCGCCGTTGCGATTGACGCAATCATCTGTACGTCAGATAGTTATATTGCAAATGGTGTTGGCTGATTCCAAAGATGTCACCAAAGATGTCACCAAAGAACTGCCTGAAAGACAATTAGTTATATTGCAAATGATAAGTGCAAATGCTTCTATTACAATTTCAGCAATGTCACAAAAGACAGGGGTTGTAATTAGAACTATCAAGCGCGATATTGAAAACTTGCAAACAAGTGGTTGTCTCACTCGTAAAGGTGGTCGAAAGGATGGCGAATGGCTGCTGACAGAATTAGGTCTAGCGACGCTTGAGAAACTGAAGAAATAGATAAATAACAAACCCCATCCAGCCCTGATACAATAATGTATTAGGGCTTTTTTCTTGCCCCAATCCAAACTTTTCTCTCTTTCCGCTTGTAAATCCAAAGATGTCACAGGACTGTTACTTGACAGCCTCGCAATTGGAAATGTATTTTGGAAAAGTGACTTGCATGTTAACCACTTTTTTGTTATTGGTCTTGGAGATTCCAAATAATTGTGTTACCTTTGTACCCGCTTAGAAAATTAAAACGACTGATCAACAAATGACTGATGATATACTAACAGAATCATATCCTCTCTATGAGGAGGAAGAAGCTGGCCTGGGTTTGATGGTGGCTGAACCGCCTTATAGGGAATTATCCTCATTGCTGGAAGATTTACTCAGTGTAAAAGGCTCTTCTTTCGTGAGTCTGCTGAAAGAGATTACCTCACATAACGAGTTTAAACCGCTTGATGGCGAGAATGGTATCTTTATTACAGGTGGCGAAAAGGCAGAAGATTACGCCAATTTGCTTAGTGCTGCTCGTAAAGCAGTAGGGTATGGGTATCGAGTTTTTATATTGCCAAACCCTAAGAACATTCGTACTGCAGATTTTATTTTCGAGCGCAAGGGTGTATATAAAATGTTTGACTTGAAGACAATAATGGGAAAGTCTTCTGCAGAGAATCGTCTGCTTGAGTCTATCGGTCAAACTAACCATGTGTTGTTGAACATGGCTACTGATTATGAACCACGATTACTTGCAAAGGATGTTAAAACCTATTTTGAGGCAAATAAGAATGCTCGAGAAGTACTTATAATTAAAGGAAATAAGTTCTTGTCTGTATCAAGGCAATTTGTTGAAGGTAAGGATTATTTCAAAATGTTTATAAAGAGGTATCTAAAATAAAAAAGAGTTGCGATTGCAACTCTTTTTAAAATGGGTAGTGTCGATATAGTCTTGCCCTCTCGGGAAACTTACCCGGATAGCCAAAACTTACGTTTTGACGCTGCAAAGATATGAAATCTTTCAATAAGTTCCAAATATTTTGGTACTTTTTTTATTTTAGGGCTTTTTTCTTGCCCCAATCCAAACTTGATATTCCAAAATGGAATTTCAAAATTAAGAAATCCCATCTTTTAGGTATTGCAGTTATGAAATAATCCCTATACCTTTGCATCCTGATAATTTAGCCAATGTTATATTAGTATATTGTTTAGTTATTTACGAATTAAGGTCTGTCGCGATGATAGACCTTTTTCCTTCTAAAATTCCGTTAAATCTCTGCTTTTATTCTTAATAGTGGTTATGATGTAACATAAAAAATAGAGGCGCGCAATCACTGCGAGCCTCTTGCTTAATTACTTAAACAAGTAATTTGTCAATCTAAACCTTAACCTTAAAATCTTTATTTATGATTTTGCAAAGGTATAACTAATTATCCATATAACCAAACTTTTTGGGATAAAAGTGTATCGCGAATAAATTTTTGTTGAAAAGCCTTTGTAGTATTATGGAAAAGCACTAACTTTGGCCTTGATATGAGATTAGCAAACACGTTTAACTCTAAAATAGAAAGGAGGCAAAGATGATAACATAAGATTTTCGCTTAATTGTTTGGGCGGAAAAGATATTTGTTTTATCTGTGCAAGCAAAATCCCATATTTTATTTTTTCTTTTCCCTGCTTCTGAATGAGGCGTAGACGGGATTATTGTTTTTTTTGATGGTTTTTTGAGAAAAGGTATTGTTTGTCGATTTTTATCCTTATATTTGCACCATAAGGAATATATTTATATTTTTCAAAACCAATTGGTATGAACGAAACGATTAAGAACCGTCTCATAGAACTATTAAATCCATCTGTTGATAATGCAGCAGATTTGGAACAAAAGTTTAATGAAATAGCAAGAATATTGTAATTCTGGAGATGAAGAGTCGCAAAATGCACTTGGACTATGTTATGAAGAAGGAATAGGAGTTGAGATTAATAACGAAGAAGCGTTTAAGTGGTATTCGCTTGCAGTCAAAAATGGAGCAGGCCCTTGTGCGCTACATAATCTTGCACGTTGCTATCGATTGGGTAAAGGAGTTGCTATAGATAAAAGAAAAGCTAATTATTTGGATAAAAAAGCAGAAAAACTTGGATATGGCAAATAAAAATCCCCTAAGCGAGCATTCACTGCTGGCCTAAGGGGGATAGACTATAAAATATGAAAAAAGAACTTCTATTCGAATGCGCCTCGCTGCAGTATGAGGGGCGCGCTCGGCTTTTGCCGCTTGGCTTGTCCAAGAACCCTCAAGTGCAGGTCTTCGGCGTTTTTGCTACATGTTCATGCAACTCGTTGCACCAAGTGCTGTTACGATAGCTGTAGCTACAGATGCTATAATCTGTACGATGAACTTAATGGTTTCTCTCTTTGTCATGGTATTAATTTTTAAATTTTATCACTTTTATAATTTTTACATTGTGCAAAGGGTAGGGGCTTAGCCCCTGACCCCTTAGCGTTTAATCGCCTTCGCCTGGAACGTCACCTGATGGTGTTGGTGTTGAACCACCATTGTTGTTCTGGTTCTCATTCTCTGGATCCTCCACCTCGCCGCTGGTTGAGGTTACGCGCTTCACCTCCTTGCCATCGCGGTCGTAGCAGCTAATCTGTACGGCGGTTGCGGCCAGCTCGTCCTTCAGCTCTACGGCTGGTGTAAAGATGATGCGGCGACTGGTGATGAGGCCTGCCTTAACCTCGTCTACCTTCTCTACGCTCTTGGCGCGCAGACCGAATCGCATGGTGCCCAGACCTGGCAGCGCTACGGAGTGACCTTCGGTGGCCCACGCCTTGATTACCTCGCCGGCAGCATCCCAGCATGCCTGCATGATACCCTTGCTTACTCCGCTGCGCAGAGCAGCCTCCTTAATCACCTTGTCCTGACTCAGACTGGTGTACAACTCAGGCATCATGATGTAGCGATACTTGCCTGCATGAGTGCCAATCTTCTGCAACTTCTCCTGTGCTTTAACTTTAAGTGCCATAATTTGTTTAGTTTAGTTTTTGTGTTGTTGTTAAATATTTTTTATTAATCTCTCGTTGTCTCCATTCGAACTTCAAATTTGCGCCCGCACGTGGAACTTTTTCCTAGTGCACGTGAGAAATATTTTTCCTACGTGAGGGGGACTCTCTGTTCTTATTTTGACAATGCAAAGGTACGAAAATTTTTTGTAACTACCAAATAATTATGTAAATATTTTTGTTAACAATTCGATTTTTTTTCGAAGTGGTACAGATGGCAGATGGCAGTTTTCTCAAGAGCAGAAAAAATGTACGAGTATTACTTTTACTATATATATAATATATANNATATATATTATATATATAGTAATATATGTATATGATATTTTTTTACCTCCGCCATTAAAACCTCTCCCAAATAAACTGCCATCTGCCATCTGCCATCTGTACCATATTCAGGGAAAGACAAGGCCCGACTAGAGTGCTTGTTTAAACTTTACGAAAAGATGACGGCTGTGAAAAAATAATTATGTTGTTTCTTGGAATAATCAGAAATACTTTGTATATTTGCAGCAAAACATGAAATTAGTAATTACATTAAAGATATACAAAATGGGACAGAAGATTTTCCTAGATTCAATTTATCAGAGCATGCAGGATTCTGCACAGCAGGTGCGCCTCTCATTGGGGCGTCCATCATCGCATGCTACGCGACAGCAAGCCTTACAGCAGGTAGCAATGCTGAAGGCTGCGAAGGACAGTGCAAGTCGAGAGCAGAAATAAGCTCATATTTTTTGAGAAAGCGATGACATAGCTATTCGCTCTGACTTCTTCTATACGTTTAAGAAAGTCTATGAACGATAAAAACCATCCCTTGTGAGGATGGCTTTTAAAAATGGAGTAGTTATCGTGATGTCTTGCTCCAAAGGCGGTATCAATAAAGTCCTGCCCCTCGCGGGATTCTGCCCGGATAGTCAAAACATACATTCTGACGGTGCAAAGATAAGATGTTTTTCAATAACTTCCAAGTTTTTTGCAATTATTTTATGTTTTCGTCCCCTTTTCTGCTTGGAAATCCAAAAACTTTTTGTACTTTTGCATTATTCTAAAAACTTTGTAAGTATGCTATTTCAGAAGACTATTATCAAGAAATACTTAGGACTGCTTAATGATGAAGTGGTTAACGAGGCTTGGAACAAGTTCCAAGCGTATTTTCTTGATGTTCAGATACAGGCTAATATCCAGCAATCAAAAGAAGAACAATTCCAAGAGGGTTTTCTTCGTGAGTTATTTGTAAAGGTACTGGGTTACACACTTAACCCGTCGCCCAACTTCAACCTGATTACAGAAAAGAAGAACGAAACAAACTCAAAGAAGGCCGACGGAGCCATCCAGAAAGATGGTAAGGTGATTGGTGTTATTGAGTTAAAAGACCACAAAACGACCGATCTTTCACGCATTGAGGCACAGGCTTTTGGATATAAGAGTCAACATCGCGACACCCGACTTGTAGTTATTTCGAACTTTGAGAAACTACGTTTATACATTGATAATGCCGTAGATTATCAAGAGTGGCATTTATTCCATTTAACTGAGAATGATTTCCGCGAGTTGTATCTCTGTTTGGCTTGGGCTCAGGTAGATGCTGGAATAGCAATACAGATGAAACAAGAGTCGGTATCGAGTGAAGACCAGATTACTAAGGCGTTATATCGTGACTATTCTGAGTTTAAGCGCGTGCTGTTTGCAGACATAATAGCCAATAATCCCGTAGAAGATGGTGCAGACGAAAAGGAGTGGCAACTACTGTTGTTCAAGAAAACACAGAAACTGCTTGACCGCTTGCTCTTTATCTTCTTTGCCGAGGACTGCGGACTGTTGCAGCCAAATTCGATGGTGCAGATAATTGATAAATGGCAAACGCTAAAAGACCTTGATGCTTATGTGCCTTTATATGACCGTGTTAAGCAGTATTTTGGTTATCTCGACAAAGGTCATCAGGGCAAGCCATTCGATGTTTTTGCATATAATGGTGGATTGTTTAAGACAGATAATGTGCTTGATAAGCTGCAGATTAGCGACGATCTACTAGCCACTCATACACGCAAGCTATCTACCTACGATTTCGAAAGTGATGTCGATGTGAATATCCTCGGACATATCTTCGAAAACTCCTTGTCTGAAATTGAAGAGGTTACCCAGCAGATTAATAGTGGTGAAACACCGCAGACCTCTAAACGTAAGCAAGATGGCGTGTTCTATACACCTCAGTATATCACGAAATATATAGTCGAAAATACTGTTGGCCGTTTGTGTTCTGAGAAAAAGCACGACTTGGGTATTGTTGAAGAAGAATATTTCTCAGATCAGCGCCGGCAGCTTAAGACAAAACAGCGTCTTTTAGACCAACTGCAGAAATATCGTGAATGGTTGCTGCAGATAACCATTCTCGATCCGGCATGTGGTAGTGGCGCATTTTTGAATGCAGCTTTGCAGTTCCTGATGGCAGAGCATAAACTGATTGACGAAATGGAAGCCAAAGTCGCAGGTTCTGCTATTGTGTTCCAGGACGTTGAAAATAGCATTCTTGAGCACAACCTCTATGGTGTTGACATCAATGAGGAGAGTGTAGAGATTGCGCAGTTAGCCCTCTGGCTACGTACTGCAAGACCAAATCGTAAACTTAACTCACTCAATGAGAATATCAAATGTGGAAACTCGCTGATTAGCGACCCTGCTATTGCTGGCGACAAAGCCTTTAACTGGCAAGAGCAATTTCCCATGGTGTTCGAAAAGGGTGGTTTTGATGTAGTGATTGGCAATCCGCCGTACGTGAGGGTGCAGAATCTAAAGCAGAGCGAAGTAGACCATTATTTCAATTCGTATGATACTCCTTCTGGTAAACTTGATATATCTATTCTGTTTTTTGAACGAGGTTATAGTTTAATTAATGAAAAAGGACTATTATCATTTATTTCAACGTCTCAATGGATGCAAACTGATTACGGCAAGAATATCCGTTTATTCTTGTCTGATGGAAAATTAAATAGAATACTAGACTTTGGGTCATTACCTGTTTTTGAAGATGCTGATACTTATCCTGCTATTTTTAGTCTTTCCAAAACAAAGAATAACAGTATTAGTTATGCACGAGTTAAATCAAAAGACGATTTGACAATAGAAAAACTACGAATTTGTCAGTTTAAGGATTATGAATGTGAGTCTTTTTCTTCAAAAGCTTGGCAGTTCTCAGATTTTGATCTTGAACATAGTCTCATAAAGAAAAATATAAAATTCAAACTCTTAAAAGATATAGCACCATCTTTTATTGGTGATTTGACAGGCAAAGATGAAGCATTTGTTCTAAAAAAGATAGATGCAGAATCATTGGGCTTAGAAAATGATATTCTATATCCATATGCATATAGAGGCGAAGAGGTTAGTTCGTATTGTATGGTATCTCCTCAATCTGTGGTTATTTATCCATACCATCAATCTGGAGAATTATTCGAGGAAGAGTTCTTTAAAAATAATTATCCTAATGCTTATAATTACCTACTTCCAATGAAAGAGGAGTTGATGATGAGACAAGATAGTAGGAAAAATTATGCAACAGAATCTAATTGGTATAGGCATTTGCGCGCAGGAAAATTCTCATATATATTCCCTAAAAAAATATTATTAAAGGGGATAGGTACGCATTTGCAGGCTGGTTTGCTAGACGGTCGATCTATTTTTAATGGCGCAAATGTTCCAGCAATCGTGTTACCAGATTCAAATAGTATTGATAAAGTATTGCTCTGTTTGCTAAATTCAAAACTTATAACATACTATCTAACGTGCATTTGTCCAAAGAAATTAAGCGGCTATTATCGTTTTAATTCAAGTAATATATCATCTATCCCGATAATATTTCCTCTAGACCAGTATTTTTTCATTGAACTTGCAGATACTATGCTATCTCTCAATAGTCAGCTTCAGGAGAAACGTAGCCGCTTCCTCCGTCGGGTGTCTGAGAACTTTGAGGGTATAAAGATAACAACTGCTTTGCAGACGTTTGATCAGCTGGAATTCAAGGGCTTCGTGACAGAACTGAAGAAACAGAAGATAAAACTCTCGTTGGTACAGCAAGACGAGTGGGAAGAATACTTCAACCAATATCGCCAAGCCTGCCAAGAACACTCAGAGCAGATAAAGGCTACAGACAATGAAATCGATCAGCGCGTGTTCGACCTTTATGGTTTGACACCAGAAGAACGTGAAATAGTACTAAAACTCCAATAATTATGAAGCTAATTAAACAAAAGCAAATTAATCCGCGAAAGATGTGGCCTAATGAGGCTCAAAACTTTACCCCATGGCTAGCAGATAATATTTCGGAATTGGGTGAAAAAATAGGTATGGAACTTGAGGTAGTTGGGCAAGAAGTGTCAGTAGGTCCATACTCTGCTGATATTTTGGCAAAAGATATTAATACAGATGCTTATATCGTTATAGAAAACCAATTGGAGAAGACTAATCACGACCATTTAGGGAAAAGTATAACTTATGCGTCTGCTCTAAATGCTAAAACAATCGTGTGGATTGCAACAGATTTTACAGAAGAACATAAGAAAGCACTTGACTGGCTAAATGATAATACGAATGAAGATTTGGCTTTTTGGGGTATTCAACTAGAATTGTGGCAGATTTCAGAAGAAACAGCATCAATGCGTTTGAATATTGTTAGTACTCCCAGTACCAATGTAAAGACCATCAAGAGCAAGACAAATAACGAAAGTGAATCAAGAAGTATTCAGTTGGCGTTTTGGACAAAATTCAGAGAAAAGCTTCAAAATACGAGGAAAATCCCAACACTACAGTCACCACAGCCACACTACTGGTATGATGTTAGAATAGGACGATCGGATATATTACTCTCTAATATATGTAATACACAAAAGAATGTTGTGGGTGTACGTTTGTATATTAGGAATAAGGTTGTTGATGTGTATTATCCAGCTTTATTAGCCAAGAAAGAAGAAATCAACAAAGCCTTAGGTTGTAAACCTGAATGGGATGCCAATCCAACGGCAAAGGATAAGACTATCGCTATATCGTTTAGTACTGACCTAACAAATCCTGAAAAGGTTGAAGAAGCTCTGGATTGGCTAGTTCAACAGACGATAGTTTTCCATAGTGTTTTTTCAAAAGAGGTGAAAAATATCAAGGTGTGAAATTGAAGTACAATTCTATTATGGGCACGTTCCCTGGTGAAAAATTGAAAGGTGCAGAGCGATATAATTGTTTATATCACTATACCTCTTTTGATTCTTTTATAAAAATCTGGTTAAGCAAAAGCCTGAAATTTTCTCCTGTTTCAAATGTAAATGATATACAAGAGAAGGTTATAGAAGCATCTATAGCAGATCCCGAGCAATTTGAGCTTGCAAAAAGCTTTATTGCAATACGGAAATCATATAAACAGGTAAGTTTCACTATGGATTTTGATTCTTATTTAAAAGGATGCATGTCACCTATGATGTGGGGGCTGTATGCTGATAAAACCAAAGGTGTGTGTATTGAGTTGGATTATAATAAAATACTTTTTCCTCACAATTGCCTAAGAGGAATAGTAAAATACAAAGCAATTTTAAATAAATATCAGGGCATAAGTCCAGATGTAAAGACAGAACATGATCTTGATAAATTCATACAGAAACACCAGGATGAATTGTTTTTTACCAAAAACAAATGCTGGTCAGGTGAGAATGAATATAGAGTTTTAAGTAAGGATAATGACTATTTAAATATTGAGAATGCAATAAGTGCAGTCTATTTGGCATCAGACAATAGTCCGGAGTTAGAATGGGTACGTAAGCTTGTTGATGGTATTATTCCAATAAAATTATTCACTCATGATTTTGCTCTAGACAACTCTGCAATACCAATAATAAAAGAAATTTGAATAGGGAAGAAGAATCACAAAAAATGATTTTAGAGGCTTCCAAAGGTCGTAATATGCAGATCAGTAATTGTAAATAAGTGAGACTTGTCTCACATATTTCCTTAAGGTTACCTAAATGCAAATAGGCGCGCAATCACTGCGAGCCTATTTGTTTTGCGCGTTACTTAAAAGAAGTAACCAACCATAAACCTTAACCATTAAAATCTTATTTGGACAGCAAAGGTACCACTATTTTTTGAGTTGACCAAACCTTTTTGGATAAAAGTGTATCGCGAATAAATTTTTGTTGAAAAGCCTTTGTTGTCTTACGGAAAAGCATTAACTTTGCGCTCCGATGCAAAATAATGAAACAAGATATGAATAATAATAAAGATAATAAAGAATTTGTTATGCCTAACGGCTTCAAGATAACAGGAAATATCAACTATTACACCAAGAGAAAATTAGAAGGTATTGCTGCCGAACTTGAGGAAATCCCTCATGAGGGGCATACTGTTGGTGGCAATATATACTACGGTAGAGCAGAGAAAGTTCACACCCGCGAAAAATGGGAAGTGGGCAAGAATGCTGGCCCAAGAAGGTGCTAGCTACGAGATAGTCAACTTGTTAAACCACCAAAAAGAAAGGAGGACAAAGGTATGATAACATAAGATTTTTCCGTATTTCTTTGGGCGGAAAAGATATTTGTTATATCTTTGCACTCGAATCTTATTGGAAATAGAGCCTGGTTCTTCGAGGTCTACACGAAATACTGCGAATAAATCTATAGAACTTTAAGAAAGCCGAAGGCTACCGGACTCGCACCTCAGCAGAGGCGTGAGCAGGGTGGTATTGTGCTTTCTATGGTTAATGTCGCAGTAGCCTGTGTAGACCGTATCATTTTGCAAGCGTCTCTGCTTTCTTTAATAAGATTCCATTTCTGCCCGGCGATTATCTTAAAACAACTAACCAATAAAATCAACTAATTCCCAAAATGGATAATAATACCAACGAGATTGAAAGACCTCAACGCTGGGGCGCTCTGGCTGCTGGCTGCGGAGATGCCCCTAAATACCTGACAGAACTTAAAAATAATATAAGCCTTGTTAGAGAGATTGCCAGCCAATATTGTACTTTAACTATTAAGGACAAGAATACGAGAGTGTTTTTTGTTGCATACTTTACCAGATTGCTGAAGAAGGTGAATGGCATGCTGCCTGGATATATTGAAGACTTGAAACAAAGCCAATGTATCGAGGCATTTAGCATTTCTACAGGCCAGTATCGGAAAGAAGAGTTCTGGCAGTGGTGCGACTGGATTTGCAGCGATATGGAAGGCGAAAAGATATACGAATATCTTAAGCAAAACGTAGACAGACTGAAAGCGCTACTTCTTGAAGCCGAAAACGCTACAAGACAATGTAAACCAGAGCTCTACGAGAAATTCTTCTTCAATGAGGAACTACAGTACACCAACGATGGCGTAAGAAAGAAATTTGAGAAATGGATGTACGACAACATGGCCCCCGACATAGAGAAACTTAGAGAGCTGCAAGCGCAGGAGGTGGCAGATGCCTTAAATCTTGGAGTGATGGACTATGCTCCAGATCCGTCGTATCGGGAAATAGAAGAGGTGAAAGTTGACTATCTGAAGAAACTCTTGCCTTGGGATTACGATATGTCGGGGGATTTTACAAAGTCGTGTGCACGTTGGCGAAAGTTCTTTCATTGGGAAGGCACCATCCTTGTTATCAACTATAAGAAATACGGAAAATATATTCAGAGCCATTATTACGATTTTAATGACACTCAGCTGCAAGCCATATTTGAGTTAGACATGATGCTACATCTTATACATAAGGAGATGGCCCGTCTGGAACCAAAACCAGAAGTGAAGCATTCTGATAGCCGTAAACCTGATGAAGAGCTGTTTAAGTTTATTCACCCTTCGATATGTGGCGAAGAGGAGTGGCAGATTCATGAAGAGGTGAAACGTCTGGTAACTCACCACGGTATACAGGAGATTTGCCAGTATCTTTATCAGATGGCCAAGGATAAGAGAATTCTCCTGCCACAAATGCCATCGGCAGCCTATGCAGAGCTGGTGCGTATGGGCATGCCAACATCAGCAGGATTTAGCGAGAAATACTTTAAAAACCACTATAGAATCATATAGTATAAGGGATATCAAGGGATATTAAGGGATATCCGGGGATATTAGGGGATAGTAAGGGACGGTATCGTTCAATACTATCCCTTGTTCATATATTGTACTTAACTTTGCACTCGCAAACCTGAGATGACTTGGGAGTTGCGCGATCTTTGACTTATTGAGACATGTTCTTTCATAATACTGATTTTGTTTATGGTTGATAATTTTTGTAAGAAATTGTTTTTTCGTGTTCTATGATGGCAGTCAGCAGACTGCAAAGCCTGCCCAGCCGTGATGGCTCGGCAGTTTTTTAGTGAATTGTTCCTCTCGCGTATATGCGCGAACATTATTAATATAAAAAGAAAGGTTTTGTATGAAGACTACAGAGAAATTGCTGTTGCGGAGCAGCCAGGAGCTAATCTGCAACATGATGAAAGAACGCAATGCAGGCACAGAAGACTGCATTAGTACTACTGATCTCGCCAGGGACATCGGCATCCCTCGTGAGTATATCGCCGATTATCTTGTGAGCATCGGGTTGCTCCACCAAGTGGCCCATCGCAAGAAAGCTAGTAAGATGGCTTCTGAACAGGGATACGCTATGACCAGAGTGCGCTATGAATATAGTAGCAAGGGTAGGCTTACGGAGATTCCATTTCCTGTTTGGACGCCAAAAGGTGTTGAACATATTAAACGTAAATTGAAATTAAAAAAGTAAAAGGATTATGTATTTAAATGACGCAATCAAAACGATTGAGATGACCTTGCGCAGCACCTGTATGATGCTCGAGGTAGTTAGAAACGAACAAATTGACAAGGCCGTAATTTACGACCATCTGCCACTACAAGACCACTTTGCCCAGTGCGTACCGCCCATGACGATGTACGAAGACAGCAGTGTTGAGGAATGCCTGGAATATCTAGGCCATTTTTATAAGGGCCTAAAAGAGGCTCGTGAGCACGAGATAACAGCTTATCGTAAGGGCGTGATGCAGGAACCCAATGTGGTTTATATCGTTGATATGCTACGGGGATTTATCGGGCATGGATTCCCGGATAACTACGTGGCTTGTGCCAAGGAGTGCTACAGGGTTTATGAGCGCCTAAAGCCTAAGTATCGCGGTATAAAATCGGACAAAAGACGCCTGGAATGGCAGCGTGAAGTGATGACCGAGATTGATAAGCTCTGCAAGAAGCACAAGGTGAAGTTTACCATCGATGGTGAGTGGACTCTGAGCGAGGGCTATCTGATGGATTGGCTGGGACGTAAGTATTTGGAAATTTAAAAATATAACAATTAAAAAATTAGAAGATTATGATTTTAAGAGTTAAGAAATGCGGGGCGATGACTACCGTACAGGGAGAGAATGGTGAAGTGAACAAGCGCACGCTGGTGCTGCAGGAGCTTGGCGACAAGTGGGCTAACACCTATGTGGTGACGGTGTTCCGTAATCTGGCAACCATCGAGTTTGCTGAAGATGAGCTCGTTTGTGCTAGCATGCAGTTCAGAACGCATGATTACAATGGACAGACGTACATGGATGTAGTGGCGAATGACATTGTGAAACTTAAGTGAATAGTGAATAGTGAATAGTGAAATTTTGAGTTGAAGCGAAGGAAGTCTTCACGTGAAGATGGCCATCGGATTTCTGAAACTTCTGCTCGCAAAAACTCAAACAAAAATGAAGAAAAATTTAAACAAAACGATTACAATTAGTGGCTTTTTAGCCGTAACAGAGAATGAGTGTGGACAGAATTATGTGCAGTTTTTGCCAGATGAGCCACGAGTGGGATTAGTAACGCCGTTTGTGGGTGCAAGTCGCGCCCAGATGCTGAGTAACGGCACGTTTGATTGCTTGAAAAAGCACCGTAAACCGCGAACGAAACCAGCACTAAAACTACCACATAGTAGCCTGAGTTTTGGCGCCGACAACATGACGCGCTTTACCTTTATAATACCCGACGGGGACATTGATCAACTGCCCCGCCTGCTGAAGAGAGAAGCCGCACAGGCAAGTAAATTTGTTGAAAACCTTCTGAACGAATAAATGATTTACCATATAACTTATAAAAATAATCGCAAATATGCTACACCTGTAAAGAACCGCGAAGAATTCTTGGCTTTAAGGAACTCCAAAGATAACTTGGAGAACCTTGCCAAGGCCCGCGCGGGCGATAACGAAGCGAAAGGCCGACTGGTGCAGTTTGCATACAACCTCGGACATGTAGAGGGCGCATTGGCAGGATGCAAGAGTATCGGTAGCTACTTTTTCCATGATATCGACTGCTACGATCAAGCGGAGTCGGAGGCTATGGCGAAGCAGATTCTGGAGAAGAAGGATGAGATAGGCTTGAAGATGCTTGAACGCAGCGTGAGCGGCGGTTGGCACTTGGTATGCAGACGTGAGCCTGGCATCACAATTCTTGAAGCACAAGTACGTGTGGCTTGTGCGCTAAAAATCGAACAAGATACTAATACTAAGGATTTGCAGAGGGTTGTATATTCAACGAGTGGCTCGTCTGAAGATTTGATTTTTCTTGACAATGAATTGTTTGATGAGCCGATGAGTGCTGAGGAGTGCGAGGCGGAGTACGCCCGATTGAAAGAGCGTGAGAGACGTGGTGAAGAGGATGTTCCGGCTGGGGCGAAGAAGGCGAATAAACATTATAGGCCGTGGGAGGAGGATTTTAACTTCCAAGAGCGCCGCTGTCGTGACAAGGGACAGGGCGAGGGGCATGACAGGGGACAGGGACCTGTCACAACCGCTGCGATTGATTTGTCTTGTGACAGGTACCAGTCCCCAGTCATGCCAGTCACAACTTATCCCGATAAATATCATGGGATTCCTTTTACTACTATTATAAAGAAGTATTGGGAGATGAATAATGGCGGGTTTGAACCTAATATTGGTGACAGGGATACTTTGACGTATCAACTAGCCTGCGATTTGAGACATATCTGTGCTAGGAATGCGGAGTGGTTGGATCAGGTGATTCCATGCTATGATGGGTTCCCGATAGAGGAGAAACGACAGAAAATTGCCAATGCTCTGAAGTCAAGCTATGAAGGTATGCCAGGTAGATTAAAGGATGTGCTGGATGCGCTTGAAGGACGAAAGACAAAGTCGCCCGAAGAGCAATCTGAGCAAAGCGCTCTGCCCGAACAGATGCCAGAGATGCCTGCGGAGAAGAAACTGCCGAAACTTATCCGATTATTAACTCGGAATACTCCCGTGCAGTATAAAGCGGCAGTGGCGCATGCGGTGTTCCCGCCGTTGGGTACGCACCTTAAGGAGGTATCGTTTGAGTATACTGATTACGTGCAGCACGAGGCAACGCTTATGAACTGTCTGATGGCGCATACGGGTGCTGGTAAGGGCTGCATCGACGAGCCTATCCGCCACATTATGGCCGACATAAAGCGACGTGACGAGGAGAACACCCGGCGCGAGGCTGAGTGGAAAAAGGACTGTCAGAAGAAGGGTGCCAACAAGGATAAACAGGTTCGCCCAGAGGGGCTTGTAATCCAAGAAATCGACCCCGATATGACCAAGCCAGCACTTGTTACGCGAATGGATGAAGCCGAGGGCCACTTTGTTTACGTAAAACTGAACGAGATAGACTTGTTTGAGCAGCTGAAGGGGCAGACTGGCAAGCAGCACTTCCAACTGATGTGCTTAGCCTTCGACCCAGGTGCCGAGTTCGGACAGACGCGTATCGGCACTCAGAGCGTAACAGCAAGGCCTAAATGCCGCTTTAATTGGAACGCGTGTACCACCATCCAAAAAGGTCGCAAGTTCTTCAGCCGTGTGCTGACCGATGGTCCAATAAGTCGTATCAACTTCTGCACAATCCCCGAAATGGAAATAGGTGCAGAGCAGCCCATCTACGGCAAATACGATTCAGCATTCGATGAAGAGCTTAAGCCTTACATCGACAACTTGGTAGCCGCTCGCGGCAGGATTGACTGTCCTCAGGCATTCAAACTAGCCAAGAAGTTGCAAGAGGAGTGTGCTGAGTTTGCGCGACTCTCTCAGGATGAAACCTATTGGAATCTGAGCCATCGCGCTATCGTAATCGCTTGGTTAAAGGCTTGTGTGCTATACGTTGCCAATGGCTGCCAGTGGGAAAGGCAGATAGAGGACTTTGTCCGCTGGAGTCTACAGTACGACCTATGGTGCAAGATGCAGTTCTTTGGGGCTGATATCGAGGCTGCCAATCGAGGTGAAGAGCGTGTAGGTGCGCGTGGTCCGAGGAATTTGTTGGAGCTCTTACCTGACAAGTTTACCAACGAGGATGCTAAGCGCGTGCGCAAGCAGCAAGGCATGGATGTGGCTAAGACCGGTAATATGGTTAGTACTTGGAAGAAACGCCATTATGTGGTACAGATGGCAGATGGCAGTTTTGTTAAGAGCGAAAGATTTAAATCAAAGATTAATAATTAAATGGAAGAGATAATTCAATTAAATAGTGGGGCGAAACTTTCGCCTCACTTTACATTAGGTGAGATGACGAAGAGTAGTAGTCATCCCGAAGTTTATAACATCCCTAGCCACGAGGCTATTGCAAACATGAAGAGGCTTTGCACCTGGCTGGAGGTGCTGCGCGAGAGAGCCTCCCCCGACCCCTCCAAAGGGAGGGGAGTTCCGATAATTATAAATAGTGGTTATAGATCACCGCAATTGAATAGGAAGATTGGTGGGGCGCCAAATTCTAATCACTTGACAGGGTGTGCGGCGGATATACGCGTAGAGAATATGGAACAACTTCTGCGTTATGCAGCAATCCTTTTGGATTATGCTGATGAAAGTAAGCAGGAATTTGATGAATTGCTGATAGAGAAGAATCGCTACGGTGCAATCTGGCTGCATTTTGCCGTCCGTCCAAGCGGGAATCGGCGCAAGGTTTGCTTTATAAATGCCTGATTGTTAAATAATCTTGTTAAAATCTATTAAAACCCTCAAAATATGCGGGTTTTTAGATGAAATTATGTACTTTTGCCATTGGAATTTTAGGAGTATATTATAATTGAAAAGAAGATGAATAATCATTCAGTAGTAGGTGCCAAAATTAAGGGCATCAGAGAGACTAAAAATCTCAGCATCGAAGAGATTGCTGAGCGTAGCGGACTGACCGTAGACCAGATTAACAGCATCGAAAACGATGTGAACCTACCATCACTTGGTCCGCTGATTAAAATCGCTCGCGCACTGGGCGTAAGATTGGGTACATTCATGGATGACAACGACGACCTGGGTCCTATTGTGACTCGTGCTAAGGATCGTGAGGCTGACAGCAGCATTAGCTTCAGCAATGGTGCCACTGATGCTCGCAAACACATGGAGTATCATCCATTGGCACAGCAGAAGGCTGGACGCCACATGGAGCCATTTGTGATTGACATAAACCCAGAGGACACTCCCGAATTCCAGCTTAGCGCTCACGAGGGCGAGGAGTTTATATACGTGATGCAGGGCGAAGTAGAGATTGTGTATGGTAAGGAGACTTACCACCTGAACGAGGGCGACAGCATCTTCTACGATAGCATAGTGAAGCACCACGTGCATGGAGCACCTGGAAAGAGTGCGAAGATTTTGGCAGTAGTTTACATACCATTTTAATACATTAAAGATTAAACATTAAACATTAAAGATTAAGATGAGTGATGTAAAATACGATATGGCGGGAAGACCGCTACCTGATAGAACTTATCCGGCCGAGACAGGATCGGAGGGATATAAGCTGTGGGAAAGAACCTTAGGTGAATGGCTGGAGTACTGGGCTGAGACTACTCCTGATAAGGAATATATAGTTTACAGCGACCGCAACCTGAGATTTACCTGGAGCAAATTCAACGAGCGTGTAGATAATCTGGCCAAGGGTCTTATCTCTATTGGCGTGAAGAAGGGATCGAACGTGGGTATATGGGCTACTAACGTGCCCGACTGGCTGACATTCCTCTACGCTACGGCTAAGATTGGTGCGGTGCTTGTGACGGTGAACACCAACTACAAGCAGAACGAGCTGGAGTATCTGTGTAAGGACTCGGACATGGAGGTGCTGTGTATCACCGATGGTACATGGGACTGTAACTACGTGGACATGACTTACACAATGCTGCCTGAGCTGAAGACTTGCGAGCGCGGACACCTGAACAGTGAGCGATTCCCATACCTGAAGAACGTGGTTTACATTGGTATGGAGAAGTATCGCGGTATGTATAACACCGCCGAGCTGCTGCTGCTGGGACAGAACGTGGAGGACGAGACTCTGAACGAGATGAAGAAACAGGTGAGTTGCTACGATGTGTGCAACATGCAGTACACCAGTGGTACAACAGGTTTCCCCAAGGGTGTGATGCTTACTCACTACGGAATATCGAACGACGGATACTTTACCGGCGAGAACATGGGATTCACCCAGGATGATAAGTTGTGCGTATGTGTGCCTCTGTTCCACTGCTTCGGCGTGGTGCTGGCTACAATGAACTGCCTTACTCACGGATGTACCGAGGTGATGGTTGAGAAATTCGACCCACTGGTGGTGCTGGCCTCGATACACAAGGAGCGCTGTACTGCCGTTTATGGTGTGCCAACGATGTTCATTGCGGAGCTGAACCACCCGATGTTCGACATGTTCGACCTGAGCTGTCTGCGTACGGGTATCATGGCAGGAAGTCTGTGCCCGATAGAGCTGATGAAGCAGGTGAGCGAGAAGATGTTTATGACCATCACCAGCGTGTATGGACTGACAGAGAGCTCGCCTGGTATGACACAGACTTGCTTGAACGACACATTTGAGCAGCGATGCACAACTGTGGGCCGCGACTTCCCGTTTGTTGACGTGAAGGTGCTTGACCCTGAGACGGGCGAGGAGTGCCCAGTGGGTGTGCAGGGCGAGATGTGCTGTAAGGGATTCAACGTGATGAAGGGTTACTACAAGAACCCAACAGCTACGGCTGAGGTTATAGATAAGAATGGATATCTGCACTCTGGCGACCTTGGTGTGAAGGACGAACAGGGATTCTATAAGATTACAGGACGTATCAAGGATATGATTATCCGTGGTGGTGAGAACATTTACCCACGTGAGATTGAGGAGTTCCTGTATCACATGCCAGGAATACGCGACGTGCAGGTGGCTGCTGTGCCTTCGAAGAAGTATGGTGAGGCCGTGGGTGCTTTCATCATTCTGGAAGAGGGTGCTAAGATGACTGCTGAGGACGTGCAGCTGTTCTGCCGAGGCAAGATAGCTCGCTACAAGATTCCTAAGTATGTGTTCTTTATCGACCAGTTCCCGCTGACTGGCTCGGGCAAGATCCAGAAGTTCAAACTGAAAGAAATGAGCTTGAAACTCTGTGAGGAGCAGGGAATCGAGGTTGTTTAAATTATTAGGCCTACGGATTTTACGGATTTTACGGATTAATTATTAGTCCGATCCGTAATTTCCGAGATGGCTTGAAAAGACGATGATTAAAAACCTGAAGTTATGAGGAGACGACTTTTACTATTACTAACTATCGCGTGGATGCTATCGGTACTGACGGCAATGGCCGAGGTGGGACCACGTATCTTCCATAACTATACTGCGGCTGACGGCCTGGCTGACAACAGCGCACAAACCATTAAGTGTACGAAGACTGGACGACTGGTGATTACAACAGCCGGACAGATAAACTTCTTTGACGGTGCGAAATTCACATATATCGACCCGATTGAGGAGAACCAGTATCCGCTATCGGAATATCGCGGAAACTACCACCTGTACTTTGACCGATTCCACCACATGTGGCTTAAGAACACGCACACCGTATCGTGTGTTGACCTTCTCGTTGAGCGATTTGCTCAATCGATAGATGAGGAGTTCAGCAAGTTCGGCGTTACTGAGAAGGTGAACGACCTGTTTGTGGATAGTACTGGCGTGGCGTGGCTGCTGGTGAGCCAGGGGCTGTATAACGTTAAGAGCAAAGTTACCGTTAAGCCGCATGCCAAGCTGAACCTGCAGGACGTGGAGGTGTGCAAGAACCAGTATGTGATGCTGTTCTACGAAAACGGACTGATGGAGATGTTCGACCAGAAAACGGGTAAGAAGGTGCTTGAAACAAGAGCATATACCGATGCCGACGGACAGAAATACGGCGAATCGAGCTTGCTTACTATGGGCAAGGACGTGGTGTATCAGTTACGAAACGGAATGAAAGAGGCCATACTGCTGAAGTACGACCTGAAAACGAACGATTGGGCAGAACTGCTGCGCACGCCTTACCATCTGAACGATATGGAGCTGAAGGACTCGATGCTCTATGTGCCTTGTGAGTACGGATACTGGGTGATTAACACACATACGGGGGCAAGCACACACTTTGAGGCGATGATGCTGGAATCAGGGCGGACGATGGCTACCGATGTGAACGTGATGGCTTTTGACCGTCAGGGTGGTTTGTGGCTCGGTACCGAGAAACGAGGCATTCTTTACTCGCGCCCATTCAAACCGCCATTCAAGGTGTATCCTTGGGGTAACCCTATAGCCGACCGCTACGGTGCAATGATGGACAACGTGAACCAGTGGCCCACATTCCGCGACCGCACGGTGAACTGCGTATATAAGGATTCGCGCGGATGGACTTGGGTGGGAACACCTCAGGGACTGCAGGTGTATCGAAAGGAGAGCGACATGCTGCCGCAGGTGTATACCATTAAGGACGGACTATTCAACAACATAGTACACTCGATAGTGGAAGACCAGAGGCACAACATCTGGGTGGGCACAAGCTACGGTATTTCGGCCGTGCTGTTTAATGCCGACGGACGTGTGTACCGTATTAATAGCTACAACGAGTACGACCATGTGCCTAACGAGGTGTTTGTAAACGGAAAAGCAATGAAACTGCCCGACGGTACGATAGTGATGCAGGGACTTGACCACGTAGTTGAGTTTAACCCCGCCCAGTTCACTACGCTGTACAAGAACTATAAGTTTAAAATCTACCCCAAGCTGATACAGCTGATGGTGAATGGTATAGATGTGAACACCAACACCGTGATTAACGGAAGAAAGATACTCGACAGAGCGTTGAGCCGCCTGTGGGGAGTGGATTTGGACTATAGCGAGAACTCGGTAATGATGGTGTTCTCGGCATTGAACTATTTCCGTCCGATGCAGACTTACTATCGCGTGAGAGTGGTGGGGCTGGACGACGAGTGGCGAATACTGACACCATACGACAGCAACGGAATGATTGACTCGAACGGACTGCTGCATCTGCCGCTGATATCGCTACGCCCGGGACACTACGAGGTGGAGGTGCAGGCTTCGATGCTGCCCGACGAATGGGATACTAAGCCTTATGTGTGGACTATCGACATCAACGAGCCGTGGTGGCGTACAACGGGTATGTTTGCTCTCTTCGGACTGCTGGTTACGGTGCTGATCTTTGCTAACATATTCTACTATATGAAGAACGCCAACCTGAGAGCCCAGCGCAACAGCGAGGAGGTGATGCTTGTGAAACGTATATACAACTTTGTGGAGCGCATTGAGGGCAGAGAGGAGATTATTGAGCCTGCTGCCGATGAATATTCTACTGCAGTAACGTCGGTTATGAACGACCTCGACCCTGCGTTTGTTAAGGCCATTAATAAGGTGAAGATGATTGTGATGACCGAAAGGAAGATGAAAAAGATGAACATGCGCCGACTGAGCAATGCTGCAGGTCTTGACCCAAAGAGATTCTACCAGCTTGTTATGGACAACATCTTCAAGAGTCCGCGCACGCTGATAAAGGAGGCCAGAGTGGAAGAGGCCGAGAAGATGCTGCGAAATACAAAGGCATCAATAGAGGAGATAAGCAAAGAATGTGGCTTTGTTTCGGCAAACTACTTCATAGCCTCATTCTTCCATAAGTACAAGGTTACTCCACAGGCGTATCGTGATAAGCGATAAGGCGCCAAGTGCGGTCGCTGGTGCCCTTGTAATATATTAAACCCTGATAATGGTTTTCAGTCTGATAGTAGCTACCCTCGCTGGGTAGCTGCTTTTCTTTGTCGCATAGATACTGATAAGAGTAGTAGCCTTGCTTCTGCAGTATGCATGCGGTGTAGAGATGGTTGGCGGGGTCGTAGAGCATACGATAGGTGTCGGCACCCTCGGTAGTCCAGCGGCCGCTGATGTAAATCTGCTGGCCGATATCGGAATGCAGACGGTAATTAACCCACACATACTCGCTCTGGGTGTCGTTCTCGCGGTTGTCGCTATTGCGGATGCAGAACGAGCCGTTGGCATCTTCATCGTAGAGGTAGTTAGGGCGGGGCTCATCAACAAAGGGGTAGGCCTGATAGTTGTCGCCGTCCCACATGATGTGGTCGATACCCATTGTGGGGTGCGACACATCGAGAATCTCGAACTTGCGATACTCGTTTCCGGCATCGAAAACAAGCTGGAGGTTGTGGCTCCACTCAAGACCCTTAAAGGTGGTGATGTTTGGCTTCACGCTGCGGCGGATGGAGCGCTCCTGATTGTTCTGCATTACCACAGCGTAAATCTGCTCATCGGGGTTGGTTACAGGCAGTGTGCCGTAGTCTAGTTGCATAGAAACCTGCTGGTGGCTCTGGCGGGTGTCTACATCGGTATTGCCCGTGGCGCTCATGCTTAGCTTCATCTTCTGCTCGGTAACCATAAACTCGGCCACAAGTACCTCGCGGTTGTCATCGTCCTCATCAAGCACATGCAGGCGATAGTTGCCGCTGATCTTCAGGCTACAGCGCGCATTGGGCAGCTGCAACTGGTAGTGGGTGTAGGGGATGATGGTGTTGGTGGAGCGCTCGTAATCGTCGATGGTGTTGCCATTGAATCCCGAGAGCCAATCGCTCTCGAAAATGCCCTCGGAAGGAGTCCAGTCGGCCTCACAATGCTCAAGCTTATAGATGTAGCGATGATAGTCGTGCGAGAGCTCATCGAACGACACGGTGAGCACATCGTGCGAGTCGAGACGCATGATGGCTGGGGCAAGCCAGTTATCGTTTACCACCACCTGCAGCGACTTTACATCGGGATCATTGATGCGGCTTTCGGCAAAGGCTGCTACGGCCGCAAGCCCGAAAAGGAAACTTAGGAAAACCCTTTTCACCTTTTTACTTTTTTACCTTTTAACCTTTTTACCTTTACCTTCTTCTTTCGGTTATGATTCCGTGGCGGTAGGCGTAGAGCAGCTCCTTGAGGTCGGCAATCTGCGAGCGCAGTTCCTCGCCCTTATCGGTATCGGCCACAAGCATACGGTGGGCTGACATCTCGATGATCTGGGTGGTTGACTTAATGTCGATCTCGCGCATGATGGCATCGCGGGCAGAGGTGAACGGTTCGTGCTGAACCAGCTGGAAACCGCGTGAGTGATAAACAAGAGTGTAGCCGGCAATGCCCGTCTCGTGGTGGTAAGCCTCAGAAAAACCGCCATCGATAACCATAAGCTTGCCGCCCGCCTTGATGGGATTCTCGCCACTACCGGCATGAACGGGAACGTGGCCGTTGATGATGTGGCGGGCTTGGCCCTTTACGCCGAAGGCATCGAGAATGCGGTCGCAAACCTCCTCGCTGTCGCGCAGCTTGAAGTAGTTGCCCTTCTCCTCCTTATAGGTATCCTTGTCGGTAAGAAAATAGCGCTCGAAGGTGGCCATCTTTGACTTACAGAACAGCGGAGAATCCTTGCCGCACCACAGATACAGGAAGTAATCGCGGGCGTACTCACGCTCGTTAGAATCGCTCTGGAAGGCGTTGCGAATCATCATGCCGATGTTGTGCATGAGGTCTTTACCGGCAAAGCGCTTGCCAGGATATATCTCTACCTCCTTAAGCGAGCCGTCGTCGTTAAGAGGGATGGCGGCGTGGAAAAGCAGGTTTGAGTTGCTGATGGCGTACATGCAGCCGTGCGAGAGCAGGGTGCGTATGTGCTTGTGCAGCTTCTCGCTGATGCGGAACGAGTGGTGCAGCTTGTGCATGAGGTCGGCCTCTTCGGCAGTGAGCTTGTTGGGCTCCTGAGGGTCGACGGTGGGGAAGTTGCAGCTCTTCATCTCGTAGGCCTTGCCATCGATGGTGCATAGGTGCTTATCGTAGTCTACGGCGCAAAGCATGCAGCGGTCGGCCATCTGCCACTCGGGGTGGCGAAGGAATATCTCGGCCTCGGTCTTGAACTGCAGCACGGCTATGGCCTTGTGCATCTTGGCGGTGAGCTGCTGGGTCTTATCGTCCATAGAGTTGCCCGGAAGCAGCTTTGGCATGAACTCAAGGCAAGGGTCGTCGCCATAGACATCGAGCGCGAAGGTGGCCAGCGGAACAAGGTTGATGCCGTACTCCTCGATGGTGCTGAGGTTGGCATAGCGCAAGCATAGGCGCAGCACATTGCAGATGCAGGCATCGTTGCCGGCAGAGGCTCCCATCCACAGAACATCGTGGTTGCCCCACTGTATGTCCCACGAGTGATACTGGCGCAGGGTGTCCATGATGATATGCGCACCAGGGCCGCGGTCGTAGATGTCGCCAAGAATATGCAGCTGGTCGATGGCCAAACGCTGGATGACGTTACAGATGGCGCAGATGAAATCATCGGCACGACCTGTAGATATGATGGTGTTTACGATTACGCTTACATAGGCGGCCTTATCGTTGTCGCTAAGGCTCTCGTGCAGAAGCTCCTCGATGATATATGCAAAATCCTGAGGCAGCGACTTGCGCACCTTTGAACGGGTGTACTTGCTGCTGACATCGCGGCACACCTTTACCAGCTGGTGGATAGTGATGCGGTACCAATCCTCGATATCCTTCTCCTGAGCCTTGATGAGCTCAAGCTTCTCCTCGGGATAGTAGATAAGGGTGCAGAGCTCTTTCTTCTCGCTCTCGCGGATATCGTTGCCGAATAGCTCGTTTACTTTTCGCTTGATGTTACCCGAGGCGTTCTTGAGTATATGGCGGAAGGCCTCGCTCTCGCCGTGAATATCGGCAAGGAAGTGCTCGGTGCCCTTAGGCAGAGCCATAATGGCCTCGAGGTTTATTATCTCGGTAGATGCGTCGGCAACCGTTGGGAACGATTGCGAAAGCAGCTGCAGGTAATGCAGATCGGTATCATTACTGGAAAGGTGTTTCATATCTTAAGATGATTTTTAAGATTATTGCGTAGTTTCTCGGTAAGCTTGTCGTCGATAGGGTCGATGGGCATATAGCCCTCGTCGAGCATTACAAACTCGTTGAGAACCTGAATAAGGCGTGCGGCGCTCTTGGTGAGGCCTGCATCCTCGAGTTTCTCGGCAAGCTGGTCGTCGTCAACATTGTCGCGATACAACTCGCGCGTTAGCTCCATAGCGCCCAGCAGAGTGGGGGTCTTGAGCACGTATCGGATTATGCGAATGAGATAGTCGGTCTGGTCGCCCTGATAATCGCCCACAACCTCCTTTAAAGGTTTGGGGCGAGTGTAGCTCTTGGGGAAGAAGGCGGCTATCTTCTGTGTGTCGATGAGTGGTGCCGAGAAGTCAAGTAGACGTATGCCGTAGTCGGTATAGTTAACGATGTTCTCGTGCTCGGCATAAATCAGAAGATGGCGCCAGTTAATAAGGCGGGGGTCGACGGCGGTGGTGTCAACCCATCGTTTGTCGCCCATTATGCCCACCTTGATAATAGCCTTTAGGGCTGCAAGGGTGTTGGCATCCATTTTCTCGAGAGTGTTAGAATCCTGCACCTTCTGGTATACGGCAAACGTCTGTGCTGCCATCTCTGCCTGGGTGAGGGTGTTAGTGATGACGGCATTGCGTATTTCCTCGATACGCGGATTCCAGCCAAGCGTTTTGAATGCCGATGTCTCGACCTTGCCAAACGATATTACGGCATAGGCTTTGGCCACATAGTCTTTCTGGGCGATAATAAGTCCCAGCCGCTGATTAGCCCTCTGAAAGCTGATGGCCCAGGGCTCTAACTGACCGTGCAGGGTTACCACATAGCGTATGCCCAACTTTTGTGCGCACCGCATCGCTTTGGTTTGCAGCATCGAGTTTACACCATGAATGTGTATGATGTCGGCCTGCATGTCGCGTGCTTGTGCGTAGAAGGATTTGTTGTTGTCGGCCACCTGTACGTTGGCACTCTGTCTTAATCCCTCTACCAGAAGCGATACATGACGATGTATCTGCTCGTTATTCTTGGGGTAGATATGTAATACGTTCATAGCTACTCATCAGGTTCTTCCAGAATATACGCCAACGCATGCATTGGCGCTCGATGAATGATGGACTAAGCTCAAAAAGCTTAATCACATCGAAAGCCACATCCTTGCGCACGATGATGAAATCGTAGCGGCCCATGAAGAACTTCTTGTACTTGCGGTTCCTGACCTTATGCAGCTGGCGCTCTATGCGGATAATATGGTCTTGAGCATCGAGATATGAGTCGAATGTCTGCAGCTTAATACCCTTTTTATAGAGGTAGCCCAGCGTGAGGTCGGCAGCAGAGTTCATGGTATCGCTGATGGCCTGAAGGATGTCGTTGCTAACGGGTTTCTTACTGATATTAGAAAAGATGAGCCAATCGTTCTTAGCCGCCTTGATGCCCAGGTTGTAAGCCTGCATCTTGCGCTTCTTGTTGCAATCGGGCTTGGGCAGGAAGGTGGTGTAGAGGTTGGAGTATTCTTTTTTGAGAAGCTTCAGTACGTCTGAAGTCTCATCGGATGAAGACTCATCAATCACGATGACCTCGTAGCCAGGCTCGTAATGCTGAGTGAGGTAAACGGGGAGGTTTGCCTCAAGCTCGTGGGCCTGATCGTACGCGGTCATAATGACTGAGAATCCTCGAGAGTCTTTACTCATTTTATAATTATTACATTTTTACATTTTGCCTTACAACTCATCGCTCATATAGCCCTTGGGCAAACGGCGACAGTTATACTGCGATGCCATAATCTCGCCATAGGCACCAGCTGATCGGATGGCCATCAAATCGCCACGCTTTGCCTTGTTAAGGTCAATCTGCTTGGCAAACACATCGGTGCTCTCGCAGATAGGACCTACTACATCGTAGGTCTCGGGCTCAGCGTCGCTGGTGATGTTCTCAATCTTGTGGTAAGCCTGATAGAGGGCGGGACGGATAAGGTCGGTGAATCCGGCATCGACAATGGCGAACTTCTTAACGGCGCCCTCCTTTATATATAAGGTACGCGTGATAAGAGAGCCGCACTGAGCCACAACGGCACGACCCAGCTCGAAGTGCAGAGTCTGACCGGGTTGCAGCTTAAGCTTCTTGGCGTAAGTGTCGAAGTAGGCCTTGAAATCGGGGATGGGCACACGGTTGGGGTGCGAATAGTCGATACCAAGACCGCCGCCCACGTTGATGTGCTCAACACGTATGCGGTGGCTGATGAGCTCCTGCTGCAACTCGTTTACGCGATTGCAGAGAGCCTCAAAGTCGCCCATGTCGAGAATCTGTGAGCCGATGTGGAAGTGCAGACCTACGAACTTTACGTTAGCAAGCTCTTCGGCCTTGCGGATTACCGTAACCATATCGCGCATGGCGATACCAAACTTGTTCTCGGCCAAACCAGTGGTGATGTTGGCGTGGGTGTGGGCACCTACGTTGGGGTTAAGGCGGAAGGCTACGCGAGCCACCTTGCCCTTAGCTGCTGCCAGCTCGTTAATCACCTCGAGTTCGGGAATGCTTTCTACATTGAAGCAGAAAATGTCGTTATCGAGGCCAAGATTGATTTCCCAATCACTCTTGCCTACACCTGCATAAACAATCTTATTATTTGGGAAGCCCGCCTTGAGCGATGCTTCAATCTCGCCGCCACTAACGCAATCGGCTCCAAGACCAGCCTCGCGGATAATGCGGAGCACACGAGGATTAGCGTTGGCCTTAATGGCATAGTGTACCACAAAGCCCTCGTGCTTGCTTGCCTCCTCGTTGATGGTCTTCAGAGTCTGGCGCAATAGTTCGGCGTCATAGTAGTAGAAGGGAGTCTCTATCGACTCAAACTTCTCTACTGGGAAAATTCCTTTTGTCATGTGTTAGTTCTTTTTGTAAACACGTCTCCTTGTCTCCTTATTACTTGAAAATTGTGTCGCTAAGCTTCTGGAGCGCACGCTTCTTGTCTTCCTCGCGGATAAGGAACGAGATGTTGTAATTAGAACCTCCGTAGCTAACCATTCGTACGGGGATATCCTTAAGCGCATCGAGTGCGATGGTCTCGAAACCTACGTTGCTCCAATCAAGGTCACCCACTACGCAGATGATACACATGTTGGTATCAACAGTAACGGTACCGTACTTCTTGAGCTCGTCAACAATCTCGCCCAGATGTGCTGAGTTGTCGATACTCATTGATACGCCAACCTCTGATGTACAAACCATATCGATAGGAGTCTGGTAGCTCTCGAAAATCTCGAATACCTTACGCAGGAATCCTGTGGCAAGCAGCATGCGGCTCGACTTGATCTTGATGGCTGTGATGTTGTCCTTAGCGGCGATGGCCTTAATCTTTCCGTACTCGGTCTTGTTGCTGATGGTGGTTCCCTCTGCATCAGGATCCATAGTGTTCAACAAGCGAACAGGG
Organism: Prevotella sp. UBA2809; assembly: GCA_002351725.1. Classification (GTDB taxonomy): domain Bacteria; phylum Bacteroidota; class Bacteroidia; order Bacteroidales; family Bacteroidaceae; genus Prevotella. The sequence goes on from DEHD01000038.1 coordinate 31,620, forward strand.
ATGCCTGCATACTTAGCTGGCTGAACGCATGTGGGGTGCAGAATCTTTGCTCCGAAGTAAGCCAGCTCGGCAGCCTCCTCGAAGTGCAGCTGGTGTACGGGCTCGGTGCCATCAACCACGCGTGGGTCGTTGTTGTGCATACCGTCGATATCGGTCCAGATCTGAATCTCATCGGCAGCGATAGCAGCACCGATGAGCGAAGCGGTATAGTCGCTACCTCCACGCTGCAGGTTGTCGATCTCGCCGTAAGCATTGCGGCAGATGAAACCCTGAGTGAGGTAAACCTGTGCTCCCTCGTTCTCCTTCATCAGAGCGGCCAGCTTCTCCTTGATGTAAACAGGATCGGGCTCGGCATTCTTATCGGTGCGCATAAAGTCGAGAGCGTTGAGCAGAACGGCCTTGATGCCGATCTCGTTCATGTAGTTAACCACCATGTTGGTAGAGATAATCTCGCCCTGAGCCACGATGCTCTTCTCCTCGAAAGAAGTAAAGAGCTCCTTGGTGAACGAACGCAGGTAGTCGAACTCGCCCTTCAGGAACTCGCGTGTAGCGGCCTTGGTCTCGGCTTTGGTGTACAGCTCGTCAACATGCTTGTCGTACTTCTGCTCCAAGCGGTTGATAACCTCGTTAGCGCCATCGGGATTTTTCTTATAGAGATAGTCTGAAATCTCTACAAGACTGTTTGTGGTGCCCGACATAGCTGAGAGCACAACGAAAACGGGTTCGTTAAACTTGGTGACAAGTGCAGTCACCTCCTTCATTCTCTGTGGGGTGCCGACGGATGTTCCGCCGAATTTCATTACTTTCATATGCCTTGATTTAAATTTTTTACCTTTTCACTTTTTCACTCTTTCACTCTTTCACCTCTTCGGCCTTTGGCTCCGCCTTGCGGATAACCACTTGTTCCATCTTGCCATCCTGGCATTGGAACGCCTTGCCTGGATACTTGTTCACCAGCGAGATGTTGTGGGTAGACATGATTACTGCAGTGCCTTTGTCGGCGATGCTCTTAAGCAGCTGCATAATATTGTCGGCCGTCTCCTTGTCGAGATTACCTGTTGGCTCGTCGGCAATGATAATCTGAGGCTGGTTGAGTATAGAACGGGCGATGGCAACACGCTGCTGCTCGCCACCCGAAAGCTCATTTGGCATCTTATCAGCCTTATCCTCAAGACCAACCATCGAAAGAACCTCTGCGATGCGGTCGTTGCGGCGCTCCTTGTCGCGCCATCCTGTGGCCTTGAGCACAAATTCTAGATTCTTGTAGACCGTGCGGTCGCCAAGCAACTGGAAGTCCTGAAACACTACTCCCACCTCGCGTCGCAAGTCGGGAATCTGCTTGCGGCGGATGGTAAGCAGGTCGTAGTCAAGAACCGTTGCCTCGTCGGCCTCGTCGATATCAAGGTCGCAATAGATGGTCTTGAGCAGTGTGCTCTTTCCTGATCCTACACGGCCGATTATATACACCATCTCGCCTTCGTCTACCTCGAAGTTCACACCATGCAGCACCTCAATGCCGTGCCTCTGGTAAATATTCGCGTTCTTATAATTAATCAGCATTCTGTTTCTATTTTTTGCAACGGACTACAGGACTTTACGACTTTTTTCTTATTTTGATAATCAGTCCTTTTAGTCCTGTTGTCCGTTGCTATATTAACTATTTCATCTTTCCGGCGGCTTTGGCTTCGCGGCGCTGCTTGTCCCAATTTGGGTCGTGGCGCTTGTGCAGCTCATCGGCTACCTGCTCTATACGCAAACCCTTGCTTGCCAGCAGTACGGTGAGGTGATACAGCAGATCGCTTGCCTCGTAGATAAGGTGCTCATCGGTACCGTTGGTGGCCTCGATAACTGTTTCGAGAGCCTCCTCGCCAACCTTCTGGGCTATCTTGTTGATACCATCCTTGAAGAGCTTGGTGGTGTAGCTGCCCTCGGGCATCTGCTCGTGGCGCATATTGATAAAGTCCTGCAGCTCTGTGAGGAATGTCACTCCGCTATTGTTCTCCTCGCCCCAGCAGGTGTCGGTACCTGTGTGGCATGTTGGACCATCGGGGGTTGCCTTTACAAGCAGAGTATCGTTGTCGCAATCAACCATAATGTCAACCAGATGCAGGAAGTTTCCGCTGGTCTCGCCTTTAGTCCAAAGGCAGTTACGACTGCGACTCCAGAAGGTTACCTTGCCCGTCTTGATGGTCTTATCGTAGGCCTCCTGATTCATGTAGCCAAGCATCAGTACGTTCTTGGTCTTGGCATCCTGTATGATAGCGGGAACAAGTCCACCGCTCTTTTCAAAATCTATCTTCATTCCTTTTTATTTTTTGTTGCTAAACTCTCACGTTTATGCCTTCGGATTTGAGGTACTGTTTCAGTTCGGGGATGGGAATTTCACCAAAGTGGAACACACTTGCGGCGAGAGCGGCATCAGAGTGGCCCTCGATGAATGTGTCGCGGAAGTGCTCCTTCTTTCCAGCTCCACCACTTGCGATGATGGGGATAGAGAGATTGTCGGCAAGCTCGCGAAGTGCCTCGTTGGCATAACCCTCTTTCACTCCGTCGTGATCCATCGATGTGAAAAGAATCTCGCCGGCACCGCGCTCCTGAGCCTCGTGAGCCCACTCAAACAGGCCGCGCTCGGTACGCTCGCGACCACCCTTAAGGTAGCAGTGCCAACCGTCGGCATCAAATCGGGCATCGATGGCACACACGCATACCTGAGAGCCAAAGCGGTTGGTTATCTCGTCGATAAGCTCAGGGCGGCGTATTGCTGCACTATTCACGCTCACCTTGTCGGCTCCCGCATACAGCAAGCGCTCAACATCGGCAAGCTCGTTTATTCCTCCGCCCACGGTGAAGGGGATGTTTATCTCCTGAGCCACACGCGTTACCATATCGGTAAACGTCTTGCGACCTTCGAAGCTGGCTGTGATGTCGAGAAAGCACAATTCGTCGGCACCTTGCTCGCTGTAGGCTTTTCCCAGAGCTACCGGGTCGCCGGCTGAGCGGAGGTTAACGAAGTTGGTGCCCTTTACGGTCTCACCATCCTTCACATCCAGGCAGGGTATTATTCTTTTTGCTAAACTCATTTTCTTAGTTGTTCTTTTGTCCGGCTCTCCACAAGTCTTCAAGGTCTATTCTACCTTCGTAGATGGCCTTTCCGAAGACTACGGCAGGTATTCCTGCCTTGTCGAGGGCTCTGATGTCGTCAATCGATGATACACCTCCGCTAGCGATGAGATGCAGTCCGGGGTAGGTGTTCAGTACTTCGCGATAGAGGTCGATGGCGGGGCCACCCAGTGTGCCGTCTTTAGAAATCTCTGTACACAGCACGCTCTTTACACCTGCATCTACGTATTTCTTAAGGAATGGAAGCAGGTCTTCGGTAGAATCCTCTTTCCATCCGTTGATGCTTATCTTTCCGTTGCGCACGTCGGCACCAAGTACCACGCGGTCTGGTCCATACTTCTGCAACCACCATGTGAACAGCTGCGGATGGGTTACGGCTACCGAGCCGATTGTTACCATCTGGGCTCCAGCCTGAAAAGCTGCATCAACGTCTTCATGACTTTTGATGCCTCCTCCAAAGTCGACTGTAAGCTTGGTGTTGCTGGTGATTTCGCGCAGCACGGCGTCGTTAACGATGTGACGTGACTTTGCTCCGTCAAGATCAACCACATGCAGACGGTTGAAGCCTATACGTTCAAACTCCTTTGCCATATCTATGGGCTTGCCATAAACAGTCTTCTGGTCGTAATCGCCTTTGGTCAATCTTACACACTGACCGCCGATAATGTCAATTGCAGGAATCAGTTCAATTTTCATAAGTCTAAAAAGTTTTTGAGTATACGTTCGCCCACCTTACCACTCTTTTCGGGGTGGAATTGGCAGGTATAGAAATTATCTTTGTGCATAGAGGCCGAGTAGGGCAGAATATAATCTGCTGTTGCGATGGTCTCAGCACAAACCGGTACATAATAAGAGTGCACGAAATATACGTAAGGGTTCTCGCCTAAATCTTTGAGAATCGGATTAACCTGGGGACCTTTCACCTCTAATCGGTTCCATCCCATGCAGGGCACTTTCTCTTCGTGGCGATGGGGCTGGAAACGCTTCACCTCGGCATCGAAAATTCCGATGCACTCGGTGTCGCCCTCCTCAGAGTGCTTGCAGAGAAGCTGCTGACCCACACAGATGCCGAATACGGGCTGCTTGAGGTCGCGGATAAGCAAGTCGAGCTTGCGCGCTTTCAGGTAGTCCATCGCCTCGCCAGCGTGTCCTTGTCCGGGAAACAGCACCTTATCGGCTTTCTTCAGCAGCTCGGCATCGTCGGTAAGCGTTGGCTCAATGCCCAATCGCTTCAGTGCGTTAACCACCGAATAAATATTTCCTGCGTTATATTTTACTATTGCAACATTCATGTTCAATGTTCAATTTTCAATGTTCAATCAACTGAAGATAATCGTCTTGTTCTTATAAGTGAGAATCTTTCGCTGGATGTGCTTGCTTACAGCGTGGCTGAGCACAATCTTCTCAAGGTCTTTTCCCTTAAGCACAAGGCTCTCGGGGGTGTCCTTATGAGTGATGCGGGTAACATCCTGCTCGATGATTGGACCGGCATCCAACTCGGCTGTCACATAGTGGCTTGTTGCTCCGATAATCTTCACGCCGCGCTCGTAAGCCTGATGATAAGGCTTGGCACCGATGAATGCAGGAAGGAACGAGTGGTGGATGTTGATGATGTGGTGTGGATACTCGGCTATCATCTCGTCGCTGATAATCTGCATGTAGCGAGCCAATACGATAAACGAGATATCCTCCTTCTTAAGCAGCTCCATCTCGGCCTTCTCAACCTCCTCCTTGTTTGAGTGGTCTTTCTTTATGCTCCACACGTAGTAAGGAATACCGAACTGATCGGCCACATAGCGAAGATCTTCGTGATTTGAAACAATACAGGGGATATCGCAGTTGAACTCGCCCGCCTTCCAGCGTGCCAGCAAATCGTACAGACAGTGACTCATCTTCGATACGAAAATGGCCATACGAGGGCGCTTGTCGCTGTAGTACAGGCTGAACTTCATCTGGTAGCGCTGAGCATAGAGGGTGGTGATGTAGTCGTAAATCTTGTCGCGAGGAATCAGGAATCCTTCCAGTTCCCACTCTATTCGCATAAAAAACATACCATCCACCTTGTCTACATACTGATCAAGGTACACGATATTACCCTTATTGTCGGTGATAAACTTTGTTACTTCCGAAATAATTCCCTGCTGATCGGGGCAGTGCAATAGCAGAATTGCTGTCGTTTCCATCTCTTCTAATCTATTTACCTAATAATTTCAAGGCGCAAAGATACAAAAAAAGAATGTAAAATTGCACAGATTCGGAAAAAAGTGCTAATTTTGCAGCCGAAATAATAGAATTATTGCATATTTATGGAATATATGTCACAAGAGGGCTGGGATAAGCTCGTAAATGAACTAAAACATCTGGAGAGTGTAGAACTGCCAGCATGCAAGGATGCCATCTCTGAGGCACGCGATAAAGGCGACCTTAGTGAGAACTTTGAGTATCATGCTGCCAAGCGCGAACAAGGCCGCTTGTTGAGCCGTATAAGCTTCCTCCAGAAGGTGCTCGAGAATGCCCGCGTAATCAATACCGAACTCCTGGGCAAGGATTGTGTGGGATTGCTTAGCAAGGTCGAGATGACCAATTTAACTAACAATGCAAAGATGACTTATACCATTGCAAGTCCTCACGAGGCTAATCTGCGCGAGGGTAAGATTTCTATCAAGTCGCCTATTGCTCAGGCCTTGTTGAATAAGAAGGTTGGCGATGTAGTGGAGGTTCGCGTACCAGCTGGTTTGGTAAAACTACGTATCGAAAGTATAACATTATAAACAAATAGTTTTTTAGCACAAAAATTATGAACAAGATTGTTTTGATTACAGGCGCTACCAGCGGTATCGGAATGGCATGCGCCCGCAAGTTTGCCGCTAATGGCGACAAGTTGATTCTTACAGGTCGTAACGCAACCCGTTTGAGCGAGATTTCAGGTGAGCTTAAGGCTCAGGGAACCGATGTTTATACACTTAAGTTCGATGTTCGCAACCGCGAAGCAGCAGTAGAGGCTATCGAGGGACTTCCTGAGGCTTGGAAAAACATCGATGTACTTGTGAACAATGCTGGTCTGGCCCTTGGCTTGGAGCCTGAATACGAGGGAAGTTTCGACGATTGGGACGGAATGATTGATACCAACATAAAGGGCTTGCTCACAATGACCCGTCTGGTTGTTCCAGGTATGGTGGCTCGTAATAGCGGACATATTATTAATGTAGGTTCGGTAGCCGGCGATGCTGCCTATGCTGGAGGTAACGTTTACTGCGCCACAAAGGCTGCTGTAAAGGCTCTTAGCGATGGTCTTCGCATTGATGTGGCTAACACCGCCATCCGCGTAACAAACCTCAAGCCCGGACTTGTTGAGACTAACTTCAGCAATGTTCGTTTCCACGGCGATAACGAGCGCGCAGCTAACGTATATAAAGGCATACAACCACTAACTGGCGATGATATTGCCGATGTAGCAGTGTATGCCTCAAATGCTCCCGCTCACGTCCAGATAGCCGAGGTTCTTATCCTCGCCACTCATCAGGCCAGCGGTAGTGTTATCGTCCGCAAGTAATTACTCTTTTGCAGCTTCGAAAGCAAAAGGATTAGCCGTAGTGAGGTAAGCGGTCTGCTTGCCATCCATATATATGGCTCCTTCTACTATCTGCATATACAGCACCTTCTTTGTCTGGTTTAAGCTACCAAACGAGTTGGTGCTGTTTGCGTAGAATGCCACTTGTATCTTGTGCTCGGTACCGTCGTGGTTAATGTTGTAGCTTGGTGCCTTTGGGTTGATAAGATACTGCACGGGCGATGAGTTGATAAACCCTATTCGGCACTCGATATCCTGATTAGGAGCCTCGGCCAACGCTGCTTTCAGCTTCTCGTCCGATATGTTGTCGGTAAGCAGTCGGGTGGGGAAGTTCTTGATAGTCATCGTGCTGTCGTTGGCAATGTTCCAACTGATTTTCAGCGTGTCGGTATTATCGTTCACGTCCTTAACGTTCTTGGCCACATAAATAAGGTTGCCCTCGTATGTACCCCTAACTGCATTAAAACAGTAAGCCAACTCCTCCTTGCTCATTTCGCTACGAGTGTCGTCGCTATCGTTAAGACATGATGTTAAACCCATTGCTGCCACGCAGCAAGCCATTGTTACAAATTTCAGTTTCTTCATTGTTTTTACTTTTTTGTTTTGTAATTAATTTCAGTTCACTACCCTTTAAATGCAACAATGGCTCATTCCTTGTATCGCTAATATGTAATTAATGTTAAATGTCATCCAGAGGGAAATTCCTACTCATGTTTAGGGATTTCCTATCCTATGTTTAGGAAGTTTCCTTTTGAAACCTCCCGGAAAGTTCCGATCTTTGCACCGTGAACATAAAACATTTAGAGCCCCTTGATAAGGGGCGGCTATAATGCAGGGATTAATAACAATTTAAATTTATAGGAGGTACGATTATGAAAAAGTTGATGATAATGGCAATGATGATGGTAATGACCATGTCGGCCAACGCGATGAGCTATACTGCAGCTAAGAATGAGGCTTTGTTCTTGAGCGACAAGATGGCATACGAATTGAATCTTACTGCATCACAGTACGATCGTGTATATGAGATAAATCTCGATTATCTTATGAATCTCAACGGCCGTGCCGATGTATTCGGAATCTGGTGGGATCGCCGCAACGCTGACCTCCGCTATGTTCTCAATGCATGGCAGTACGACAAGTACATCACTCTCTCTCACTTCTATCGCCCCGTAGCATGGAAGTCAGGTGGATTTACTTTCGCCGTTTACTCTCACTACAACAGAGGTCATTTCTATAATGCACATCCCAAGGTATACGTAACTTACAAGGGTGGAAAGCATCACAAGCCCGCTGTACATCGCGAAGCCCCAAAGATGCATGATAGCAAGCCTGTTGTTCACAACGAGCGTCACATGGCGATGGCTACTAAGAGCAGCCGTAGCTCATCAGGACACTTCGCTGGTCGCAGATAAGGATTTGTTAGTTGAGTTAGAATATACACCTCTTTTGGAGGTCCCCGGAGAATCCCGTAGTGATATGGGATTCTCTTTTTTCGTGGGTGTTCTTACTGCAATTTGGATTATTATTTGTACTTTTGCACCCAGATTGATAGGTTTATGAAGATTATTCATGTGGATATGGATCAGTTCTTCGCGGCTGTAGAGCAGCGCGATAATCCAGAACTGAAGGGCAAGCCGATAGCGGTTGGTCACGATGCCGAGCGTGGTGTGGTGTCTACTGCCAGCTACGAGGCCCGACGGTTCGGGGTGCATTCTGCGCAATCCATCCAGTTGGCCAAGCGCTTGTGTCCTCAGCTGATAATCGTAGAGCCGCATTTTCAGCGATATAAAGAGGTGTCGGCACAACTGCACCAGATATTCCACGACTATACCGACCTGATAGAACCAATATCCCTCGACGAGGCTTTTCTTGATGTTACCGAGAATAAGCGTGGCATAGAGCTTGGCGTGGATATCGCCCGCGAGATAAAACAGCGCATCCGCGAGACCACTGGGCTCACTGCATCAGCAGGTGTGAGCTATTGCAAGTTCTTGGCAAAGATAGCCTCCGATTGGCGCAAACCAGATGGGTTGACGGTGATTCATCCCGACCGGGCGTTAGACTTCATCGCCCAGCTGAAGGTGGAGAAGATCTGGGGCGTAGGACAGAAAACCGCCGAGAAGATGCACCACATGGGCATTTTTACAGGCCTTGATTTGCGAAACACCTCGCTTGCACGATTAACTCAGGAGTTCGGCAAGATGGGGCAGGTGTTCTACGATTTCTCGCGAGGCATCGATAACCGTCCTGTCATCAGCGAGTGGGAGAGGAAGAGCGTAAGCTGTGAGCAGACATTTGAGTCCGACATCAGCGAGAACTCCGCTGTTACCATCCATCTCTATCACACCGTTATTGAGCTTGAAAGGCGCATCTTGAAGAACGATTTCGAGGGCCGCACCCTCACGTTGAAGGTCAAGTTCCTGGACTTCCAACAAATCACCCGCAGCATCACCGTCGATCATATCCTCCGCACCAAGGATGATATCCTTCCCCTGGCCAAACAACTGATGCAAGGCGTAGAGTTTCACTCACATCCCATCCGCCTATTAGGCCTAGGCGTCTCAAACCAGAAGAGCTCCACCCCTCAGAATGACCCCCAATGGATAGAGTTAGAACTAGAGTTCGCCCCCTGGCCCGATGAATAGACGCTAACTTTTCTTTGTTTTGTACTCTTTGTGCCATGATTCTAATTTTGTTTCTGTGTTGAATTGTTAACTATTTTGTTACTTATATATATTGTTGCTATGTCGAGCGTAGTCTAGACGTTTTTGCTGCCACACGTAGTAGATTTTCTTAATGCACGTGGGAGAATCTTTTGCCTCACGCGGGAGCATTACCTCTATATTTTCTTCGACAATGCAAAGGTACGAATTTTTCGTGAGTATATCAAATATTTAATGTTAACAAACTGTTAAATAGTTGAGACTGTATTTTTGAGACTCAGAAATTCAGTATTCAGTTTTCTCATGAGCACCTCAAAACTGCCACTACAACTTTTACTATATATATAATATATATATTATATATATAGTAATTATATAATTCATAAAATTCTCTTTCCTTCTATACCCCCTCGCAAAAAAAACTGAGTTTCTGAATTCTGAATCCGATGTCTTTCCCTGTATAGTGTTG
>DEHD01000028.1 GCA_002351725.1 Prevotella sp. UBA2809
ATCGCAAATGTAGCAAGAGAGTATGCTGATCTTCAGCCTAAATAAAGGAACAAATTGTATAAGTATACCGCTGTCGCTCGACGGTGGTATATTTATATTTTGTGGTGTCGATAAGTGATTTTACATCGTTGGTGATGCCTGTACCGATAAGTTTTGAGGTGGCCTCTTTCATAGTCCACAGGCGGATGAAAGTGGCTGCTGGATTAGACGATGATGTCATTTCTGCTTTTTCTTCATCGTTCATAGTGTAGTTTACCAGACTATCCTTGAACTCACGGAGAGATTCAACATCCACGCCAATGGGCTTGTCGCTGATAACGCAGATGGCGGCCTCTTTGCAGTGGCTCAGGTTGAAGTATATCTCAGGATGGCCAACGATGCTGGGTTTGCCATGCTCGTTGTATTCGAAGATGGGATTATCAGTAATGCCATACTCTTTCTGCAAGCCTTCCTTAAGCAGTTGATAAGCAAGCACACAAAGCCGTTGGCCCTGTTCAAACTTAAACTTAAGGGCCTGCTCGCGACGCTGTTCAGAAATATCCTTCAGCCCCGCCTCCAAATCAAACTCCCATATCTCCTCGCTAATATATATTCCCATATTCTTCTTTTTTTTGCAACGGACTACAGGACTTAAGGACTTAATCTTTTAGATAAACTCGCTTATAGTCTCTTCCTTCTCCAAAGTTAAGCAGTAAACCTACTTTTAATTTAGTTATAGTAAGATAATTAATCAATTGAGCACTATGTGCTGCGTTAAGCTGTGTTACTGCTTTCAATTCTAATATAATCTTGTTGTCTACTATTAAATCAGCAATAAAATCACCAATATTATGACCTTTGTAAACCACATTCAAACGTTTCTGTCTCTCATAAGGAATACCTAACTCATCAAATTCTATACACAAGGCATTCTCATATACAGACTCTAAATAACCTGTACCTAAGACATTCAATACATTGAAATAAGCCTTCAAAATACTACCTGATAATTCTTCGTATAACATAAAAAGTCCTTAAGTCCTGTAGTCCGTTGCTAAAATTTACTCTAGTCCAACCTCGGGGAGGGGGATTTTGCGGTTGGGGTTTTCTTTGGCTCCTAGGGTGATGAGCTCCTGGGCTTTTTGGGTTACACTCTGACGACCACTGATGAGTTTGTTGTTAGTATTGTCGTAAGCCTTCTGTACAGCCTCGATCTTTGTACCCAGGTCATTGTAACGCTGAACGAAATCGCCCAGACGGTCAAGCAACTGCTCTGCAAGTCCGAACACCTTCTCCTGATTCTCTGCCTGTTGGTTCTGTACCCAAGCAATATGAATCATGTGAAGTATACCCAGCAGGTTCTGCTCACCTGTAACAAACACCTTCTTCTCGAAAGCCTCGCGCCAAAGTGTCGGGTCATTGGCCAAAGCCAACTGCAACGACGACTCAAAAGGAACAAACATAATCACAAAGTCGATTACATCACGACCGTTCTTTACGTACTTAGAATAGTCTTTACGAGCCAACTCATTTACATGCTGGCGCACGCTCTTGATGTGATCCTGCAGATAGCGTTCCTTATCTTCTGGCGATTCTGCATTCACATATTTCTCGTATGCTACAAGCGAAACCTTAGAATCGATAATGGCATCCTGACCTTGAGGATAGTGCAAGATAACATCTGGCTGCATTTCCTTTCCAGTCTCGTCGTGCTTCAGGGGCTTACCTAATTCATCACGAAGTCGAGCCTGAACCTCATAGTGGATTCCCTCTGTGAGTCCCTGTGATGTGAGCAGGTCGCCAAGTATTATCTCGCCCATGTTTCCACTGACTTTGTTGTCGCGGCGCAACACGTTGGTAAGGCTCTCTGCCTTCTCGCCCAACTGCTGAGTCTGCTGCATCATCATCAGCATCTGCTCGCGGAACGAGGCAGAATGGGCTGCCGACTCCTTCTGGTTTTCGTTGATGGCCTTCTGCATATTGGCAATAGCATCCTTCAATGGCTGCGTGATGCCTGACATGGTCTCTGTGTTCGACTCCTTAAGCTTGGATGCACTCTGCTCAAGCAGCTGCTGCGCCATATTCTTAAATCGCGCCTCATTACGCTGCAGTTCCTCGGTCATCTGCTGATGCAGAAGCTGCAACTCGCGGCTCTGCGATTCGGCCTTAGCGTGCAGGTCTCTGTTCTCGGTCTCAAGATGCTGAACACGACTGGTCTTCTCGGCCAGTTGTTCGGTTTTCATCTTCAGCTCTATATCGGCCTTACCACCTGCAATGCGCAAAGCATCCATACGGCGATCCATAAGCAGATAGAGCACCACAGCTCCTACCGCTATACCTATTACAATATATAATGCAACCATCATCTTTTGTTAATTTTGCTGCAAAGTTAATAAAAATCCGTATAAAGCGTAACATCCAAAGGAAAAAATAACTATATTTGCAGCAACAATTTTACTCACCATTAACTTAAAACTTTTAAATTATGGATTACAAGATTATTGACATCGAAGGTGTTGGCGACGTTTACGCCGAGAAACTGATTGCTGCAGGTATTAACAAGGTTAGTGAACTGCTTGCAAAGTGTGGACCCGCTAAGGGACGCAGAGATCTGGCCGAGGCTACTGGTATCCCCGAGAAACTGATTCTGCGCTGGACTAACCATGCAGATCTGTTCCGTGTAAATGGTGTAGGACCCCAGTTTGCTGAGTTGCTCGAGAAGGCTGGTGTTGACACCGTTAAGGAGTTCCGTCATCGTGTACCTGAGAACCTCCAGCCCAAGCTTGAGGAGATTAACGCTCAATTCCACATCTGCGGCCGCGTTCCTGCTGTTAGCGAAATCGCAAAAATGGTAGAAGAGGCCAAGACCCTTGAGCCAGTGATGACATACTAGTTCTTTTTATTGGCAACGGACTACAGGACTTAAGGACTTAATTAATAAAGAAAAAAAGTCCTGTTAGTCGTGTAGTCCGTTGCTAAATTATCTATTTGATGAGATTGCCGAGGATGTCGCGGGTGAGTTCCTTGGTGATGGTGCGGGTGGCAGCACTCGTGGCATTCTTGGCTACGCGACCTGTGGTTGAGGTGCGCGACTTGGTCTTCTTACCTGTAACCTTATCGCTTACATAAGTGCCAAGGATGGCTGCGAATGTAGAAGTGATGGCTGTAAGAACAGCCTTTAATACCTTACCCATCAAACCAGACTTCTTTTTCTCTGCTTTGGCTTCTGGCTTTGGAACATCAATCTCTGCCTGTTGCTGCTCAGCCTCCTGTAATTGGCGCTCTGCATCGGCCATCAGTACTTCGAAAGCACTCTCGCGGTCTATTGGCGTGTCATATTTACCGTAGATACGACTCTGCTTGATGATGTCTAATCTCTGACCCTCGGTTACTGCTCCAATCTGTGAGAGTGGGAAGAGTATCTTAGCACGCTCAACCATGTTTGGTGCTCCCTTCTCATCGAGGAAACTTACCAAGGCCTCGCCTGTTTCGAGGTTCATAATTGCCTCGTCTGTCTTAAACTCAGGATTAGCTCTGAATGTATCGGCAGCTGTCTTTACGGCTTTCTGATCCTTTGGCGTGTAAGCTCTTAATGCATGCTGAACACGATTACCTAACTGACCAAGAATATTCTCTGGAATATCTGTTGGGCTCTGGGTGATGAAATATATACCAACACCCTTAGAACGGATTAATCGTATAACCTGCTCAATCTTATCGAGAAGGGCTTTTGATGTTCCTTCGAAAAGCATATGGGCCTCGTCGAAGAAGAATACTAACTTTGGCAATGGCAGATCGCCAACCTCAGGAAGGGTGGAGTAGAGCTCTGAAAGCAACCACAACAGGAATGTAGAATATAGCTTAGGTTGCATCATCAGCTTGTCGGCTGCTAATACGTTCATGACACCCTTGCCGCCCTCGGTCTGCATCAGGTCGTAGATGTCGAACGATGGCTCGCCAAAGAACTTCTCAGCTCCTTGATTCTCCAATTGTAGTAATGCTCGCTGAATGGCGCCTACTGAGGCGGATGATATGTTTCCATACTTTGTGGTATACTCCTTGGCATGCTGCGATACATAGTCGAGCATGGCGCGCAGATCCTTCAGGTCGAGGATAAGCAGTCCGCGCTCATCAGCGATGTGGAATACAATATTCAGTACACCATCTTGTGTTTCGTTAAGTTCGAGAAGGCGTGAAAGCAACTGTGGACCCATCTGCGATATTGTGGCACGCATAGGGTGACCTTGCTCGCCGAACACGTCGAAGAAACGTACAGGACAACTCTGGAACTCGGGATTCTCAATCTGGAACTCGGGCAGGCGCTTCTCGATAAAGCCGCTCATCTTTCCTACCTGCGATATTCCAGACAGGTCGCCCTTCATATCTGCCATAAAGCATGGTACACCAGCTTGGCAGAATGTCTCGGCCATAACCTGAAGGGTTACAGTCTTACCTGTACCTGTGGCTCCAGCTATCAAACCATGGCGATTGGCCATCTTTCCAGTGATACTCAATGCTCCGTTAGAGCTGTGGGCAATATATAGCCCTCTTTCCTTGTCGAACATACTTTTTAATGTTTTTAGGTTACAGCTGCAAATATACAAAAAATCCCGTCAACTGTGACGGGATTCTGTATTTTTTTTAGTTGTATTTCAAAATTTGTCCTGGTCTCAAGCGGATGGTCTTACCAATTCGGTTGAGTTTGCAAAGCTTATCAACTGTGGTGTGATGCTTGCGGGCAATGGCCTGCAGTGTGTCGCCCTTCTTAACCTTGTGGAAGTGTACATTAGAAGATGTACGTGCGGGCGCAGCAATTGCCAACTCGTCGTCCTGATCGCTATCGCTAGAAGTAACACCACCAACACCACGCAGACGTGTAGCCTGAGCTGACTCAGAAGCATACTTGTTGCGGTTGAAGTTGTAGAAGTCGCCTACAACATCCTGATTACGGAAGTCGAACATCAGAGCTGGGTTAAGAGCTACACCACAGAGACGGGTCTCGAAGTGGAGGTGAGAACCTGTGCTACGACCTGTGTTACCACCAAGTCCGATAGGCTCACCAGCCTTAACCTCCTGATTCTCAACAACCAGGTGCTTTGACATATGGCCATAGATAGTCTCCAAACCATTGTGGTGGCGGATAACTACATACTTACCATATCCCTTTGGCTCATATTTTACGATACGGATCTTACCACTGAAAGCGGCACGGATTGTATCACCAATATATACCTTGATATCAAGACCTTTATGCTGGCGTCCCCAACGTGATCCGAAGTTTGATGTAACAACTCGGCTGTCGGTAGGCATGTGGAAACCTCTCAGGTCGATGCGGAATGAATCGGGGAGAGTTGTTTCGCGATGTGCATATACGTTGTTCCAGTCTTCGTAAAGGTCGGCTGATGGATTGTATTTCTCTTCCTGAGCGATGATTCGTTTAAGTACCATAGAATCGACCGCCTTCATTCTGCGGTCTATTGGTGCCTGTTTGGCCAACAGATCCTGAGCGGATGCTGGAACCGCTACAAAAGCTGCAAATGCCAGAACGGCTAATTTCTTTATTTTTGTAATATTCATATTCTAATTTTGTATCCTTTTTAGTTGAGTTAATTTCAAAAATCCGCTGCAAAGGTACTAATTATGAATTAAAATCCGGAAAATATTGGTGTTTTTTGTTCACTTTTAACACTTTTGCCCTCTATTTTTTATTTTTTCAGTTCAATATTGCCGTTAGAGTCTATTTTAGCCTGACTATGAGGAATATCCGTTTCGCTGAGGCGTTTCATCTCCAAAGCCACACTTTTTTTCTTGTCCGTACGGGGTCCGATGCCCTTGGTCTGAAGGAAGGAATGTATCTTTCCTTTAAGGAAAGAACCGTCCTTATTAATGCTTATTTCCACTATTGGAGCATAGCCGGAAATGCCTTTTAGATTAACGTTGTATGGTGTACAGAAATTTCCTAAACTATAGGCGATGAAACGGTTTTTGTAAACCTCTATGCCGCGAACCACATGTGGGCCATGTCCATAAACCACATCGGCTCCATGATCGACGCAGAAGTGAGCCAATTGGCGTAACGAACCACGATTCTCGTCAAGGAATGTCTCGGTGCCATAAGGCAGATGCCTCTTAGTTCGTCCCTCGGCTCCGCCATGGAATGATACGATAACAAGATCGCATTTAGCTACCAGGTCGTCAACGATACGCCCAACAGTTTCCAAATCAAGATGCTTGAGTGTGTAACTGTTATGACCAAAGGCGCACAGACCTATTTTCAAACCTTTTCGCTCGATGACGGCACTCTCTATGCGTCCTTCAATGCCAGAATATAGAATGCCTTGCGCATCTAATACGCTCTCAGTAGACTCGATACCCTCGATTCCGAAATCGTTTGCATGATTATTGGCCATGCTCATAAAGTCGAAGCCGGCTTCTTTAAGCAGATGACCGTAGCTGGTAGGGGTGCGGAAGGAGTATGAGTTGGGACCATTGCCTTTGGTGCTTTTACCACCATCGCAGATGGCGCCCTCAAGATTGCCTACTGTAAGGTCTGTTCTAGTAAGAATGTCTTTCGCGTCCTTGAAAAGATATCTACCATCGTTGGCAGGAAGCATGATGCTGGGGAATGTTGTTCCCATCATCACATCGCCTGTCATTGCGATACTAAGCTCTTGAGCATGACCTGCCATAGAGCATGTCATGAACGTGAGCAAAACAAGTTTTCTGATCATATGATTTACAGTTGTATTCTTCTAGCACCTACATAACGCTTAGCATAGCCTGAGTCTGTAGAGTTGCTGATCTTCACACCGCTATTGGTACTTGCGTGGATAAATGTGAAGTTCTGCGTAACGGGGTCAACATCAACCACGATGCCTACATGACCAACGTTTCGACCTGAACGTGGGCTTGTAAAGAATACAAGGTCGCCACACTGCAGTTCAGCGCGAGTGATTGGGGTATTGCGTGCATACTGGTCTCTTGATGAGGCTCCGATGAATACATCTGTCATCTGTTTGTATACGTAGCTTGTGAAACCTGAGCAATCGAAAGCACTTGGACCTTTGGCTCCTGAACGATAGCGAGTGCCAAGGTGTGAGAAAGCCTCACTCATCAGCATCTCTGTTCTTTCGAACTCCTCATTCAGATTGTCCTGTGGACCGTAGATGAAGTCGAAATTGCCAATCTCTGCCTCTTCCTCATCAGGAGCCTGATCAGGATTTACCTTTCCAAGAGCCATATCGCTCATAGAAAGCATAATCATAAGGGCAAATATAAACAATTTCTTCATTTCGATTGATTATTTGAAAAAGATTTCGAGTGCAAAGGTAAGAAAATATTTCAATATGCGTGCACGATAACAGTCTGTGTTAACATAGTTTAGGGTTCTTTTGGATAAAGATTGTTTGCGTTAACATCATGAAATTGCAGACCAGTTGATGTTGGTTTTTCGCAGCTGGCGCAGTCTGTTCCAGAGCATAGAGAACTTGTCAGACTTGCATTCCGGGTCTTCATCAATTATCTTCTGGGCTTCGTCTCTGGCCATCTGTACAATCTGTCCGTCGCGTGCGATATCGGCTATCTTCAGGTCGAAAGCCATACCGCTCTGTTGGGTGCCCTCAAGGTCGCCAGGACCACGAAGTTTCAGGTCGGCCTCGGCTATGCGGAAGCCATCGTTTGTGTCGCACATTATGTCGATTCGCTTGCGAGTGTCTTCGCTTAGTTTGAGTGGGGTGACGAGGATGCAGTACGACTGATCGGCACCACGACCAACGCGTCCGCGGAGCTGATGTAACTGGGCCAAACCAAAGCGCTGGGCTTCGAGAATAACCATTACCGATGCGTTAGGAACATTTACACCTACCTCGATGACCGTTGTGGCCACAAGTATCTGAGTCTCACCGCTTACAAAGCGCTGCATCTCTTCCTCTTTGTCCTTAGGTTTCATACGTCCATGCACCTTGCTTAGTCTGAATTCAGGGAATGCTTCTTTCAATACCTCGAATCCGTCCTCAAGGTTCTTGAGGTCGCTTTTTGCGCTCTCTTCGATAAGTGGGAAGACTATGTAAACTTGTCGTCCTTCGCGTATCTGATTTCGTATTCCGTCGTAGAGCGATGTCATTCGCGAATCGAACACATGGGTGGTTCTTACGGGCTTGCGTCCAGGAGGCAGTTCGTCAATCACGCTCACATCCAGATCGCCATAAAGAGTCATGGCCAATGTGCGTGGGATGGGGGTGGCTGTCATGACCAGTACGTGAGGTGGGTTGGTGCTCTTGTTCCATAGCTTGGCGCGCTGAGCCACACCAAAACGGTGCTGCTCGTCGACCACTACAAAGCCAAGTCGTGCAAACTGAACGGTATCTTCGATAACGGCATGCGTACCCACCAGAATGTTGATAGTGCCGTCCATCAAACCCTCAAGCACTTCATCGCGACGCTTACCTTTTACGATACCTGTAAGCAGGGCCACTCTCAGGTCCATATCCTTCAGGAATCCCATTATGGTCTGCAGATGTTGCTCTGCAAGTATCTCTGTTGGAGCCATGATGCAGGCCTGGTAGCCGTTATCGATGGCGATGAGCATCGACATAAGGGCTACAAGAGTCTTTCCGCTACCCACATCACCTTGCAGCAAGCGGTTCATCTGCCGTCCTGATCCCATATCCTTGCGTATCTCTTTGATTACGCGCTTCTGGGCTCCTGTTAGTGGGAATGGCAGATATTTGCTATAGAAAGTGTTGAATACCTCGCCAACTTGCGAGAATATATAACCTCTGAATTTGCGTCGTTGGTCGCTCGCGTACCTTAATATATTAAGTTGGATATAGAACAGCTCTTCGAACTTAAGTCGCAGACGGGCTCGTTCCAGGTCTTTGGCATTCTGGGGATAGTGCACCGTGCGCAAGGCAAAGTCGCGATCAACAAGATGTAGTGGTTGGTAGATGAAGTCGGGGATGGTTTCGGGTTGGGGTGGGAGCTTCTCGATAAGCGTCTTGGTGAGTCGCTCGATGGCTCGCGAGTTGAGTCCGCTCTTCTTCATCTTCTCAGTGGTGTTGTAGTAGGGCTGCAGCCCCATCGATGTGAGGTCAACCTTTGAAGCATCATCTAAATCCGGATGGGTGAAGTTGATGCGATTGTTGAATACCGTAGGCTTTCCAAACACCAGATACTCTACGCCTATCTTATAGTTCTGCTTGGCGTATTTTCCACCGTTAAACCAAGTAAGGTCGCAGATGCCAGTGCCATCAGTAAAATGTGCCACCACACGTTCTTTTCGAGGCCCCATGGCAAAGGTCTCGAAACTCAGGATGTGTCCCACCACCTGCACAAAAGGCATGTCGCCTGTCAGTTCGTGGATGGTGTAGACCTTAGAGCGGTCAACATATTTATATGGATAGTACTCAAGCAGGTCGCCATAGCTTTCGATGCCAAGCTCATTGCTCAGCATCTTTTTGCGATTGGGGCCTACCCCAGGCAGGTATTTTATGTCCTGGTCGAGAATATCCATCCTAAATTAAAACCTCAGCTATTTTTAAGTCGTAGGGGGTTGTAATCTTGATGTTCTCGCGATTGCCTTCTACAAGTGTTATCTCGTAGCCATACGACTCTACTACTGAGGCATCGTCAGTAAATCCGTCGTTATATGGTTGGCGATTGGCGGCCTTCAACAGCTGAATATCGAAAGTCTGAGGAGTCTGTACCAAGCGATAGTCACCACGTGGCACAGTAACTGATTTCTCTCCCTCAAGATGTCTAACAGTCTCTACTACAGGAATCACTGGGATGACAGCCTTTTTTGTGCGGGCAGTCTCGTAGCAGTTCTTGATTACCTCGATGCTTGGGAATGGTCGCACACCATCATGCACACCTACCACGCCTTGTGCATCATCAGGAACCTTTGCTAGTCCGTTCTGCACAGAGTGGAATCGTGTCTGTCCGCCATTGGCCAATTGGTAGAAGCCTCCCTCAGCCCCCTCCAAAGGGAGGGGAAAATTATACTGTTTGCATAATTCACGCCAGTACTCCTGCTGAGCTTCAGGTAATACTAATATGATCTGAAGTTCTGCTGAGTATTCGCGAAATCGCTCCAGCGTGCGCATCAGCACAGGCTTTCCGCCTATAGGCAGGAACTGCTTTGGGATATCCGATCCCATACGCAATCCCTTACCGCCAGCTACAATAATAATATAATCCATATAGTCCTTAAGTCCTGTAGTCCGTTGCTAAGATTAACTCATCAAGTGTTTGAATCGCATACCCTCGGCAATCTGGTCTGAGGTCTGCTTGTCAACAAGCTGGGTGAGCAGCTCGTATGCGTATGGGAATGCTGCAGCAGGACCCTCGGCTGTGGTAACGTTGCCGTCAACAGTAACAAGGTCGCCAGTATATGTTGCGCCAGCTTCTGCCAGAGCCTTCTCGAATCCGGGATAACATGTGGCCTTCTTTCCGCTGAGCACACCAATAGCAGCAAGCACTACTGCTGGTGCTGCACAGATGGCTGCCACCTTCTTTCCTGCAGCAAACTGGTTCATCACTGCCTTGCATACACCAGTATGCTGGAACAGATTGCTGGCTCCTGGCATACCTCCAGGAAGCATCAGCAGGTCGGCGTCGCTGAAGTCGCCCTGTTCAAACATTATATCTGCCTCGATGTTCACTCCATGAGCAGAAGCTACCAATGGGAAATCCATGATGCTAACAGTTACCACATCAACACCACCACGACGCAGTACGTCGATAGGAATCAGGGCCTCAACATCCTCGAAGCCATCTGCCAGAAAAACATAAACTTTTGCCATAATCTTCTAATTTTATTGGTATTTATGCTGCAAAATTAATAAAAAATCCGCAAAATCCTTATAATCCGTAGGCTTTTTTTGTATCTTTGCACCCAAAAGGTATAAAGAATGGAACATCGTAAACTAAGATTTGCCCTGTTGGGTAATATTTATCAGGCTCGTAAATCGGCCAGCATACAGAAGGTTCTTTCATGCCTCACAAACTTTGGGGCAGAGCTTTATGTTGACATGGAGTATTATTACTTCCTGAAAGACAACCAGCGCCTGGATGTTAAGGCAACAAAGATTTTCCACGATGATGATTTCGATGCTGATTTCGTTATTTCGATGGGTGGCGATGGTACATTCCTTAAGGCAGCAAGTCGTGTGGGTAAGAAGAATATTCCTATTCTTGGTGTTAACATGGGCCGACTGGGTTTCCTTGCTGACATTAGTCCTGACGACATTGAGCATTGCCTGACAGCTCTTCATAATGACGACTATGCTGTTGAGTCGCGTGCTCTTATTCAGATTGAGGCCGATGGTGCGCCTCTTGGCGATTTCAGTTTCGCCCTTAACGATGTGGCAATACTTAAGCGCGATACGGCTTCGATGATTTCTATTCGTGCAAGCGTAAACGGTCAGTATCTTAACACCTATCAGGCTGATGGACTTATTGTGTCTACACCTACTGGTTCTACTGCATACAGCCTCTCTAACGGTGGACCAATCATAGTTCCAGGAACAAAGGTGTTCTCGATGACTGCAGTTGCGCCTCATTCGCTTAACGTGCGCCCAATAGTATTGGCTGATTCATCTGTTATCGAACTCGATGTTGAGAGTCGCTCTCACAATTTCCTTGTGGCTATCGATGGCCGCTCAGAGAAATGTAAAGAGGGCACAAGGATTACTCTCCGTCGTGCCCCCTACGATATCAAGGTAGTTAAGCGATCAGATCATCGCTACTTCAACACCCTCCGCGAAAAAATGATGTGGGGTGCTGATACCCGTTAATTATTTCACTACAAAATCAATTGCTTTCAGATCCTTATCCATCGATGAGGTTCCGTAAAGTATCTGATAGCGACCAGCCTTGGTTGCCAACTCATCTATCATCTCATCGTAGTACTCGAATGCCTCACCATCGAGAGTGATGGTAGCCTTCTTGGTCTCACCTGCCTTCAGGTTCAGCTTCTGGAATCCCTTCAGAGCCTTGATTGGTGCACCAGCATCGTCAAGAGCCTTAACGTAAACCTGAACAGTCTCAGCGCCCTCGCGACTACCTGTGTTTGTGACAGGGATGGTAAGTGTAACCTTGCCGTTCTTCTTCATCTGCTTGGCAGAGATCTTTGCATCGCCAACGTTGAAGGTTGTGTAGCTAAGTCCGTAGCCAAATGCATACTGAGGCACACCTGTAAAGTAACGGTAGGTACGGTTCTTCATCGAGTAATCGAGGAAATCAGGCAGGTCGTTGTTTGAACGATAGAAGGTTACAGGCAGCTTTCCATTTGGATTGTAGTCGCCAAACAGAACCTCAGCCAGAGCCTTGGCACCACCCTGACCAGCATACCATGCCTGAAGCAATGCATCGTACTCGCCCTCAACGCTACCAAATGCGATGGCAGAACCAGAGCAGTTTACGAAGATAACTGGCTTACCAGTCTTGTGCATAGCCTTAACCAGCATCTGCTGAACCTTTGGAAGCTCGATGTCCTGCTTGTCGCCACCTTCGCCCTCCATCTGGGCAGAGATACCACCGATAATCACGATGGCATCAGCATCCTTAACCTCGTTGGCAAGGTTAGTGAAGTCAACCAGATTGCGCTCGCAGATGTCGCCACGAAGCATAGCGAACTGTCCATTTCCGTGCTTGTATTCGATAACCACATCGTAGGTCTTTCCTGCCTCTACAGGGAATGACTTATACTCTGGTTTGCGACCAAATCCAAAGCCAAAACCACGACGTCCACCAGCCTGAGCCTCTTCTACTACCTCGCCATTAACCTTCAGCACGTAGCCGTTATCAGTGGTCAGGGTGTACTTCATCTCGCCAGTAAAGTTGGCAGTGTACTTACCGCTTACGCGAACAGACAGAGAATCACGACTAACGCCCTGAGCAAATCCCCAAGCTCCGAATGTCGAGAAGTTCAGCTCGTTGAAATATTCAGTCTTGGCAGGTTCGCCCTCGAGTTCACGATTGTTCCAGAACTCAACCTTCACACCCTTGCCATCGTTGAAGTCCTGCAGGTGGTGGATTGTTGCATATTCGTCGTTAAGCTCACAGGCCTTGTTGTAGATAATCTTAGCTCCAGGAACAGCAGCCTTGATACCAGAAAGCAGTGAGTGCTGATGAGCCTCAGTAGGAGTTCCGCCATAGTTTCCGTTCAGCATGTTCACATCGTCAGCATTTGGACCAAGCACAGCCAGAGTCTTAATGCTCTTAGAGAGAGGCAATACATTGCCCTTGTTCTCAAGCAGAACCATGCTCTCGCGAGCAGCCTGAGTGGCCATTGCATCGTTCTTCTCGCTGCTGATAACCTCAGGACCAAGATTAGCCCAAGGCAACATCTCTGCAGGGTCGAACATTCCAAGTTCAAAGCGTCCCATCAGAGTCTTGCGAAGATGCTCGTCGAGAACATCCTCCTTGATGACACCCTTATTCAGTGCTTCAACCAAACTCATAAACACCTTTCCGCACTCAAGGTCGGTACCGTTAAGTACGGCATCAACAGATGCAGAAAGCGGGCCCTTGTGAGTCTCGTGCTGACCTTTGTTATAGAAGTTGTTGATGGCATCGCAGTCGGTAAGTACGATAGCGTCGTATCCCCACTTGTTGCGCAGGATGTCAATCAGCAGGCGATCGCTTGTACAACAAGGCTTACCCTCAAAACGCTGATAAGCGCACATCACCTCGCGCACGTTTCCTTTCTTAACCAGCGCCTTGAATGCAGGCAGATATGTCTCCCAGAGGTCACGGTTTGTTGGCTCCACATTCATAGAGTGGCGCAATGGCTCTGGTCCGCTGTGTACAGCATAGTGCTTGGCACAAGCGTGGGTTTTGAAGTATTTGTCGTCGTTGCCCTGCATACCAAGAACGGTCTGCACGCCAAGCACAGCATTAAGATATGGGTCTTCACCACATGTCTCCTGACCACGTCCCCAACGTGGATCACGGAAGATGTTGACGTTAGGACACCAGAAGGTGAGCTCTGGATTTCCAGGATAGTAAATCACACCCATTGGCACGTTGAACAGCTTTGGATCGTTGTGGTCAGTGCGATTCCAGTTGGCACGAGCCTCATCTGAAACCTGCGAGAAAACATCGTAGAACAGCTGGGCGTTGAATGCAGCAGCCATTCCGATGGGTTGTGGATAAACGGTGTAACCGCCTTGGCGCACACCATGACAAGCCTCACTCCACCAGTTGTAGCTTGGGATGCCCAGACGGTCGATAGATATCGACTTGTTCATCATCAGTCCCACTTTCTCCTCAGGTGTGAGCAACGATAGCAGATTTTCTACACGTTCTTTGTAACTGAGCTTGGTATCCAGATAGGGATACTTTGCCTGGGCAAACACACTTGTGCCCAACATAGCCATAAAGGCTAAAGTTAAGAGTTTTTTCATTTCACTGTTTGTTTGATATAGTTGTAATTGTTAGGAATCGCTGTATTAGTTAGATGCTGAAATTGATGAAAAGTTTAATGTGGGGATGATTTTTAAATATGTACGCGCGATGGGGGATGTGCTAAATAGTGTTAAGGAATGGAAGTTTTTTGGATAAAAGCTTGGAGGGTATTGATAATTATCCTACTTTTGCAGTGTACTATTAGAGTGGTACACTATAACACGGTAATTAATCACTTAAAAAACATTAGATATATGATCGAGGTAAACAACATCAGTTTTAAGTACGCAGGTCAGAAGAACCTGGTATTCGATGATTTCAGTCTGGAACTGAAGCAGGATAATATTTATGGTCTGCTGGGTAAGAACGGTACAGGTAAGTCAACTCTGCTTTACCTGATTTCTGGTTTGCTTCGCCCAAAGAAGGGTAGTGTAAGCTTTGACGGTATCGAGACTAAGCTGCGTAAGCCTGAAACTCTTCAGGACATCTTCATCGTGCCAGAGGAGTTTGATCTGCCAGCAATATCGCTCGATGAATATGTTAAGATCAACCGTCCCTTCTATCCACTCTTCAGCACCACAGTACTTGAGGGTTGCCTGAAGGATTTTGAATTGACCAGCGATGTGAAACTGAACGCCCTCTCGATGGGACAGAAGAAGAAAGTGTTTATGGCCTTTGCTTTGGCTACCAACACTAAGGTGCTGCTGATGGACGAGCCTACCAACGGACTGGATATCCCTTCAAAGAGTCAGTTCCGCAAGGTGGTTACTCAGTATATGACTGGCGATCGTACGCTCATCATCTCTACCCATCAGGTGCACGATGTAGAATCGCTGCTTGACCACATCTTGATACTGTCGCCACAGCGCCTGCTGCTTAATGCCAGTGTGGCTGATATTCAGGATAAATACACCTTTGAGTATCGCACACCTGCCGAGATGGACGATGTACTCTATGCCGAACCTTCGCTTCAGGGTAATGCTGTAATCGCTCCTCGCCGTGAGGATAGCCCTGAGACTCAGGTTAATCTGGAACTGCTGTTCAATGCTGTAAACGAGGGAAAAATCTAAGGAGCTATGATACAGTTTGATAGTAATAGATTCGGTAAGTTGGCGATGTGGTCGCTCAGGAACGATCGCAGCTATTATGTGAGGTCATTCCTGCAGATATTTGCTGTTCAGACATTGATGTTCCTGTTCTTTACCACAGGAGTGTTGAGGATTAACAACAATTCTGGCAATTACTCGGCTTGTGGAGTTATAACCATTATGTTTTTTCTGATAACCTTTCTTATAGGTCCATCAACAATGTTCTACAGCCTTAAAGGTAAACACGATAAGCAGGCGTTGATGTTGCTGCCAGCATCTAACTTTGAGAAGTACCTGATGCGCTATTCAACCTGGATAATAATTCTTCCAATTGGCGTGGTAGCTTCGCTTGGTGCCGACTTGATTCAGTATGTAGTAAACTGGCTGATGGGGCATCCGTATACATCGTTTGTATTTACCAGAGTGTTTGAATTAATAGGCAAGGGCTTGGATGCTTTGAATGCACAGGAGTTGAACTCATTTGTAATATGCAATATGTGGCTACATTCTATCTATGCCATTGGTGGATCATTCTTCCGCTCTCGCAAGTACACCTGGGTGCTCACCACGTTAGTCATTATCGTTATTGGCTTGTTGATGGCTTGGGTTATGCCTGAAAGTTCAGATGATAATGCGCAGACTCCAACACATGTGATGGCTATTGCTGATGCCATTACGGCGATATTGGTGATGGTGAACTTCTGGTTGTCGTACCGTTGCTTCTGTCGCACTCAGAATATTGGTAAGTTTATAAACTTTTAAAAGATAGAAAGACTTATGAATAGTTTTAGCATAAATAGATTCGGAAAAACATTGCGCTGGGTGCTGTGCACCAACTTCCGCTCGTTGCTGATGTGGACGATAGGAGCTGCACTGGTGGTGTTTATGTGCGAGATGGCATATTGGAAATTAGCCACATCTCACAATAGTCCGTTCACGATGTTGCAGAATTTCGGAGAAGTGGGAACAGTGCTCTTTGTTATAGCAAGTGTGGTGCTGATAAGCTCGGTAGTGGCTAGTATCAATGATAAGCGCAAGCGCGAGTCGTTCATGATGTTGCCATCTACTAATGCAGAGAAATACCTTGCGCTGATAGTATATTCTACAGTGGTTTGCATTCTCTGTGTATTCCTGGCATTGATCCTTGGCGATACACTCCGCATGGCTTTTCTATGGGGTAAAGATGCAATGTTTGGACCACGTTATGAGGGTGAGTGCTATTCGGTTTTAGTTGATGATGACCGCTGGTGGTATGGAATATATGCAGGTCGTGAGGTGCGTTGGTTCGATTCTACTCTTCCTTTGCTGGTGTTCAACTTGTTTCCTGAGGAGGGAATCGCTTCGTGGTATGGCATCGTGAATTGGGTGTTCTATATAATATGTATGGTGTGGATACACTCGCTCTATACCCTTAGTGGCACACTGATGCGCAAATATGCTTTTGTGGCTGCAAGCCTGGTGTTTATCATCCTCCTAGTGAGCTTCGCAAAGTTTGTGCGTTATTATGACTTGGTACTTTTCCGTTCAGATTGGACTGAGGCTGGCGTTTATTACAACTCGCAGGTTGGTACTGTGATCTATGTGCTCTGTGCCGTGCTTCCTCTGATCTCTATTGCTAACTACT
Source organism: Prevotella sp. UBA2809 (assembly GCA_002351725.1). Classification (GTDB taxonomy): domain Bacteria; phylum Bacteroidota; class Bacteroidia; order Bacteroidales; family Bacteroidaceae; genus Prevotella. The sequence goes on from DEHD01000028.1 coordinate 17,101, forward strand.
GGATATCGTTCCGTATCTTCAAAGGATTTGAATTAATAACTAATAAGTGGTTTAATTATGACTTTCACAAATGATAAACCGATTTACATCCAGATGGCCGATCGTCTTTGCGACGAGATTCTCTCTGGAGTGTATAAAGACGACGACAGAATTCCGTCTGTTCGAGAGTATGCTGTACTGCTCGAAGTGAACACTAATACCGCAGTGAAAGCCTACGAACAGTTGGCTCGCGAGGAAGTGATATATAACAAGCGTGGACTGGGCTACTTTGTAACCCCTGGAGCCAAGAAGCAGATACTTAAGGCTCGCAAGCAGGAGTTTATGAAGGAGCGACTGCCAGAACTGTTCCGCCAGATGAGGCTGTTGGATATTACAATAGACGACATCACCTCGGAATGGGAGAAAACAGAATAATTTTTTGTGGTAGCTGCAACTTATTATACTTTTGCAACGTCTAACGGACACAGGTAAAAAGAAAAATTGATTTATGATACATTTAAGAGACATCAACAAAACCTATCAAGGAGCCCAGCCGCTTCATGTGCTGAAGGGTATCTCGCTCGACATCGAGAAGGGAGAGTTCGTCAGCATCATGGGAGCATCGGGCTCAGGTAAGTCAACACTGCTTAACATCCTGGGTATCCTGGACAACTATGATTCAGGTACCTATGAGCTGGCAGGAGTACCCATCTGGAACCTCTCAGAGCGCAAGGCTGCTGAGTATCGCAACAAGATGATAGGTTTTATTTTCCAATCGTTTAATCTCATCTCTTTCAAAACCGCCGTGGAAAACGTTGAGTTGCCATTATTCTATCAGGGGGTATCCAGAAAGAAGCGCCACCAGATGGCTATGGAGTATCTGGATAAGCTGGGCCTGGCCGACTGGGCTGAGCACTACCCCAATGAGCTGTCGGGAGGACAGAAGCAACGCGTGGCAATAGCCAGAGCACTCATCACCCGTCCACAGATTATCCTGGCCGATGAGCCAACAGGTGCATTGGACTCTAAGACATCTGTGGAGGTGATGCAGCTGCTTAAGAAGCTGAATCAGGAGGATGGCATGACCATAGTAGTGGTTACTCACGAGAGCGGTGTAGCAAATGAGACTAATAAGATAGTACACATCAAGGATGGCATCATTGGTGAGATAGAGGAGAACCTGAACCACGATGCAAGTCCATTCGGTATCAACGGTATGATGAAGTAAAAGTGAGACTATGCACGATATAATAACTGAAATATGGCAGACGGCGCGAAGAAATAAGCTTCGTACTACGCTCACAGGATTTGCTGTGGCGTGGGGAATCTTTATGATCATCGTACTGCTGGGTGCTGGTAACGGACTCATCAATGCCACGATGAAGATGAACAGCGACTTCATGACCAACTCGATGGAGGTGTACGAGGGTAGTACCTCGAAACCTTACAAGGGATTGAAGGAGGGACGCTATATCCAGCTGAACAGGAAAGATATGGAAGCTACCCAAACCGAGTTCAATGAGAATATTGACGAGGTGGGAGGATGCTACTATTATAGTTCTGTGGTTACTAACGGCGAGCAGTATATGAATATGCAGATTGCTGGTGTATACCCTGTTCATACCCAGATAGTAAAAGAACATCTGATCTGTGGACGATTCATAAATGATATCGACCAGAAAGAACGTCGCAAGGTGCTGGTGCTTAACGATCGCCAAGCCAAGGAACTGGAGCCCAAGGATTATAAGCAATTGTTGGGTAAGTTTGTAAAGGTGGGTAACCTCTCGTTTAAGGTGGTAGGTATATTCAAGAGTCGTGGTGAAGGTAGTGGTAATGCCTATTCATCATACTCGGCCATCAAGAGCATATATGGAGCAAATACTCCAAGTATAGGTAGCATTGAGTTTACTTTCCATGGGCTGGAAACAGATAAAGCCAACGAAGATTTTGAGAAGGATTATCGTCGCCGCCTGAATGGTATCCACCAGGCACATCCTGAGGATGAACGTGCTGTATGGATTTGGAACAACTATACACAGAGCATACAGATGAACAAAGGTATAGCCATCATCCACACATTCCTCTGGGTAATCGGACTCTTTACGTTGCTCTCTGGTATCGTAGGCGTATCAAACATTATGCTTATCACCGTTAAGGAGCGAACCCACGAGTTTGGTATCCGCAAGGCCATTGGTGCCAAGCCATGGAGCATACTGCGACTTATCATCGTAGAGAGTGTTATCATAACTACCATCTTTGGCTATGTGGGTATGCTGTTTGGCGTTTTTGCCAACGAGTATATGGATGCCACGCTGGGACACGAGGTAACTGACCTGGGTGTGGAGAAGATAACCCTGTTTGTTGATCCTACCGTAGGACTGGATGTATGTATCGAGGCCACGCTGGTGATGGTGATAGCTGGTACTATAGCAGGACTCATCCCTGCATATAAAGCAAGTAGAATCCGCCCCATTGAGGCATTAAGAGCTGACTGATTATGAGAATAGATATAGATTCATACAGAGAAATAATCGATACGCTGACTCGCAATAAGTCGCGTTCGTTCCTCACTGGATTCGGTGTGTTCTGGGGCGTGTTTATGCTCGTTGCCTTGATGGGTGGCGGTCAAGGCCTGAAGGAGAAACTGTACAGCAACTTCGAAGGATTTGCACAGAATACCGTTATCGTTGGTGCCGAACAGACATCAAAGCCCTATAAGGGATTCCGCAAGGGTCGTCGCTGGTATATGGTGTATCAGGATGTTCAACGCCTGAAGCAGCAAGTGCCTGAACTGGATGCTGTGGCACCAATACTTATGGGACGTGGTTCTACTGCCTACTATGGCGACCAGAAGACAACACCCAATATGCAGGGAGCTGTGCCTGAGATGGTGAATATCATCACTCCAAAGATTTACTACGGACGTTTCATCAACGAGATGGACGTAAAGGAACAGCGAAAGGTATGCGTTATTGGTAAGAAGATATATAAAGACCTGTTTAAGGAAGGTGGTGACCCCTGTGGTAAGAAGATAAGAGTTGACTCAACCTATTACGAGGTGGTAGGTGTTGACTATAGCTCAGGCGGTATCTCTATTGGTGGGCGTTCTGAACAGCGAATCACCATCCCCATCACTATGATGCAGGCTGCCTTTAATCGTGGTAATGCCGTTGATGTCATTGCTGCAACAGGTCGTCCTGGTGTGCTGATGAGTAAGATAACTCCACGCATCCGTGCAACTGTGGCTAGAGCTCACTATATCGACCCAACAGACGAACAAGGTGTGTTTGTGTTTAATACAGAGCTGATGTTCCAGATGATTAACAATCTGTTTAAGGGAGTGAACGTGCTCATCTGGTTGGTTGGCCTTGGAACCCTGCTTGCTGGAGCCATAGGTGTTTCGAACATTATGATGGTAACGGTTAAGGAACGTACCACAGAGATTGGTATCCGCAGAGCCATAGGTGCAACACCAAAGATGATACTTTCGCAGATTATCTCAGAAAGTATAGTGCTAACGCTTGTGGCGGGTATGAGTGGAATACTCTTCGCAGTAATGATACTGCAGATGCTGGAAATGGCCAATACTGAGGATGGCATAGTGGAGACCCACTTCCAGGTGGGATTCTGGACAGCAATATTCTGTGCCGTTGTGGTGAGCACGCTTGGCGTGCTGGCAGGACTGGCCCCAGCAGCAAGAGCAATGAGCATAAAACCCGTTGACGCAATGCGAGACGAGTAGCAGAAAAAAGAAAATAATAATAAAAACTATAAAAGTATGAAAAAGTACAGCAAACTGATTATCGCAGCGATTATCGCGTTGATTTTCATCGGAACATTCGTGTTCTTGTGGCAGAAGAGCCAACCTAAGGAAGTGGTTTACAACGAGTTTACTCCAAAGTTGGACAGCATCCAGAAAACCACCATTATTACTGGTAAGATTGAGCCTCGTAACGAGGTAAACATCAAACCTCAGATCTCTGGTATCATCAGCGAACTGCTGAAGGAACCTGGCGACTATGTTAACGCTGGTGATGTGATAGCAAAGGTAAAGGTTATTCCTGATATGGCCCAGCTCTCGAGTGCAGAGATGCGTGTGCGTCTTGCTGAGATCAACCTGAAGCAGGCCGAGACTGATTTTCAGCGCGAGGAGAACCTCTTTAAGCAGAATCTCGTATCAGCAGATGAGTTTGATAAGATTAAGATAAGTCTGAGTCAGGCCAAGCACGAGAAGGTTGCTGCACAGGATGCGCTCGAAGTGGTGCGCGATGGTGTTTCTAAATCGAATGCCAAGGCTTCTTCTACACTCATACGTTCTACTATCAGTGGTGTTATCCTCGACATTCCTGTAAAGGTGGGTAACTCAGTTATCCTGTCGAACACCTTTAACGATGGTACTACGATTGCTACTGTGGCTAACATGAACGATCTTATTTTCCGTGGTAACATTGATGAGACTGAGGTTGGACAGCTGGTTAGCGGTATGAACATGAAGATTACCATTGGTGCCCTGCAGGACCTGAAGTTTGATGCAGCATTGGAGTACGTATCGCCAAAGGCAGTTGAGAGCAATGGTACCAACCAGTTCGAGATAAAGGCTGCTGTAAAGCTTTCAGAGGGTGGCAAGATTCGTGCAGGCTACAGTGCAAATGCCGAGATTGTATTGGCCAAGGCTGACAAGGTGCTCAGCATTCCTGAGAGTGCCATCGAGTTCAGTGGCGACAGCACATTTGTATATATCGTGAAAGGCGAGGGTAAGAACAAAACATACGATCGTACCTATGTTGAGACAGGTCTCTCTGATGGTGTGAACATCGAGATTAAGAAGGGCCTTACTAATAAGGATAAGGTTCGTGGACCAGAGATTGTAACAGACGACAATGATTAATAAGCGATTATGAAAAAGTATATATTAACTTTCATCATTGGTTCGATGGGGCTGGGCTCTGCCAATGCGCAGAAGGCCTGGGGCTTGCGCGAGTGTTGTGACTATGCAGTAGAGAACAATATCGGAGTAAAGCAGCAGCAGAACCAGTGTCGCCAGCAGGAGATACAACTATCGACTGCAAAGAATTCAAGACTGCCAGATTTGAGCGCTAGCTTAAACCAGAACTTCTCTTTCGGACGTGGTTTGACAATGGATAATACCTACACCAACACCAATACTAGCAGTACATCGCTGCAGTTGGGTGCAAGTGTACCTTTGTTCACAGGTTTCGAGATTCCTAACCAGATAAAGCTCAACCAGCTTAACCTCGAAGCTGCTACTGCCGACTTGGAGAAGGCAAAGAACGATATCCGTATGGAAGTGGCAAAGGCTTATGTGCAGATTCTCTACGATATGGAGATGGCTGATGTTGCTCATCGCCAGATAGAGATTGATTCTGCCCAGGTGGCTCGTCTTCAGGCATTTGTTGATAATGGAAAGGCAAGTGGTGCAGAGCTGTCGCAGCAGAAGGCTACTCTTGCAAACAGTAAGCTTACAGCCACTCAGGCTGATAACAACTTGCGATTGGCTATCCTTACGCTCACACAGCTGTTGGAACTGCCAACACCTGATGGCTTTACCATCGTTCGCCCATCGCTTGCTGAGCTTGATAAACTTGCTGGTCAGATAGGTATTGTTACTCCTGATCAGGTCTACGCTGAGGCTCTTGGTGTAAAGCCTGAGATCCTTTCGCAGCAGCTTAAGCTTAAGGGTACTGCCCACAGCATTAAGATTGCCCAGGCTGGAAACTATCCCACACTCTCACTGAGTGGTGGACTGGGTACCAACTATTACACAACATCTGGCTTCAAGTCGGATAGCTTTGGTAAGCAGTTGGAGAATAACTTCAGTCAGTATATAGGTTTGAATCTTAATGTGCCTATCTTCAATCGATTCTCTACTCGAAATCGTATCCGTAGTGCACGCATCGATCAGGCCAACCAGCAGTTGCAGTTGGACAACACAAAGAAGACACTGTATAAGGAGATTCAGCAGGTGTATTATAACGCCCTGAACTCTCAAACTAAGACACAGAGTTCTGCTGAGGCTGTACAGAGCACAAAAGATGCTTTCGAACTGGTTCAGGCTAAGTACGAGAATGGTAAGGCCACCATCACAGAGTTTAATGAGGCCAAGAACAATTATATGAAATCAGAATCTGATTTGGTTCAGGCCCGTTATGAGAATCTTTATCAGCATGCCTTGCTTGAGTTCTACAGAGGTAAGGAGTTGAATTTCTAATATAAAAAAGTAGTCCGCTAAAACTAGCGGACTATTTTTATCTTTTTATCGTTGATGTATATCCCACTTTTGGAAGGCTCATTACCTAATCGCCTCCCCCCGATGGTATACCATGAACAATCTTTGCACTTATGCTCTTTCGTGATGTCTTGAAAGCCAGAACTCGAGTTGTTGAAGTTCTTCAATTCGTAGAAAGCTGCATAAGGCTTGCCTGTGTTATGATCGTAGAGTGCGGCATTCCACCAACCACTGGTAACCATTTTGTTGCCATTATCCTCAGGCCACCACCAGAAGAGTCCCTTTACACTCTCGTGATTGTTGAGCTTTGTAACCAAATCCTCAGTGAAATGACGCTGACCTTCTTCAGTAAGAGGGTAAGTGGCCGAATAGTCAAATGTGTCGCCTATGTGCCAAGCATAGCTGTAGCCCGTCTCAACAATCATGATATCCTTGCCATAGTTCTTGTTCTCCAATGAAGTCAATGCTGTTTCTAGTTTCGCAAGATTGCCATGATGGTCAGGATAGTAACTAAGTCCGATGATGTCGTAATCGAGTGAGGCATTAGTCATTCTATCGAAGAAATCTGTCAGCACATCTGATTTTGGCGTACGTTCGCTATGGATGATAATCTTTGCTTCAGGACATACCTCGCGACAAGCCTTACCTGCCTTCTTCAACAGGTTGATGAATCGTGTCCAGTTGGCCTCAGGTGAGTTGGTGTAGCAACGATTGGTGTTATTACCATCTGCCTTGGCCTTGGTGCCCCACAGCATTCCATACGAAATCTCATTCCCTGTCTGGATAAAGTCAGGTGTGGCTCCTGCGGCTACCATCTGCTCCAAGCTTTCCTTGGTATACTCGTATATCTTTTCGCGAAGCTGGTCGTCAGTAAGATCCTTCCATGCGTCAGGTGTCCATTGCTTAGCAGGGTCGGCCCATGTGTCGCTATAATGGAAATCGAGCATCAGCTTCATGCCTGCATCCTTGATGCGCTTGCCTAATGCCTTGACGTATTCTATATCCTGGCATACAGCCTTGTCGTTATCCTGCGATGGATCGACAAACAAACGAACACGCATGGCGTTCAGGCCTTCTTCCTTAAAGAATCCCAGAACGTCTGATACGGTATTACCATCTTTGTCTTTGTATTCAACACCTGCTTCTTCGTATTTTGGAAGCATAGAGATGTCGCCACCTACATACTTCTGAGCACGAAGAGCGTTCGTGCTGCAGAGTAGGGTTGTAATAAATAGTAGTTTTAGTAGTTTCATTTTTCCTTAGTTATTTTATTGTTTTTTACTTTTTGTGCCTGTTGGCCCGCTGCTCACGGTATTTGGCTTTCTGTCTTGCAGAGCCGCTACCGTGAGCACCAGTGATATATTTCTTCTTCTTGGCTTTGGTTTTTACCTTGCCATCGTCTTTTGGCTTATCACCTCCACGTCCGAAGTTGATGCCATTTTCAAGTATGTTCTGAAAATCGTCCATTAAAATGTTTAATCTTTAATGGTGGAACAGACGTACACCAGTAAATGCCATTGCAATACCATACTTATCGCAGGTCTCGATAACATTGTCATCGCGAACTGAACCACCAGCCTGAGCGATAAACTCTACGCCGCTCTTATGAGCACGCTCGATATTATCGCCAAATGGGAAGAATGCATCTGAGCCAAGAGCCACCTTGGTGTTCTGTGCAATCCAAGCCTTCTTCTCTTCCATAGTCAGCACCTCAGGCTTCTCCTTGAAGAACATCTGCCAAGTGCCATCACGCAGTACATCGTCGTGATCCTCTGAGATATATACATCGATAGTATTATCGCGATCAGCACGACGGATATTGTCGATGAAAGGCAGGTTCATTACCTTTGGATGCTGGCGCAACCACCAGATATCAGCCTTGTTACCAGCCAGACGTGTGCAGTGGATACGGCTCTGCTGACCAGCTCCGATACCAATGGCCTGACCGTCCTTTACATAGCATACAGAGTTACTCTGAGTGTACTTCAGGGTGATAAGGGCGATAATCAGGTCGCGTTTAGCCTCTGGAGTAAAGGTCTTGTTCTGAGTAGGCATATTCTCGAAGAGTGCATCGTCGTCGAGCTTGATCTCGTTGCGGCCCTGCTCGAAGGTGATGCCGAATACCTGCTTGCGCTCGATAGGCTCAGGTACGTATGTAGGATCAATCTTGATTACGTTATATGTACCCTTGCGCTTGTCCTTCAGAATCTCGATAGCCTCTGGGGTAAAGTCGGGTGCAATAACACCATCGCTCACCTCGCGCTTCAGCAGCTTTGCTGTGGTAGCATCGCAAGTGTCAGAGAGAGCAACAAAGTCACCATAGCTCGACATACGGTCAGCACCACGTGCTCTGGCATATGCGCAAGCGATAGGGCTCTCGTCGAGTTCCTTCACGTCATCAACAAAGTAAATTTTCTTCAGAGTGTCGCTAAGTGGCAGACCTACTGCTGCACCTGCAGGGCTTACGTGCTTGAACGATGCTGCTGCTGGCAGACCAGTTGCAGCCTTGAGCTCCTTAACAAGCTGCCAAGCGTTAAATGCGTCGAGGAAGTTGATATATCCAGGACGGCCGTTGATAACTTCGATGGGTAACTCGCCCTCAGTCATGAAGATACGTGAGGGTTTCTGATTGGGATTACATCCGTACTTGAGTGCTAATTCTTTCATTTTTGCGATATTTTCTTTTTCTGTGTGCAAAGGTACGAAATTTTTTTGTAATTTTGCACCAAAATTATATAATTAACATGGAGAAGAAACGTTTGGCGCTTCGAAAGCTGCTGGAAGCAGTTGAGAAGGAAATCCTGAAGAAACCTGATAAGAAAACGCTCGACCGTCTTTCGTTACTTGCTGGGTTCCAGAGTTGGGAAGATTTTCAGCATGCCTTGCATGGAGAATAAAAAAAGAGGCTCACACACTTAGGTGCAGCCTCTTTTTCTTTTTTATTCACCAACGTTGTGGCGCTTCTCCTTAATACGAGCAGCCTTACCAGTGAGCTTGCGCAGATAGTAAAGCTTAGCGCGGCGAACCTTACCTACCTTGTTAACCTCGATGCTCTCAATGTTGGGAGACTCGATTGGGAAGATACGCTCTACACCAACGGTGCCTGACATCTTACGTACAGTGAAGCGCTTCTTGTCACCGTGACCTGCAATCTTGATAACTACACCACGATAGAGCTGGATACGCTCCTTTGAACCCTCGATAATTTTGTAAGCGACAGTAACTGTGTCACCAGCCTTGAACTCTGGGAACTTCTTGCCGGTTGCAAATGCTTCTTCAGCAACTTTAATTAAATCCATTGTACTTTTTTTATAATTAAATTGTTGTATCGTTCCAACGCAACATAACAGGCCTCTCGAAACTTCCTGCCAGCGATTACGCCGAAAAGCGGGTGCAAAGGTACAAATTTTTTTGGATTCAAAGAAATATTTCGTATTTTTTTTGTACTTTTGCACCATTAAACTATTAATTATGATGAAACGACAGGTGTTTTTTGGCTTTTTGGCCTCGTTATTGTTGTTTTCGTGCGCACCCAAACATTATCAGTTGGCTAACGTTGAACGTACACGTATCATCGTAGACAGTCGCTACGATAAGAATCCTGACGAGGCAGCAGTAAAGTTCCTTGAACCTTATAAGAAGGTAAACGATAGTATTATGGGCCCGATAGTCGGTGTTGTGGCTCATAACATGTATGCCGATCGTCCAGAGAGCGACCTTTCTAATCTTCTGGCCGACATATTGGTGTGGGCGTCAAAGGATTATGGTGAGCAGCCTGTGCTTGGCATCTATAACATGGGTGGCATACGTGCAGCACTTACCAAGGGTAATGTTACCTATGGCGATGTGCTCGATGTTGCTCCTTTCGAGAATAGAATCTGCTTCATCACGCTTACTGGCAAGAGAATGCTTGACTTGTTCCGCCAGATAGCCAATAGGGGAGGCGAGGGCGTTAGTCATGGTGTAGAGCTTGTGATAAGCAAGGATGGTAAGTTGCTTTCGAGCAAGCTGCATGGCAAGGAGATCGACCCTAAGGCAGAATATCGCGTGGCAACTATCAACTATCTTATTGAGGGCAACGATGGTATGCCCGCACTCAAGGAGGGTACAAATATCATAGCACCTACCGATAAGAGTAACAACACACGATTCCTTATTATGAACTATTTCAGAGATCATCAGGCTCGTGGTGTTATGGTTGATTCTAAAGTAGAAGGACGTATTATAGAAAAATAGTAATAGTTATGAAGCGATTACACCTTATTATATTTATGGCGCTGTTGTTAGTAGTATCTGTTGGCGCTAAGACCAAGAAACAGCTTGTTGTGCTGCACACCAACGATGTTCACTCGTGCATTATGCCACTCAACGAGAATATCGACAATAAAGACCTTGCTGGTCGTGGCGGATTCGTTCGTAGAGTAAACATGATTAAGGAGCAGCGTGCTTTGCATCCTGACCTGTTGTTCTTCGACTCAGGCGATTTCTCACAGGGCTCTGGTTACTACACTCTCTTTAAGGGCGATGTTGAGGTTGGTCTGATGAACCAGATGGGTTATGATGCTGTGACCATTGGCAATCATGAGTTCGACTTTGGTCTTGATAACATGGCCCGAATCTTCAGCAAGGCTAATTTCCCTATCGTATGCTCTAACTACGATTTCACTGGAACTCCATGTGAGGGACTCGTGAAGGATTATATCACCATCAATCGCAACGGACTTAAGATTGGTGTTTTTGGCCTTGGTGCTCCTTTGAAGGGACTTGTGGCTAACCCAAACTGCGAAGGCGTAAAGTTCCTCGATCCAGCAGAGACAGCAAAGAAGTACATAAAGCTACTCCGTAAGCAGGAGAAGTGCGATGTGGTTATCTGTCTCTCTCACCTTGGTTGGGAGATTTCAGATTACCCTGATCAGCAGTTTATCCGCGAGATTGACGGATGCGACCTTGTGCTGGGTGGTCATACCCATACCTACATGCCTACACTCGAGTATGCACCTGATAAGACAGGAAAGATGATTCCTGACGATCAGAATGGTAAGCACGGAGTGTTTATTGGTAAGCTGGTGCTTACCTTCCAGAAGTGATTATTCGAAATAGAACGTTAATACTATCATCTTCGTATGCCCGCTCCTAACCGAGTTGGCATACGTTCTTTTTGTGTCGTCCTTCAAGTCGTCTATGTGGCTCCTGTCTATTCTGTTACCCAGTCCGTAGCAGAACTTCAGCTCAGGTATCAGCTTGAAGAAAGGCAGATACAGGTCGCATCCCAGTCCCACCTCCAGCATGAGGTCAGTACGTTGCAGCTGTATTATCTCCTGACTCTTGTTTGTTAGGTTCAGCATAGGGCTCACTCCTGCCATCATATATGGGCGGATGTTGTTCCATCTCTGCGATGAGAACTTCAGGTCAACAGGTACCGCCAGATATGTGTTCTTCATATCCTGAATCTCGCTTTTTGGCTTTCCCTCACCATCCATCTCAGCCAGATTCATGAATTTTATGTGCTTAGAGCCAAAGTGCATTGTGGGCGAAATACGCAGGTTCAGGTTGTTAGATAGTCGCATGTCTGCCAGCACACCTACCGAGAATCCTGCGTTCCAGCGGTCAGCATCGCACACTATGGGGGCATCAGTCTTGAACTCTATATCCTGTAGGTTCATTCCTACAGATATGCCAAAGTGCATAGGGCGCAAATCGATATACGGTTTGTGCTGAATCACGTATCGTCTCTGCGCCAGGCATCCTGTAGCGATAGTGATGGCTGCTATGATGGTTATAAGTTTTAGCCTCATGCCATATTAATAACGCAAAATTTGTAATCTTATTGCATCTTTTCTTATTGAGACAATGTATAAATTATATAAAAAGATACCTAAAGTTTGGTATATTTCGAAACTTTATTGTATCTTTGCATCGTCAAAAGTGAGTATTAACATTATTAACGTTTTAATAGATTAAGAATTATGGCATATGTAATTGGTGACGACTGCATCGCTTGCGGTACATGTCAGGGTGAGTGCCCAGTAGAGGCAATCTCAGAGGGTGAGAAGTACTCAATCAACCCAGATCTCTGCACAGAGTGTGGTACTTGTGCAAGTGTTTGTCCTTCTGAGGCTATCAGCCTTCCCTAATCTTTTGGACATAAAGAAATATTAGAGGTGTTTCCAAACGGAAGCACCTCTTTTTTGTAAAGTACCTAGGCTTCAATTGTAAAGTAGTTAGGTTGCAATTGTTTTCTAGTTAGTTTGCAAAACAAAAATAAGTGCCCCTTTTGAGAGCACTTATTTGTTTATTGTCGAGTTGAAATTACTTCAGCTTCTGAATCTCAAGAGCTGGCTTGTACTCTGGATCGATTGCTAGAATCTTCTCTGCGATTTCCTTAGCACCAGCATGGTTCTTGTTGAGGAATGCATTGTACATCAGATAGTGATAGCTGGTCTTCAGCATGGTGTCCTCACCCTTGCTGCGATCTGCCTTGTTAGCCAGAAGCTCAACCACTTTCTGATAGTCGGCCTTAGCCAGGCTGTTCTTCATGTTGTCGTCGAGCTTGTTGTTCAAGCTTGCACGCATGAAGGTAGCGTAAACCACCTGGATAGGATACTTCTCAGCGAGAGTTCCGAAGAGCTTAATAGCCTTAGAGATCATCTCCTTCTTCTTGGCTGGGTCTGCATCACCATACTTAGAGTAGATGTTTGCCATACCCTCCTCATCGTCGAAGTTCAGGTTTGGCTTGCAGGCCAGATACTGCTCGTAGTACTTGATGGCATTCTCGAACTCCTGATCCTTCAGATATGAGTCAGAAACGCTCTTCAGGATAGCCCAGCGCTTAATCATTGACTGATCGTCAACCAGCTCAAGAGCCTTGTCGTAATGAGCATACATATTAGCCTTGTCCTCCAGAGCCTGATAAATCAGAGCTGTGTAGAAGTGGTCGTACTCAGAAATTTTAGCACTATCAGTCTCGAAGAAGTACTTGTGGATGTAGTTCTTAGCTGCATCGTAGTTCTTCAACTCGTAGTTTGCGAACATAGCAATACGGTTGAATGTTGGGTTGCGTGGCTCCAGCTTGATACCTGCCTCAGCAGCGCGTACGGCATCGGCAAAGTGACCAGTGAAGTAGCTGCAACGTACAAACTCGTTCAGACCAAGCTTATCCAGCTTGTTGATGTCGGCTTTTGCATAGTTCTCGTATGCCTGCTTCTCATCGTTAGCCAGCATAAAGATATGCCCCTTGAATGCGTCAATATCCTCATCTGGGCACTGAACCTTCATCTCTTCAAGCTTCTTTGCAGCCTGAGTTGGGCTGATCTTACGATAAACCATAGCCCACTTCTTGTAACCCTCAGGGTTTTTTGGGTTGAAGGTGATGGCCTGGTTGTAATAGCTTGCGGCCTTACCACCATCTGTACCATAGCTTGCCTCAATATCACCCAGCAGAAGGTATGCAGGTGCAAACTGATACTTTGGCTTGCCAGCCTCGTTAGACAGGTTGGCGTACTTGCGTGCATTGGCTGTATCCTTCTGAGCATAGAAGGCCTGGGCAATCTTCAAGATAGCCTCTGGGTTCTTCTTGTTCTTCTTAAAGGCAACTTCAGCTAACTTGGCAACGTTAGGAGCCTGTGACTTAATACCGTCAAGAGCTGCGTTGAGCTCTTCTACCTGTGCATTTGCGGTGGCGCTGAAACCTGTCAGCAACACACCCATTACTAGATATTTAATTGCTTTCATAATTCCTTGTTATTAAGTTATACTTCTATTTACTCTTCTCTCTTTTATGACGTTTTAATCTTTTATTGGTTTAATCACTTCTTGTTTACTATCACGTCGCGTACGTTCATATTTGCTGTGCGTGGTAATAGCCCTGCGCGTAGGATAATCTTCTGTCCCTTAGGTAGTTGCACAAAGTGTGCGAAGCTAGTGGGAACACCATTTCGCGTGTCATTTAATAAAGCATAAATTGTGCGGCGCAGTGGATAGTTTCCATTATATAAATAGTATTGATAGGGCTTCCAGCTGTTGTACTTCGTTGCCGAGTCGAGCTTCGATACGCCCATCACGCTTATATTCTTCTTGAATGTGACGTTGGTAGTGTCGCGCTTATCATTAAGCCAGTTCGATCCGATGATGCCAAGTGAGTTGGGATGGTTCTCGACATAGTCGATTACTGCTGCACTTGTTTTAACGGCTCCGATGTTTGGCGCACTGAACTGCTGACCTCCAAGAATAGAGTCTACACACCAGCGTACGGTGCTTGATAGTGGATTATCGAATACCACATCGATGACACCAAGTTTGTTTTGTGGATATATCTCATTCCACATTGTTATCTCGCCCTTCAGGATACGTGCAAAGTCCTTGATGGTGATGCATGAATCTGGGTTTGAATTGTTTACTATGATGGCCAGTCCGTCGTAGGCTACAGGAATAGCTCTGGGCAGAAATTTCTGGTCTTTAAGGCTTTGGCGCTCGTTGTTTGTAAAGTCACGAGTGGTGAATGCCAGCCATGTTTCTTGTTTCATCAGCTTCTTTACTGCATCCTGCTCGTTGATATAAACGGGAGTGATGGAGTCGAGTGTCTGATTGGTAAAATAATAGAGTTCCTCGTCAATGATAGGGAAGAAGCTCTCGTCGGCTGTCAGTATACTTGCAGCCTTCTGATAGGCTTGCTCCTTTTCAGGATTAGGCTTGTTCCCACAAGCGGAGAACAAGCCTAATATTAGTGTTAATCCAACGATTTTGTTGAATGCGTTCATTTCAGATAATTGAGATTTTACTGCAGACGGAATGTAACAGGAACAGTGTACTTAACACGTACTGCGCTACCGTTCTGCTTACCAGGAATCCAGTGAGGCATTGACTTAACAACGCGCTGTGCCTCCTTGTCGAGTGATGGGTCAACGCTCTTTACAACCTTAACGTCGGTGATAGAACCATCACGCTCTACAACGAAGGTTACAACTACACGTCCCTGTACACCGTTCTCTTCGGCTACTACTGGATACTTGATGTTCTTAGAAAGATACTCGAACAGAGCTGAGTTACCTCCAGGGAACTGAGGCATTTCCTCTACCACGTCGAACACCTTGGTCTCTTCAACCTTTGGTGGCTCGGGTTCTGCGATAGTCTCCTTTACCTTGAGTACCTCACCAGCTGCCTCGTCGTTACCCTCAACAGTGAAGGCACCGATGGCGGTATTGGTCTCCTGCAGTTCTTCCTGAGATTTCATCTCCTGCTCTTCCTTAACCTCTTCGTCCTTCTTAATTTCAGGAACGGTGAAGGCTACTGAGCTCTTAACTTTCTCAATCTCAATCTTCTCGGGTTCGGGCTCATCTTTCTTCTCCACCTTAGCCTCCTTCTTCTCAGCCAGATTGGCGAGCTCTACGTCGGTTTCGATGGCGGCATTACGTGATGCGATATAGTTATCGATAGACACCTTTGCGATGACGATAGCAGCAATAAGTGCAAAGATCGCAAACATAGTGAGCAGTGCCTTCAGGTTACGTATACCGGTATTCTTGCGCAATTGATAAGCTCCGTATGCCTGGTTCTTACCCTCAAACACGAGGTCAGTCCAGCCGTTGTCTATAAGATCTATTTTTGCCATAGTCTATTCTACATTTTAGGGGTTACTTGACGCCAGCCTTCTCGATGAGAGCCTTATCTTCGTCACTCATCTTGTCGACATTGTCAATCACATACTTATCAATATTGCTAATGAGCATCTCGTCAAGTGCAGCTACCATATTCTCATAGGTTGCTGTGTTGAGAGGACGGATGATGACAGTCATAGTAGGAACCTTTTCGCCAGAGGGCAGTTCACCCTTCTTCAGCTTCTTCAGAGCCTCCTGATACTGCTCATCAGTCATCTTCGAGTTGTACTCGTTCTTCTTAGCATCGAGCTCTTTCTTAGCCAGCTTAATCTTGGCGATAGGGTTGATACCCTCTTCAGTAGTGTGCTCGTTGAGAACCTTCTCGATACCATCCTTACCATAGCTGGTAGGCTTAACGCATGAAGGATCGTCGTAGTTGGGCAGACCAGCTACATACCAAACCTTATTGTCAGCACCCAGATAGAGTGTGATGGTGTGAGAAGCCTTTGTTACCTGCTTCTCTTCTTCTTTCATCTGCGATGTATCATCGTTTGATGGCATAGTCAGCTGCATAGCCTGTGGCTTAGCCAGTGTAGTACACAGCATGAAGAAGGTAATAAGAAGCATCATCATGTCTACCATTGGCGTGAAGTTCACGCGGGTATCCATCTTTTTCTGCTTTGATAGATTCTTTTTTGCCATAATACTACTAGTCGTTTAAACGTTTAACATCGAGATTCGTGATCAGCTGGAAACGGTTCTCGTTCATATCCTGGAGCTCTGACATCAGCTTCTTGATGGTTCCATAAGAAGTCTTAGAGTCGCACTTGATGGCGAGCTTGATGTCGGGGTTAGCCTCGCGTGCAGCAGACACCCACTCCTGGAACTCGCTCTTGCCTCCGTTGATACTATCAAGCGGAAGACCGAGCTTCTGGATTGCCTCACCCATCTTTTCTGGATCGAGGTTAAGATAATTAGCAAGCTGAGCCATTGGTGCTCCAACCATAGCATCCTCGCGGAAGTGCTTAACCTGGGTGGCGTTCAGCTGGACACCAAACTTATCTGTCATGGTCTCCATCATGGCCTGCATGTTATTCTTATTTTCGGTACCACAGTAGATGCGTCCCTCTGGAGTAACCAGAATGTTGAGCACATCCTGCTCTGGTATCTTTACCTCTGACACAGAATTAGGCGCTGTGACTGAAACTGGCTCTGGTGTCAAGAATGTTGAAGTCAACATGAAGAAACACAGAAGCAGCGTCATCACGTCTGACATAGGAGTCATGTCAATCCAGATGTCTTTTTTCTGTATCTTAATTTTTGCCATTCTCTAATTGCTTTAATTGCGTTAATAAATGAATGGTAAAATATTAAGCCTCGTTGTGGTTTGAGTCATATGTAGCTGCTACGGTGAAACCGATCTCGTCCATAGCGTAAGTCAGCTTATCGATCTTGTTTGAGAAGAAGTTATAAACTACAGTAGCTACCCATGATGTCAAGATACCAGAAGCTGTGTTAACCAGAGCCTCAGAAATACCTGCAGACAGAGCCATAGAGTCAGCACCACCACCAGCAGACAGAGCCTGGAATGATCCGATCATACCAAGTACAGTACCGAACAGAGCGGTCAGAGTACCCAGAGATACGATGGTAGCAACCATAGCCATGTTCATCTGCAGTGTAGGCATCTCGAGCTGTACAGCCTCCTCGTGAGCCTGCTGGATCTTAGCAATCTTAGCAGCCTTCTTCAGAGTGTCGTCACCCTCTACAGTCTGATACATGCTGATAGTAGAAAGAACAACGTTACCTACAGTACCCTGCATCTTGTTGCAGAGAGCCTTAGCCTCGTCGAACTTCTGGGCCTTGATTAGGTTCTTAACGTCAGATGTGAACTTAGCAAGGTTAATCTTACCAGAAGCGGTCTTGATAGCGAAGAAACGCTCGATACCAAGGCAGATTACAGTGAAGAGCAGAGTCAGGATCAGACCTACTACGAAACCTCCTTTATAAACGGTACCCAGCAGGTTAGCGGGATGACCAGTGCGGTCGCCACCAACGAAGTTGTCGGGGTTACCCATAACGAAGTACCAAACACCGTAACCAGCAGCTGCACAAATTAACAGGATAATCCATGCTGCCTTAACACCCTGAAAGCCCGAATTCTTTTTGGCTGGGGCTGCAGCCTTTGTTGTTGTTGCCATAATTAAAAATAATTTTTTAGTTATTATAAATATTAAAGATTAAATTTCACCTCGCAAAAGTAGCAAAATAAAGCGTAAAACAAGCCTAATTAATACAATTTAACTATGAATTTCCAATTTATTTTAGTTTTGCTACCACTTCTTTGATGCGCTTCATTGCTTCTACGATGTTTTCATCGCTTGTTGCGTAGCTCATTCTGAAGCATTCGGGATCGCCAAAAGCATCTCCACCAACGGTGGCTACGTGGCCCTTTTCGAGCAGATACATAGCAAAGTCGGTTGAGTTGTTGATGGTGGTCTCGCCATCACTCTTTCCAAAGAAGCTGCTGCACTTTGGGAACAGATAGAATGCTCCCTCTGGTATGTTAACCTCGAGGCCTGGAATGTCCTTAGCAAGCTTTACGATGAGGTCGCGACGACGCTCAAAGGCCTTACGCATGTCCTCAACGCACTGCTGATCTGCAACGTAAGCAAACTCAGCTGCCTTCTGGCTTACTGAGCAAGGTCCGCTGGTGTACTGGCCCTGAAGCTTGTTGCATCCCTTTACAATCCACTCTGGGGCAGCGATGTAGCCAATACGCCATCCAGTCATAGCATAGGCCTTTGACACACCATTAACGATGATGGCGCGCTCCTTCATGCCTGGGAACTGGGCGATACTCTCGTGCTTGCCGATGTAGTTGATATGTTCGTAAATCTCGTCAGCAAGTACAAATAGGTCTTCGTGCTTAAGAATCACATCAGCCAGGGCCTTAAGCTCGGCCTTGCTGTAGACGCTTCCTGTTGGGTTGCTGGGCGAGCAAAGTATAATCAGTCGTGTCTTTGGTGTGATGGCTGCCTCCAGCTGCTCTGGGGTCATCTTGAAGTTCTGGTCGAAACCAGCCTCCACGAACTTAGGTACACCACCAGCCAGCAGTGCCATCTGTGGGTAGCTAACCCAGTATGGGGTGGGGATGATAACCTCCTCACCGTCGTTAACCAGCGCCATCACCGTGTTGCACACACTCTGCTTGGCACCGTTGCTCACCAGAATCTCGTTGATGGTATAGTTAAGCTGGTTCTCGTTCTTAAGCTTTGCCACGATGGCTTTGCGCAGATCGGGATAACCAGGTACTGGTGAGTAGCGTGAATAGTTCTCGTCTATTGCCTTCTTAGCAGCTTCCTTAATAGCGTCTGGGGTATTGAAGTCGGGTTCTCCAACACTCATGTTAATAACATCGATACCTTGCGCCTTCATTTCGGAGCTTTTCTGAGACATTGCCAGCGTTGCCGATGGGGCCAAGCGCTGCAGACGATTAGATAATTGTGCCATGTTATTTGAAATTTTGTGCAAAATTACGCATTTTATTTTTTAAAACGAAAGAAATATGTCACTTTTTAACTTTTTGGGGCTAAATTGTGGCAGATTGTGAGTTATTTGAGGTGCAGGGTGTGACCCATGCGAACCTTTTTGGTCTCCAGATAGCGCAGATTGTACTTATTTGGAGTAACCTCGATGGGTACATTCTCGATAATCTCGAGTCCGTAGGCCTCAAGTCCTACACGCTTCACAGGGTTGTTTGTAAGCAGTCGCATCTTGTGCACACCCAGGTGGCGCAGCATCTGTGCTCCGCAACCGTAGTCGCGCTCATCGGGCTTGAATCCCAGATGTACGTTGGCATCTACGGTATCCAGTCCTTCCTCCTGAAGCTTGTAGGCAGCAATCTTGTTCATCAGTCCGATGCCACGGCCTTCCTGCTGCATGTAGATTACTACGCCCTTGCCTTCTTTCTCGATGGCCTGCATGGCCTTGTGCAGCTGCTCGCCGCAATCGCAGCGCTTACTACCAAGTATGTCGCCCGTCATACATGATGAGTGAACACGAACCAGTATTGGCTCGTCTTCCTCCCATTCGCCCTTGATGAGAGCCATATGCTCAAGACCGTTGCTCTTCTGGCGGAATGGGATTAGGCGGAAGTGTCCGTATTCGGTAGGCATCTCCACCTCTTCGCCCACCTCAATCAGCGATTCCTTCTTCAGGCGGTAGGCTATCATATCCTTGATGCTGATAATCTTCAGGTTCCACTGCTTGGCAAACTCCATCAGCTCTGGCATGCGTGCCATCGTGCCGTCTTCGTTCATAATCTCCATCAGTGCTCCAGCGGGATAGAGTCCAGCCATACGACAGAGGTCGATGGCGGCTTCGGTATGTCCGCTACGGCGCAACACACCGTTATCTTGTGCATAGAGTGGGTTTACGTGTCCTGGGCGCCCGAATGTCTCGGGCTTTGATGTCGGGTCGGCCAGTGCCTTGATGGTCTCGGCTCTGTCGTGGGCACTCACACCTGTGGTGCAGCCCTCCAGCTTGTCGACCGTAACGGTGAATGGGGTTCCAAGTACCGATGTGTTGTCCTGAACCTGATGTGGCAGATCCAGCTCCTTGCATCGCTCGATGGTGATAGGTGCGCAAAGCACTCCACGGGCATTCTTCAGCATGAAGTTTACTTTCTCTGCTGTTATCTTCTCGGCAGCGATAATCAGGTCGCCTTCGTTCTCGCGGTCTTCATCGTCAACTACGATTACAAACTCTCCTTGCTCGAAGTCCTTAATGGCTTCCTCTATGCTATTCAACTTCATCTTCTCCATATTTTTACACCTTATTATATATATAGTAGTTAATCCTTGTTCTTTTTTGCCTCATAATCGCGTGCCAGCTCAAATACGAATGGCATGTCCTTAAGGTCTTCCATCGTTCTTGGTGCTGGTGCGGCAAATACTGCCACGCGCTCAAGCACATCGTGGTTTGTCTCCAGAATGTTGTTCAGGTCCTTGCGCAATCTCAAGCGGAAACGGCACATTCTCAGATAGAAGAAGATGCCAAGTGGCAGAATCAGTCCTGTAATGATGTTGAGCCACTTCTGGCGGAACGGACGGGTGTGCGCATGGGTTGCCACAATGGGGTAGTGATTCAGATAGTTCAGAATCTGTGGGTCCTTTGTGTTGCACAGGTCGTCGATGATATCCTCCAGCTTGTTCACAATCTGCTCTATCTTCTGGTCGTCGCCCGGACGGAAGAATACATGTATCGGGTTGGGCAGATGCAGCAGCTTGTGCTCCTCACTATACTTCTTAATCTCCTCACTTATCTGTATAAGATAGAACGAGTCGAGTGCATAGATAGGATCCTCGATAATCACCTCCTTGCGATAGATGTGGCGATGCGATCTCAGTCCCAGCACGCGCATAAACACCTGCTTGTACATGTCGACGTTGAACACCACCGAGTCGTTGTTGGCCTTGATGGTGAAGAAGGCTGCCAGCGGGGTGAGTACGATGGTGGATATCGTCATTCCGTACCACACCGTCCACTGGTCGTCGCGGGCCATCTTCATACCCGTGCTATCCAGGATGTAGTAGACGATGAACACCAGTACCGATATGATTACAGGCACACCCAGTCCGCCCTTGCGGATGATGGCACCCAGTGGCCCTCCGATAAAGAAGAATATGATACAGGTGAACGAGAGTGTGAACTTAAGTATGGCCTGAATCTGGTGCGTGCGGAAGTAGCGATGCATGCTCTTGGCGTAGGTACCCTTCATTTCCAGATCGGTGGCGCACGATTGCGCGTTGCTTACTGCCATCTTTACTGCCATTCGCTTCTTGGTGGCGTCGAGTTTAGTAAACATCGAATCGAGCGAAGTGTTACCCTCGGCCACAAGGTTCATTATCTTTACTGAGTCTTGTTTCGACACCTCGGCACGCTTAAAGTAGAATCGGGCCGACTCGTTGTAGTAAGCCCTTCCCACGCTGTCGTTAAACTCCTGCAGCGAGTCTTTGTCGTGCAGAATCTTTGCAAGTCCCTTTGCTCGTGCGTCGCCAGCAATGTCTTCGATGTCGGCCATGTTGAATCCTCCGTCAAAGTCCATCACAATGCGCTTGGTTACGAATGTCTCGCGGCGATATGGCACATCAGCTGTACCTGCAAGGTCCTGCGAGCGCATGTTCTCGTTCCACACACCATTATATAATGTAAGCAACAGGTGCTTCTTCTCGGCCGTGCTCTGCATCATTCCCGAGTCGGCAAGGATGATGGCCTGATCCTCGTAGCTTCCCGTCATGCGATAGATCATGATACCGTAAAGCATACCTGTGTTCAGGTCTTTCTTCTGTACGTAGATGTTTGTTGATGGTATTCCGCCGTAGAACATTCCCTCTGGGATTTCCAGCTCCGGACTCTTCTGCTTCATTCCGAGCAGCAGTCGGTAGAAGTCCTGATTGGCCTGCGGACCAATCACGTTCTGGAAGTAGAACGATATGCCCGCCATTAATACCGCAATGATGATTAACGAGCGGAAGGCCTGCATCAGCGAGATACCTGCAGCCTTGATGGCTGTAAGCTCCGAGCTCTCACCCAGGTTACCGAAGGTGATAAGCGATGAAAGCAGTATGGCGAGTGGGAATGCCTGAGGCATAAGCATCAAGCCCATATACCAGAAGAACTGGGCCATGACCTCAAGTGAGAGACCTTTACCAATCAGCTCGTCAACATAACGCCACAAGAACTGCATCATCAGCACAAACTGGCAGATGAAGAACGTTCCTATGAACAGCAAGCCGAACTGCTTGGCTATAAATATGTCTAATTTCTTAATTCGGAACATAATCAGCGTGCAAAGGTACAAAGAAAATTCCGAATATCGCTAATATTTACGTGAAAAGTTGCTAAAGCCCGCTTGCTCTGTGCAGACGGTCGAGCATACTCTCCCACAGGATTTTTAATCCGTCAACATCGTCGTCGTCAGCAAAATCAGTAATAAGCAGGTTCAGATTGTTGGTCAAATCGCTCTTTTCTATGCGCATTTCGAAGTATGATTCCTCGTCGTCGTCATCCTCGTAGTCCCATTTCAGGCGGATGTGGTCGAACTTTACACTCTCTATTACGTGCGCCTGCCTAATGTCTTGTTCTGTCCAAGGCTCGCCCCATGTAAATTTAAGAATTCCTTCCTCTTCTTCGTTAACGTGGTCAGCAAACCATCGCTCCAATCCGTGAGCGCTACTTATCTGTTCCCATATAATTGCTGGCGACTTAGTTGCCAAAGGGTATTCGATGTCTATTTTCTGTTTTCCCATACGTTTTAGGGGTAGTTATATTGACTAATATCAATGTTTTATGCGGCAAAATTACAAATATTTCCCGAAATACAAAACTTTTTGCCGAAAAATTTTGGTGGTTTCAAAAAAATGTGTACCTTTGCACCCGCAAATCAGCAAATGGCGGGATAGCTCAGCTGGTTAGAGCGCATGATTCATAATCATGAGGTCCCCAGTTCAATCCTGGGTCCCGCTACCAAAAGAGAGGCAGTTAGATTCGATTCTAATTGCCTTTTTTCTTTTATTTTGTTTGGTAAGTACAGAAAAAAGCTTTATTTTTGCAGCCATGAAACAGATTATATCTACCATACTTTTTCTCGCAACGTGTTTGCCTGCTTTGGCTCAGGATGTGGTAAAGCTGCTTGAGCCTGCCTATGCCGATAGTGCTGCTGTGTATCGTCAGAGTGTTTATGTTCCGCAGAAGTGGGACAAGAGTCGTGTGCAGCTCTTCATCGAGCGCCCCTTGGGTGCTACCACCGTTCGTGTAAACGGTTTCGAGGTTGGTGGCGATACTACCATAGCCATTCCTCATATTCTTGACGTCACCAAGCGCATAGTTGCTGGTCAGCGAAACACTATCGAGATTCAGATTGCTGGTCACGATTCGCGAGGCATCATTGGTTCTGTCGAACTTCGTGCGCAACCGCGCCACCTATATATAAAAAAGGTAACGCTGCACCCCAAACCATTTAGTGCTTCTGTGGGTGTCGATCTCGACCTGCGTGGTCAGTCGCCCAACTACGGCTATTACGGCGTTCAGATTATGGTTCAGCACGAGTATAAGGATTCGGCCGCCATCTTCCTTGCCAATGAGGATATCTACGACAGTCATATGGAGCTTCAGATGGGTATTCCTGAACAAGACCGCTTCTGGGATGAGTTCCATCCCAACGTCTATCGCATGGGCGTTAGTGCGGCCGATGATTATCAGGAGCTTACGTTTGGTATGCGCGAGGCTGGGGTAGTTGATGGTCGACTGTTCATTAACAGCCACCCCGTCTATCTGCGTGGTGCTATTATGGACGATTACTTCCCCGAGTGGGGCCGCATGCCTACCGATGTGGCTACGTGGGAAAAGATATTCCACCGACTTGAGTCGATGGGCCTTAATCATGTTCGCTTCAACGGCTACTGCCCTGTAGAGGCCGCCTTCACTGCAGCCGATAAGGTGGGAATGTATCTCCAGCCCGAGGGTAAGAGCTTGTTCGAGCTTGGTCGTATGGCCGATGCCTATGGCCATCATCCTTCGCTGGTGCTGATGTCGGTTGGCGATTCGTGCTATGTGTGGAACGATGGGTATATCGCTCCCATTCAGCTTAATCAGAGTGTTATCTATGGTGCCGATATGATGCAATACAAGATGGGCATCGAGCAGCGATTGCTTAATGACAGTATCGGACATTTCCTTCTTGGCGGACTTTGCGACCGTCGCGGCGACTTTAGCGGAGTGCTTCACGCACGTTTCACTGATAAGGATGCTGGCTTTGCTGCCACCCAGTTCTCGCAGTTCTGCCGTCCCATCATCCCATTGGCACGATTCGATAAAACCAGCTACACCCTGAGCGATACGCTACGTGTGCCCGTGGTGGTTTATAACGCCATGTATGGTCATCTTAACGGCGTGCGCACCACCTATTATCTTAATACCGATAGCGGACAGGTTGTTGCTGGCGGACTTGTAGCCTCAGGCAATATCCCTTTGGCTACACAGAATCCTGTGGGCGAGATTGTGTTCCCGCTCGATTCATTAAAATCACCTTGCAAGCTCACTCTAACCCTAACGGTTGGCGCACCATCCGTGCGCAACCATTGGGATATAGAGGTTAAACCTTAGAAGAATCCAAAGAAGTAGATTACGGCTGCCTTCTTAGGTTAAGAAGATTTTCTGAACCAACAAAGAAAATCGAGAAGAAAATACCAAAACGCTTGCAAGTTTCAACTATTTGCCGTATCTTTGCGGCAAGAATTATTATAAACAAGATATGAGCAAGTACGAGATTCCATTCTTTACAGCGTGCATACAAGCCTTTGGTCGGAGGTTCTCGATGACTCGTCAAGCAGCATTCCGCTATCTTCACGAGCATAAGGGCTTGGCATTCTTGATAGAGTTCTACGATGTAGAACACTTGCAATCAATGGACGAAACTATAGATGATTTGCTCATCATCTGCCAAAAGAATGGAGGAACACTGGCATGACACTCTATCATGGAACCAATGCTGATATAGACAAAATAGACCTTACCAAAGGTATGCGACACAAAGACTTTGGCAAGGGATTCTATCTTACACCTGATAAGAATACTGCTATTCGAATGGCTCAGAAGAAAGCGCGACTTTTTGGAGGGACGCCCACACTGTTAACCTACGAGCTGGATGATTCATCCCTCAATTCTGAGTTGAAAGTAAAAGTATTCCCAGAGAAAGCTTGTACAGAATGGTTCCTCTTTATTGACGCCAACCGAGACAAGAAGAATGTTGAACAAATACATGACTACGATATCGTTGTAGGTCCGATTGCCGACGATGGTGTGGTGCTTCAACTTACTAACTACCACGAAGGTATATATTCTCCAGAACAGGCAGCACAATTGCTGCAAGACAAATATCTTGATCAGCAATACTTCTTTGGAACAGAGCGTGCATTACAATATCTTAAAAAGGTCAATGTAGAAACCGTATGAACGAGCCTAATCATCATCAAATAGCCACTTATCTTACTGACTATGCCATCAGCGAGTTAGTAAAATATGTTATTGAGGATACGGGTTGCACCATAGAGCAAGCTATGGAGCGTGTCTATAACTCGCCATTGATGCAGGCTCTGCAGGACGAAGAAGGCGAGCTCTATGTCCAAAGCCCAGCATATCTTTATGAGTTGATGAATCAGATTTGACAGCTGTCATTTGTCACGATTGTCATTTGTCTTCCACCGCTGATTTTAAATCTACTTGAATAAACTTCTCCTTCAGAGTTTGTAAGTATGATTGTAGTATCATCCTTGAATTTATATGTGCCGTTACTAGCTTCGTGGATTTTCTTGTCTTCTTTATTATATTCCATTAGATGTGCGGACAGTATCGGTGCAGAATACCGATAACT
>DEHD01000012.1:0-52791 GCA_002351725.1 Prevotella sp. UBA2809
ACGTATTTCAGGCTAAGACAGAAGAATCATTCGTTAACCGCAATGCAAATGTAGTACCTTTGCGATGCATTTTGAGATGCATCGCGAGTGAAGGCTGCGGCTCAGCATAGCTCGAGCGAGCTCGGCTCTGCATTCGCCTTGCACTTCACTTGCATCGTAAAAATAAAGCTCCCACGTGTGGGCGTAAAATTTCCCACGTGTGGCCGCAAAACTCAATGTAAAAATTCACTATTCACTATTCATTATTCACTATTCACTAAAAACTATGGCACTGAAAGTTAAGGCACAAGAGAAGTTGCAGAAGATTGGCACCTATGCTGGCAAGTATCGCTACATTATGATGCCGGAGTTGTACACCTCACTGTCGCAGGACAAGGTGATTAAGGAGGCTGCTCTGCGTAGCGGCGTTAGTAAGGGAATCATGCAGGCATGCTGGGATGCTGCAGGCGAGGTTATCAAGGCGTGGGCCACCGAGGGTCACTCCGTAGCGCTGCCAGGTCTGGGCACCATGCGATTCGGACTGCGCGCCAAGAGCGTAGAGAAGGTAGACGAGGTTAAGGCAGGCCTCATCACCAGTCGCCGAATCATCTTCACCCCAGCCGTTGAGCTGAAGGACGAGCTGGCAGGCACTGCCATCCAGATTACCTGCTACGACCGCGATGGCAAGGAGGTGAAGCGTGTTACCAGCACCGACAGCGGTGACATCGAGGACCCCGAGAACACCCAGCCATCAAGCGGCGGCGGCCAGACCCAGCCATCAGGCGACGTACCCGGAGAGGGCGATTAAGCGTGCGGGGCGAAAGCCCCAACGCTTAAAGGTAAAAAGTTGAAAAGGTAAAAAGGTAAAAAATTAAAGATTATGACTAAGAGAGAAACCATTAAGTTCATCGTGCAGATGATTGCAAGTATCGCAACCGCGATTGTTACAGCACTGGGAGCCACATCGTGCATGGGCGTGTAGAACCAGAAGCAGACAGGCAAAAAAAAGTAACTACCCGCTTAACGGCGGGTAGTTATTTTTAGTAGCAGTATGCGGCGAACGCTCTGGTTGATGCGCTCCTCGGTGAGCTTGCCCGACTTGACAGCGGCCTCGATGGCATCGAAGGCACTGACAAAATCGTGAGGACTCAGCACGATGTCGACACCAGCCACCAGACAGCCTACAACAGCCTCCTCGAGCGTGTACTGCTTAGTGATGGCGCCCATATCCATGGCATCGGTAACAATGATGTTACGATAGCCCAGCTCGTGACGCAGCTTGTCTTGCAGCATCATCTTCGACATGGTTGAAGGCACATCCTCGCCCGTAACGTTAGGCGCACTGATGTGGGCCGTCATCACCATCTGGCAGCCCCATTCAATGCCTGCGCGGAAGGTGATAATCTCGCAGTTTAGCATCTCGGGCCACGTCTTCATGGTCTGGGCATAGCCGTAGTGTGTGTCGGTAGTCACATCGCCATGACCGGGGAAGTGCTTGATACAACCGGTGATGCCAGCATCCTTCAGTCCTTCGAGATAGTTGGTTACCATGGGTGCAGCCACCTGAGGATAGTCGCTGAAGGCACGGGTGCCGATGATGATGTTGTCGGGGTTGGTATTCACGTCGGCTACAGGGGCGAAATCCACGTCGAAGCCGTAGCCCCGGAGGTAGGTGCCGATGGTGTTGCCGCACTCGTAGGCATTGGCAGGATCGCCAGTGTTGCCGATGGCTGTCATCGACTCGTACTTCTTCACATGGAAGTTAGGATTGTTGGCGATGCGGGCCACACGACCGCCCTCCTCGTCGATGCAGAGCAGCGGAGAGCCGTTGAGCTGCTTTAACTGAGGAATGAACTGAGCCAGCTGAGCCTCGTCGACGATGTTCCAGGCATACAGGATGATGCCACCCACGGGGTAGTTCTTGTTAACGCCCTTCATCACATCGTTAACGGTGCGCAGCTCGTATTGCGGCAAGTCGCTATACTGAGTCCAGTGAATGGTGGTATCAAGGCCTTCGGGGCGCACAAAAAGCAGCTGACCGATTTTCTCGCGCAGAGTCATCTTCTTAAGCATCTCTTCAACCTCGTCCTGCGGCGACGGACCTACGGGGCTATCGTCGTTTGTACACGCAGTGAAGAACGGGCCACAGACAAGGATGGCGGCCAGCATCCATAGATTAAATCTCTTGTAAATCATTTCTTAGTATTCTTTACAGGGAATGTGAAATAGGTATCGGGATAAGGCTCATCTATTAGCGTGAAGTGCCACCACTCGGTGTCGAGCGGTTTGAAGCCGTGGGCCATCATGGCACGGCGCAGAATCATGCGGTTGGCAAACTGCTTGGCTGTGATTTTACGGCCTGTGGGCGACTTTGAGTTATCGCCTGTGTACTCGCCAGTCTCAGGATTACCACAGAAGTCAGGATGACTCTCGGGACCGAACCAGTCGAACGTGCCGCCCATGTCGAGCTCCTTCTCGGCGTCCATGTCAAACAGGGTGAGGTCTACCGTAGAACCGCGGGAGTGTCCGCTCTTCTCGTAGATGTACTCCTGCTCGAAGAGCACGCTCTTGTCGAGGTCGGGATAGAAATATTTCTTCATCAGCGTGTCGGGGATGTCGGCAGCCCAGCGCACAAAGTTGTCAACACCCTTCTGCGGGCGGTAGGCATCGTAGATCTTCAGTCGGAAGCCCAGCTTCTTCACTTCGTCGCTAACAGCCTTGAGCGCAAAGGCAGCCTGGCGGGTAAGCATTGCCGTAGGCTCCTCGTAGCCATCAATACGCGTGCCCACAAAGTTGTAGGTTCCATAATAGCGGATTTCGAGGATAGCATCGGGCACAACATCAGTCAGCATCACGAAATCACCACTATCGCTGGAAGCATCTTCCTCTGTGTCACTACAAGAGCCGCAAAAACCAACAAAGATGGCGGCCATCATCCATAGTTTTAAACGTTTCATTTTAGCAGTATATATTGTAAAAGGTTAATATTTCTGCTGCAAAAGTAATAAATATTTTATTATTCATCGCATTTTTTAAAAAAAAATTGCGTAAAAGTTCTTTTTCTTTAGTATCAAAAAAAAGAGCTTGCATCACTGCAGGCTCTTTTTTTACTACGTGCATTTCTGGTAGAATTACTCGCTCGACCCAAAGGGTCGCTTGCATAAAGCAAGAATTACTAACTAATATCAACTATGTATGTACCTAAAACAATTGTTATGTATGAGTATGAAACCTTATTTTAGTTTGAATGTGTAGTTGGTTGAGAGCTTGTCGGATGCTGTTCCAATCAATGCCTCATATTTGCCGGCATCTGCACGCCACTGGCTTGTGGCCTCGTCGTAGTAGCTCAGAGCATCGGCTCCGATGGTGAGTGTTACGTTACGTGTCTCGCCTGGCTGCAGATATACCTTCTGGAAGGCCTTGAGCTCCTTAACGGGGCGAGCCACCTTGCTGTCCTTGGGCGAGATATAGAGCTGAACAGTCTCGCTACCAGCCACCTTGCCAGTGTTGGTTACGGGGACGGTGATGGTCATCTGGGTGGTGGGTGTTAGGTGTTGGGTGTTGGCTGATACCTTGCCCAACTCAAATGTGGTGTAGCTCAGACCGTGACCGAATGCGAAGAGAGGCTTAATCTTTCGGCTGTCGGTCCAGCGATAGCCCACGTAGATGCCCTCCTTGTACTCCTCGTCGATAATCTTGTAATCCTCGCGCCATGTGCCGGGATAGCTCTTGGTAGCGTGTGCGCCGCACTGGTCGAGCGATGCATACCATGTGAATGGCAGCTTGCCCGATGGGTTAACGTCGCCAGCCAGAACCGATGCGATAGCCTCGCCAGCCTCGCTGCCGATGAACCATGCCTGAACCACGGCAGGAACCTTCTGAATCCAAGGCAGGGCAGCGCCGTTACCTGAGATATTGACGTAAACCAGACGTGGGTTAACCTTGAGGATAGCCTCGATAACCTCGTTCTGTGCGTATGGCAGGTCGTAGCTCTGGCGGTCGTGACCCTCGCAGTCCTGATGGTCGCTCTTGTTCAGTCCGCCCACGAAGATTACCACGTCGGCCTGCTTAGCCTTCTCAACAGCCTCAGCAGTGAGCTCGGCCTGAGAGCGAGTCTCGTAGAGCGAACGGCCCACGGTAACGCCATTGTAGCTCTGAACGGTGTCGCCCACGTAGCCACGGGCGTAGTCCACATCTGCACAACAGAACCTAGCCTTGATGCCATCCAAGGGCAGGATCTCCTTCTGAGCCTTGAGCGATGAAGAGCCACCGCCTACGGTCATCATCTTGATGGCGTTCTCGCCTACCACCAGAATCTTCTTCACCTTCTTGGTATCGATAGGCAGCAACGTTTCACCCTTTAACTCTTTCACCTTTTCATTCTTCAGCAGCACAATACCCTCCTGAGCTATCTTGAGCGCAGCCTCGTAGTGGCTCTCGCTGCAAAGGAATCCGAAAGGCTTGTTGCGTTTCATGGTGGTGCGGTAGAAAAGGCGCAGCACACGGCGCACCTTCTCGTCCAGCTCCTTAGTAGTATATTTTCCTTCCCAGATAAGCTTCTTGTAAGGAAGCGCCATATAGTAGTTGTCGTATGCGTTGGTTGCACCCATGGTGAGACCATCGGTCCACGAACCGAACTCAAGGTCGAGTCCGTTCTTGATAGCCTCCTCGGTGTCGTGGCATCCGCCCCAGTCGCTTATCACCACACCGTCAAAACCCCAGTCCTTCTTCAGAATCTTGTTGAGCATGGTGGCGTTGTGACAGTTGTGCACACCCTGATAGAGGTTGTAGGCACCCATGATGGTCCATGCCCCACCCTCCTGAACGGCAGCCTTGAAGGCAGGCAGATAAATCTCATGCAGAGCGCGATCGCTTACTACCACGTTAACCTGATGGCGATACTCCTCGTCGTTGTTCAGCGCGTAGTGCTTTACGCAGGCGGCCACGCCCTTCGACTGTAGTCCCTGAACGTAGGGCACCACCATGCGCGATGCCAGCCAAGGGTCTTCGCCCATGTACTCGAAGTTACGTCCGCCCAGTGGTGTGCGATAGATGTTAACACCAGGGCCCAGCATCACACTCTTGTTGCGATACAATGCCTCTTCGCCTAAACTCTCGCCATACAGGCGTGCCAGACTGGGGTTCCATGTGGCTGCCAGGCAGGTGAGTGCTGGGAAAGCCACACACGAGTCGTTGGTCTGTCCAGCCTGCTCCCACTCGTCCCACAGCACGTCGGGACGTACTCCGTGAGGACCGTCGTCAGTCCACAGATCGGGGAATCCCAAGCGTTTTACGCCAGGACTTGAAAACTTACTCTGCGCGTGGATCACGGCAATCTTCTCGTCGAGCGTCATGCGGCTCAGTGCATCGTCGATGCGCTGCTCGATGGGTTTACTCTCGTCGAGATACACGGGTAGACTCTGTGCCTGAGTGGTGGCTGATGCGCCTAACAGGAGTGCTGACATGATGATCTTTTTCATTATATAATCTTTAATTCTCAATGTTCAATCCTTCATCCCCATACTCTGTATGTACTCCGTTTGGGGTTTGCAGTTCTCAAAGCGGCAGTTCTTTGCAAACTCGCTGAGCAGCTTGCGGAACTCAACCTGATTGGGGCGTGCCTCGCGCCATTCCTGATAGGTGTTGCGCGATGTCTCTGAGTACTTCACCACGATGCTGTCCCAACCCTCAGGGCGCTGAATGCCCATCATACACGAATTGTCCACCTTCTTGTATGGCCAGAATGTGTAGCCGATGTTGTTCTCCTTCAGCACCTTCACAAAGTCGGCCTGCCACTCCATTGTGTTGTGTCCGAACTCGCCCATGTACATCGGACGGTTGATAGAGTCGCGGAAGTTGATGTAGTGTGTGATAGCCTCCTTGGTGGCTGGTCCGCCGTAGCGATGGCAGGTGTACATCAGTTTATCGTCGTAGCTGGCATCGTCGAGCATCCAGAAGAAGCTGTTCCAGTGGGCTCCGCCCAGCAGGATGATGTGGTTCTGATCAACATCGCGAATGGCCTTAACACATTTCTTATATAGAGGCTGCAGCAGCTGGTAGAGCGAATCGCGATTCTCAAAATAGTGTGCGATGGGCTCGTTCATCAGCTCGTAGCCAAGAATAGTCGTCTCCTTGCGATAGCGGAATGCTATCTCACGCCAGATGCGACAGAACAGCTCCTGACTCTTCTCGCTCTCGAACAGCCATGGATATCCATGTCCGTCGTCGATATTGTCGCCTGTCTGTCCGCCTGGGCAGTCGTGCATGTCAAGTATAAGATAGAGGTTGTTTGCCTTGCACCAGCTCACCACCGAGTCGATGCGCTGGTAGCCGTCTTTCTTGCCAGTCAAGCCCATATAATCCTCATCGGTGAAGAGTTTGTAGTTAAAGGGCAGTCGGATGGTGTTGGCACCCTGCTGAGCAATGAAATCGATGTCGGCCTTGGTAACGTAGTTGTCCTTGAACTGCTGCCAGAATTCGGCAGTAAAGTCAGGACCTACGGCCTCCTTCATCATCAGGTCGATCATCCAAGCCGAGTTGGTACGTCCGAAACCGAACATATATCCCTCGGGGTTAAGCCAGTTTCCAAGATTCGTTCCTTGTATCAACAGCTTCTCGCCGTTGGGTTTGATAAGGTCGTGACCGCTAATGTTCACAAATCCCTTCGCGCCCTTTTGCCCGCCACCTGCAGTGCAGGCAGCGAGTAAAAGCACGATGAGATATAAGAAAGTTTTCTTCATAATTTACTTTTTCTGGAATACTCGTACATAGTCTACTTCCATGGTGCATGGCAGTGCGCTCTCGTCTACGCCCTGAGCGCCTCCCCAGTCGCCACCCCAAGCCAGGTTGAGGATCACGTAGAAGGGGTCGTCGTAGGGCCAGTCGTCGCGACCAAGACCTTTGTTATCGTAGCTAAGCTGTACTTTTCCATCAACATAAGTTGTGATATTCTTTGCTGTCCAAAGAATGGCATAAGTGTGGAACTCGCCCTCAGCACCTGGGCACTTCATTTCGTGAGTAACCTGGGTGTTGTTTGAGTGAACATGCGCATTGGCGTGGAGACTTGATGACACGTAGTCGGGGTGATAACCTACCTCTTCCATGATATCAATCTCGCCATCGGCGGGCCACGACTTGAAGTTCACTGGCATCATCCAGAAGGCAGGCCATGTGCCCTTGCCCTTTGGCAGTTTGATGCTGGCCTCGATGTAACCGTAGGTCCAACCGCTCTTCTGCTTGGCATAAACACGACCAGAGTAAATCTTACCATTCTCCTTGCGTGCAGTGATGCGCAGGGTGCCGTTCTTCAGCTCTGTCACCAACTGGCCCTCGGGCGTCTTGTGGTTCACGTAGTTCTGAAGCTCGTGGTTCACCCAGCCTGACTTCTGCACCTCGTGGGTCCAGTCTGCGGCATTCAGCTGGTTGCTGGTGCCTTCAAACTCATCTTGCCAAACCAGTGTGTAGCCATCGGGGGCGTTGTAGGCAGGCTTTGCAGCAGCGGCCTGAGTGACTGTGATGTTCTTACGGGCTGTTCCCGACATAATGATGACGTTACCTGTACGCTCCGTGGTATTAGGGTTCTCGTCGATGGTCACAGCCACCGCATTGTTAGCATACTGAGCCGTGGCTTTCACGAAGTCGCCATCGGTATAAACACCCCACTCTTTTCCAGTGGTGGTAACGTTAATCGTGTAGCTGCCTCCTTCGGCAGGTGCGCTGATAGACTCCTGCGATACGGTGATCGTTGGAGCAGCGGGCTGTGGGTCATCGCTGCCCCCACCGCAGCCAGTAAAGACTGCGGTGAGTGCAAGCAATAGAGTGTTAAACATGTAACGTTTCATTAATTATTCAATTATTGAGCTTTTTCAAAAATAATATCTTTAATAGTGATATTTGTGCCAGCTGGAGCTCCTCCGAAGTCAAAGACCATGGTAAACTCGTGAGCATCGCCCTTGGGCAGGGTAACACAGGTTGCCTTGTAAACAAAAGGCTCGTCGGCTTTCAAATCATGACGACCATCGAAGTAAAAGTTGTCATCATGTTTATTCGATTCGCTCTCATCACTCTGAGTCAGTTTGATAGTAGCGCCTGTGATGTCGTTATCAGCAATGATGGTGCATTGGAAGTTGTATGGATCATCCTGTTTTGCACTCAGTGTAGTGAATATTTTAACCTGTCCCTGCCACTGTGAAGCTCCGACACCCTCAGGCACAACCAGGCTCCACTGATTGCCATCGTGTTTAATTTCAGGCTGAGTATCAAGTGTCGACCAACCATCGTTTGCAAACCAAGTAGAAGTACCTTTGAATGCATCGCCTGCATCAACACTCTTCCACAGGTTGTTAGCGTCGTCGTAGTTCATTACGACAGCCTCTTCGAGATATATTTTACTAATCTTAACGTGAGCTCCTTCAGGTGCACCACCAAAATCATATACGAGTGTCAATTCATGTGCATCAGCTTTTGAAAGTTCTGCAGCTTCTGCCTTGTAAACCATAGGTACATCTGCTTTCACGTCATGACGTCCATCAAAGAAGAAATTGTCATCATGCTTATTCGATTCGCTTTCATCACTCTGAGTAAGTTTGATGGTAACTCCAGGAATATCCATATCCGACTCTACAACACAATAAAAATTGTATTTTTTAGCTTTTGATGCAGGAATGGTTGTGAAGATCTTGAGCTGTCCTTGCCACTGACTAGAGCCTACTCCACCAGGAGCAACAAATTCCCAAACACCATCTTTATGTACAATCTCTGGCTGAGTGTCAAGTGTGCTCCAACCATCGTTTGCGAACCATGTAGAAGTTCCTTTGAATGCATCACCAGCTTCTACTGCCTTCCAGAGGTTAGCGCCTGATGCAGGATCCCAGTCCATCTTAGGAGCGTCAGGACCGTCGCCACCCTCAGGTACTACGGTACCATCGTCGTCGGCGTGGTTCTTCAGCACGATGTTAGAAACGTTGATAGTAGTAGCCTCGGCAGCATGACCAAAGTCGAATACCACCTTAACCTTTTCAAGATCCTTACCAGCTACATCGCTAACCCAGAATACAACGTCCTGACCTGCCTTCAGTGATACATCGGCTACGTCGATGATAGCATCAGCATCAGCCTCGTTAGTTACCTTAACGGTCACACCGTCGATATCCTTATCTGCATTGAAGATGACAGAGAAGTCATAGTTATTAGTAGCAGAGATATTGATGTCGGTATGCAGGTGGAACTGAGCCTGCCAGCGGTCTGAGCAAGCATCGGGAACTGTCACGGTGTAGTCGTTGATACCACCAGTGTAGCCAGCTTCCATCTCTCCTGTACGAGGTGTTTCTGCCCAACCGGGATTGAAGTAAAATGTGGCGTTAGGAGTGATGCCCTTCCAGAGGTTGAAGTCGCTGTTGGCATCGAATCCCTGCTCCTCAACGAGGCGCTCATCAGGAGCGCTTGTCAGGATGTAGCGCCATGCAATACCGCGATCAGGTGCGTCGTAAACCAGCACCAGCTTGGTGGCTGTGAGGGTCTCGATACGGAACTTAGGATTCTCGTACTGAGCGTCGCTCGAGATGTAGGGGAATGCGGTGTTGTCGGCCAGCTGGATGTAGGTCTGCTTGGTCACGTTGCCCTCGGCATCCTCCCAGTCGTAGATCTCGAAGCTCCAGCTTGAAGTCTGGTTGCCCACTGCTACATCTACGTCGGCATCGTCGTTCTGGGTGTTCCACTTGGTCACGCCCTTATTAACATAGGTGTTACCGTCGTCACCAGCATTGTAGGTATAGCTACCGCCCTTACGTGTGTCGGCTGTAAAGGTGATACGGTCGTCGTAAACACCAAAGTCCTTCTTATCATTTGGAGCAGCACTCCACCATTCGGTGGCAGCAGTTCCGGCAGGGCCGCAGCCCAGGTGTCCCTGCTCCTTGTTGGCAATACGCCACTCCTTATCGCAGAGGCGACGGAAGTCGGCTGAATAGTCAATCTTAGTCTCGTTGAAGGTGAATGTCTTGCTGATAGTGCTCTGGCTGAAGCCATTGCGGTTACCAAGCTTCATCTCGATGGTATAGGTACCAGCCTCAGGGTTCTGATAACCTACCTCTTGCAGGGTAGAATAGGTATTACCATTGATAATCCATACAGGATATGTACCAGCCTGTGGTGTGAAAGTGGCAATCATCTGGTTGGTTTCCTGGTCAACGGTCATGTTGAAGTCAGCACCATTGAGCGAAGGAATGCCATTGGGGTCTGCGCCGTCGAACTTGTCGGGCGAGCAGGCTGTCATCATCGCGCCTGCTACCAGCGCTCCCATTGTATATTTAAACAGATTCTTCATAATCTTATAATGTTTAATCTTTAATGTTTAATCTTAATAGTTGTTCTGCACCAGTGTTGGGTCAGCATCAAGCTCGCTCTGTGACAGAGGAATGTGCTTTTTGCTTGGTGTCCAGGTGTTAGTGCGATAGCCGTAGATATCGGGCACAAGCTTCAGAGTAGCCTTCTCGGTAGCACCACTGATACCCTCGGCACGTACCAGGTCGAAGTAGCGCTTACCCTCACCGCAGAACTCCAAGTGGCGCTCGTTCAGGATGTCGTCGATTGATACGCCGTTCAGATCAGGCAGACCTGCACGATTGCGAACCTCGTTTACATAACCTGTAGCCTCGGCAACGTTTCCGCCAGTCTGCAGAATCAGCTCAGCAGCGTTAAGCAGAGTCTCGGCATAACGATAGATGCGCTTGTTGTTATTGTAGTTCAGGTTCTTTGATGTTGGGCAGTCCTGATTGTTAGCGCTCTGTGGACGATACTTACCGTGCCAGATGTGAGTGTCCTGATAACGCTCGGTGTATGTGTAGCCACGAACGTCCCAGCAGGTTACATCGCGACGCTTATCGTTCTCGGCATACATGTTGTAGGTCTCCACACGCATAGGCAGGAAGCCCCAACCGTCGTTACCGCTGTCCCAGCCTTCGCCGCCACCCCAGCCGTTAGGCGAGCAGAGTGTTGGGAATACTGTACCACCAGCGTGCATTGATGTACCCCAGTCGCGCTGTGCGTTGTCGTCGTCGTAGGTAATCTCGAAAATGCTCTCTGAGCACATCTCTCCGCTCTCTGCAAACAGATCGGCAAAGTCAGGATTCAGACTGTAGTTGCTATCGCTGATAATCTGCTTCATGTAGTTCAGAGCAGTTGGGTAGCGTGCAGAGTCGTTCTGGTACATTACCATCTCGGCATAGAGCATGTAAGCCATAGCCTGACTTACGCGACCCTCGTTGGCAGCATCCCAGCGCATAGGCAGCACGTTAGAGGCGATGATATCCTCGAGCTCAGGCAGCAGGTTTGCATAAATCTCATCAGCAGTAATCTGTGGGGCTGTGTAAGGCTCGGTCAGGTTCTCCAGATAGAAAGGAACATTGCCGTAGTAGTGCCACAGAATATTATAATAGTACACGCGAAGCAGACGAGCCTGCATCTCGTACGATGTGCGGTTCTTTTCGTTGCCGCCACCCCATGAGCAGTACTTAATCACGTCGTTGCAACGCTTGATACCGCTGTAGAAGTCGCCCCAAAGGGTACCCAGGGTGTTGTTGCCGTCGCCCTCAAAGTTGAAGAGCTTGTGCCAGTGCTGGTTGTCGCTGATGCTTGAACCACCTACCCAGAAGTCGTCGCCCAGAATCTCTGCGTCGCAGGTCAGGTCGTTGTATGCTGTTCCGTCCCAGTCGGGCCAGTGCAGCGGAGCATAAGCCGATGTACAAGCCTCGCTCAGGTGCTCGTCGGTCATATAATATTCCTCCAGAGGCTCTCCGGTAGGATTCTGTACCTCAAGGAAGCTGTCCTTACAAGCAGTAAGCGATACGGCTACTACTCCTGCGAACAGTGTTTTATATATCTTCGTATTCATAATACTTCAATTTTATAATTTTTACATTATTACATTTTTACATTTTACAGCGAGAGGTTAAATCCTACAGTAAAGATGCGAGCCTGTGGATAAACTCCGTAGTCAACACCCATAGATGTGCTGCTGGTACCGATTTCAGGATCGAATCCCCAGTACTTAGTCCAAGTGAAGAGGTTCTCAGCACGTACATACATGCGGAAGCGCTCTACGTTCACCTTCTTTGTCAGGTTGCGTGGCAGTGTGTAACCCAGAGAGATGTTCTTCAGACGCAGGTAAGTACCATCCTGTACGTAGATGTCGCTAACCACCCAGTTCTTAGAGTCGCCCAGCTTCAGCATAGGAATCTTGTTAGATGTGCCCTCGCCGGTCCAGCGCTGCAGCACCCAAGTAGGATAGTTACCCGATGCGATATCCTGACGCCATGTTGCATCGAAGATGTCGGCGCCGATAACACCCTGGAAGAATACGTTGAAGTCGAAGCCCTTCCAATCAGCATTCAGGTTGAAACCGTAAGTCCAGTCAGGAGTTGGCTTACCAATCTTTGTACGGTCGTCGCTGTTGATAACGTTGTTGCCGTCTGTATCCACGAAGATCAGGTCGCCAGGAACCGATGTTGTGCCGTACTTAGCGTTGTAGGCATCAGCCTCGGCCTTGTTCTGCAGCACACCGGCTGTCTTGTAACCATAGAAGAATGGGAAAGGCTGTCCGTTCTCGGCACGTGTACCACCATCGCTGAACTGAGAGATACCATAGTTCAGGAAGCCGGTGTCGTTACCCAGATTCTTCAGCTTGTTCTTCAGATAAGAAGCGTTACCCTTCACTGCGAAGTGAGCATCGCCGATGTTCCACTTGTAACCAAGCTCGAACTCGATACCGCTGTTCTCCATGTCACCTACGTTACCGATAGGCTTAGTCTCACCTACGTACGATGGGATAGGCATAGTCATCAGCATGCCGTTAGTTCTCTTGATATAGTAGTCGACAGTAAATGTCAGTTTGTTGTTCCAGAAACCGAAGTCGAGACCCAGGTCGGTCTGCTCTGACTCCTCCCACTTCAGGTTCTCGTTAGCCAGACCGTTAGCCTTTGAACCGTAGTTCATCACGCCCTGACGACCGAAGTAGTAGTTGCTTGTACCACCAGTAGTAGTAAGTACGGTGTAGCGGAAGTCACCGATGTTCTCGTTACCGTTCTTACCCCAGCTTGCACGGAACTTCAGGTTTGACAACCAGTCGCGTGTGCTCTCCATGAACTTCTCGTTCATGATGTTCCAACCGATAGAGAATGATGGGAATACACCATACTTGTGGTTTGAACCAAAGCGGCTTGAACCGTCGCGACGGATAGTTCCCTGGAACATGTACTTCTCATCGTAGTTGTAGCTCAAACGAGCGAAGAGAGAAGCCAGACGGTGCTCAACGTATGGGCCACCCCAACCGCCTACCAGGCTCTTCACGCCGGTAATCTTACCGTCGGCATCAACAGTTGTCTCGATGTCGCCGCCAGTGGTGTAGTTGATGTATGGCTTGTTGATGTTAATCAGATTCCAGTGAGAAGCACCTACGTTGTCGCCGTAGTACTTCAGTGCGCTCTGGCCCAGCACAACACCGATGGTGTGCTTGCCGAAGGTCTTGTCGTAAGTCAGCGTGTTCTCCACCTGCCACTGAGTGCTGTTAGCCTTCTCAGCCGATGCAGATGTGTGGTCGCTGTTGTTGTTACCGCTCAGGTAGTACTTAGTCAGTGTAGCACTCTCGCTGCCCCAGAAGCTCTGCTCAGCGCTCCAAGAGAAGTGGTACTTCAGGTTGTCCCACAATTGGAGGTCGATGCTGAACTTAGGCATGAACTTGTGGCTCCAGCCCTTTGATGGGTTGCGCTGCATCAGGGCGATTGGGTTGTTCTGCTCCTGATAAGAACCTACATAGTTAGGAATGGTGTAAGGATTGCCACTGGCGTCGCGATACAGATCGTAAGCAGCATAGCGGTCAATCATGTCCTGAGCCACTGCACCAGTAAGAGTTACAGGCAGTGTTGGAGCCAGATACAGAGCTGAACCCAATGGAGAACCCCATGTAGAGTTGGCGTCGATACCTGTGCTGTGTGTACGCATATAAGAAAGGTTAGCGCTGATGTCGAGTTTGTTCAGGAATGAGCGCTCCTTTGAATCATCAAAAATGTTGAACTGATTGTTCGAACGGATGGTCAGACGGTCGTAGTTACTCTGTCCGTAGTTACCACCTACGATACCCTCCTGAGTGTAGTAACCCATTGAGAGATAGTAGTTTACCTTCTCAGTAGCACCACTCACCGATACGTCGTGCTGACTTACAGGTGCGTTGTCGTTGAACAGCAGCTCCTGCCAGTTGGTGCCGTAACCGTTAATCTTCTGGCCGTTAGCGTCGATGAGGTTGTATGGGTCGGCATACAGAGGAGCCTGTCCACCGTTCACATATTTCTCGTTCTGCAGGATTGCATAGTCGGTAGCACTTGTTACGTCGCGCTTTCTCCATGCGGTCTGCCAGCCGTAGCTGAAGTTGTAGTTAATCTGAGCCTTACCAACCTTACCCTTCTTGGTAGTAACCAGGATAACACCGTTGGCAGCACGAGCACCGTAGATAGCACCTGATGCAGCATCCTTCAGTACCTCGATACTCTCGATATCGTTGGGGTTAACGCTCTCCAGACCGTACTGGTCGGCAGGCATACCGTCGATAATATAGAGCGGGTTGGTATCATTAATAGTACCTGTACCGCGCACGCGAATCATCGACTGAGCACCAGGCTGTCCTGAGGCCGATGTAACGTTTACACCAGCGGCCAGACCTTTCAGTGCATCATCGGCACGCAGACGAGTCTTACCCTCCAGATCCTCGGCGCTAACCTTGGCGATAGAGGCTGTTACCACGCTCTTCTTCTGCACGCCGTAACCGATAACCACAACGTCCTGCAGTGTCTGAGCGTCTTCACGCAGAGTAACACGCATGCCGCTGGTGGCTTTCAGTTCCTGACTAACGTAGCCAATGTAACTAATCACGATGGGTGTACCCTCCTTCACCTTGATAGTAAACTTACCATCAAAGTCGGTAATGGTTCCGTTCTGAGGATTACCCTTCTCAACGATCGAGGCGCCGATCACGGCTTCGCCCTGGTCGTCAATCACAGTGCCCGAGATTCCCTGGGCCCAAGATGTCATTGCCACCATAAGTGCCAGCAACATCATCATAAACCTGCTTTTCTTCATACTTTGGTTTTATTAAATGTTAATTATAAGTTAGAATGTACCGTTTGGTTTTTTCCTGCCGCAAAATTAGTATAAAAAATAACGCGTATCGCGCCACACAGACGGAAAAGTGGATTGTCTCACGTCTCCATTTCCCTTAAACACCTCATATTCAGCCACTTGCGTTTTACGTGTCTCATCAAAAGAGTGGACTAAATATAGAGGTGTATTTTATACATTTTGGCTAATTTTAGCTTATTTTTTAGTGTCTAAAAAACCCTTAAGAGCTGCCCGAACGATTCGTTCTGTCAGGGCACCGTCGCGATTTGCGACACTGCCCCCTATCAACAAAAATCTGTTGCGCGTTGCAGTGTTGCAGTTCAAAAATTGATAAAACCTAAAAAACTTGCATAGTTTCAAAATAATTGATTATCTTTGCAGCCGGAAACCTAAGAATGAAAGAATATGAATATTAAGTTACATACCCCAAGCAGTTTGAAAATGGGCAGTGGAATGGGCTCGATGAAGCAGTTTATGTTGTCGATACTCGCCACTACAGTTTCTATCGCACTAACCTTTGGCACAGCAGCCATTATTGACAACAACAAGAAGGAAAACGAGAAGCACCAGATACTGATGATGGTGCTATGCGATATGAAGGCATCGCTTGACGAGATAAATGCTGCGGACTCGCTGATTAGCGGATTTGTGGATGCCCAGGCTGCATTCTTGGCTAACCCCGACAGCCTTGAGACTGAGGGATATATGCTTACGATATATTACAACGAGCTGAACTACAAC
The DNA here is from genome assembly GCA_002351725.1 of Prevotella sp. UBA2809. Lineage (GTDB taxonomy): Bacteria > Bacteroidota > Bacteroidia > Bacteroidales > Bacteroidaceae > Prevotella. The sequence continues at coordinate 15,883 of DEHD01000012.1, forward strand.
AAAACGGTGGAGAACATTTTCAACTCGAACATAGAAAGTATAAACACCATAGGCAACATAAACTTTGTGGAAAAGGCAAGCGACTTCTACAGATTGCGCGAATACTATAATGAGAACATAGCAAAGGAGTTTGCCAAAATGATGGAGAATGGAAACCTTACCAGCAATTACGACAGCTTAGCCAACTCGCGGGAAATGGCCGAGGACCTGCGCTTTGTAAGCGCCACAAGAGCACGAATGCTGATGCAGGAATACAGGGCGTGCAGAATGCTGGCAAACGTGAGCGACGAGGAGATGGAGGCCTACTACGAGAGCCGAATGAAGCTGGAGGATGAGATAATGCACAACGAAAAAGAGCGAGCCGTGCTCGACTCGCTCATAAAGGATAGAAAGGTGATAAGAGATAAACTGGAGAAAGCCTACCAGGAGGGCAGGCTTAAACGCCAGAAATAAGGTTTTTATTTCTTAGCGCCTGCTCCGATAACCTTTGAGATGTCCATCATCATGCCGCCATTGCCGGTCATGATCTGAGGCATCTTGCCATCCCACTTCTCGATCATATCCTCTTGCACAATCATTGGCGAGAGGCTGGCTGCGATGGTGCGGTTGTAATAAGCCTCGGCATCGGCCTTGATCTTCATGGCGCGGGCGTTACCCTCGGCCTTGGCTACGGCAATCTTAGCGTTGGCCTCAGCCTCCTTAACCTCGTTCTCGGCCTTAAGAGCACTCTGGATGGCGGTGTTCTTGGCATCGATTATCGACAACAGTGATGATGGAGGGGTGATCTTACTGGTGAACTCCTCAACAAGGAAGCCCTCGCTCATTAGCGACTTCTCAAGGCGTGCGCGGACGTCGCGCTCGAAGTTGGCGCGGTTTGACATGAGCGAATCGCTGGTGTACTGGTTAGCGCAGGTGCGGTAGGCCTCGTAGATACAGGTGCGGATATAGCCCTCTTCAAGATCCTTTACGCCTACACGATACTTAGTGAAGATATCGCAGGCCTTATCGGGATTGATGCGATAGGCGATAGTGGGATCCATCTCGAAGAGCGAAGCGTCTTTAGCGTTAACTGAGAACGTCTCGTACTGCTTACGCTGGGTGAAGGTGGGATAGGTGAACACATTGGTGGTTATGGGGTTATAGAACACCCAACCCTTACAGGTGCCCTCTACTCCACCGTAGTCTTGCTCGTTGAGCGACCACTTGTGGAAACGGATACCAACCTCACCAGAGTCGACAACTGTGCAACATGTGGCGAAGAGTATAAAGATAAGTGCAATGGCACCGCCACAATACGCGAGAACGCGATAATAGGGTTTTACTGAATCCATTTTATTCATATAATTTTAGTTTTATATTGATTACTTTTCGAGTTTCTGAAGGTTTATCCACTGACTCTTGTGACCCTTCTGCAACAGGCGGGCACGCTCTACGAGCATGAGGCTGGGCAGATCGTTGAGACTGCCGCTGGGCGACGAGGCATCGAGATAGGCCTTGCTGCCACCTGGCAGGATGACGCCAACGAGGAAGGTGGAAATCTTACGGATAGAGGGGAAATTGTAAGGCAGCATGCCAAGGTCGCGAGTGCGCAGCAGTACCGGGGTGGCGGTGACGCCTACCTCAGCCAGAGACTGGATGAGCAGCAGGTTGATATCGGCATTGCTACCCTCACCCTTCTTGAGTGTCTCAGCAGGAGATGCAGGGCTCAGGGCGTACTTGCCATTCCACTTTACCTTGCTCATGACGAGCTTGCACACTGCCTCAACACGCTGGCGCTGGAACTCCATATCGGCAATGCCTGCGGCCTTGAGCTCATCGGCCAGAGGACTGTGGTCGTTAAGGCGCTTGCCAAGCTCATCGCTATCGAAAATCATAGAGTCAACCTGATCCCAGGTCTTAGCATAGTCCATCATATTGCTGCCACGAACGCTGAAGCGCTTGAGCTCGGTGGTGATGCCTGCGCTGTAGTCGTTTACATTCCACATGCCATCGAGCTTGGGGATGGCAGCAAGGTTGCGGCCTACGCACACATAATGGTTGGTGTTTACAACGACAGGAGCTGCCAGAGGGTCGCTCTCAAGCTTATAGCGCAGTGTGCCTGTGGTGCAGCTGCAAGAGAGGCGCTGTATGCCCTGCTCCTCGATGTTGAACAGCAGATAATTAGGTATGTTCATGTCGAGCTTGGCATAAACCACGGGGATGTCGCACTGGGCATACCAGTCGCGTAGCTGCCAGAAGAGCTGGCTGTGGATGGTGTACTCGTACTCGATGACGGTACCTACCTTTACATTGGGCACGGTGAACTCGAGCTGATAGGATGTATCGTCGAGCTTGGTGGTCTTGATGTCGCTCTTCTTCATTGAGGTCTTTACCACCTTGCTGCCCTCCTGATTAAAGGCTGTGGCCTTGATATTCTCAACCTCCTCATCGGTATAGCTGCCTGAGGTGTTGTCGATCATAGAGCCACCCATATCCTCAAAAACAGAGCTGCTGACACTGCCAAAAGAGAACTGCATGCTCTTGAGCGAGAATGTGGAAGCATTTACGCGATCGCCACCTGCCACATTCCTGTTATAAGGCACAACGACCTTGGCGAAACGCTCGCCTCCGGGCTTGAGAACCTTGATGCGGCACTTCTCGTGATAGTCGACGAGATAGCCGTTGAACTCAACGGTGTATTCAACATCGGTGAGACGACACAGCACTACGGCATCGGCGTTTGGATCGGCCTCGTAGGTGGTCATCTGCATTTCTTCCTTAGTGGGTTTGCCGAACTTCATATTGACGTCGGCTGCGTTAGCTGTTGCAAAAGGCAAAGCTAAGAGTACGAACAGTTTGATAAGCTTTAGTTTCATCTGTAATCCGAAATATGATTGATAACGGCTGCAAAAATACAAAAATTCTGTGAATCAGAGAGAGATTAATGGATTTTTTTATAACTTTGTAGCCGAATATGGAAGCAGTAACTAAAATACCACAGGAGTGGAACAAGTTTTACCTGAAGGACGTGTCGTTTGTGAACCTGATGACACGACGCATCTTCAACGTGCTTATTGTGGCTAACCCCTACGACGCATTCATGCTGGAGGACGACGGCCGTGTGGACGAGAAAATCTTCGACGAGTATATGGAGCTGGGTATGCGATACCCACCCACGTTTACACAGGTATCGACTACGGAAGAGGCCAACAAAGTGCTGCATACCACAGATATCGACCTGGTGATATGTATGCCTGGTAATGCTGACAACGACGCATTCACTGTGGCGCGCGAGATAAAAGTGGAACACCCTAACATACCTTGTGTGGTGCTTACCCCATTCTCGCACGGTATCACAAAGCGTATACAGGACGAGGACATGAGTGTGTTCGACTACGTGTTCTGCTGGCTGGGAAACACCAACCTCATCATGTCGATCATAAAATTGATTGAGGACAAGATGAACATCGAGCACGACATCAAAGAGGCTGGCGTGCAGATGATTATGCTGGTGGAGGATAACATCAGATTCTACTCTTCAGTGCTGCCTAACCTATATAATTATATACTGGCACAGAGTAAGCGATTCTCGACAGAGGCTCTGAACCCGCACGCTGCTGCACAGCGCAAGCGCGGACGTCCAAAGGTGGTGCTGGCCACTACCTACGAGGAGGCTATGCAGCTGTATGAGAAGTATCACGAGAACACGCTTGGAGTGATTAGTGATACACGATTCCCCTTGCGGACACACGAGGGCCGACTAAGCCATGTGGAGGAGGGCGACCCAGAGGCTGGACTGAAGCTGCTGCGCGAGATACGACGCCGCGATGAGTACGTACCGCTGATACTCGACTCATCGGAGATAGCCAACAAGGAGAAGGCCGAGGCTGAGGGCTTCCATTTCATCGACAAGAACTCGACAAAGATGAACGTTGACCTGCACCACCTGATGGAGGAACACATGGGATTCGGCGACTTTATCTTCCGCGACCCAAAGACCAAGGAAGAGGTGGCACGCGTTACTTCGCTTAAGGAACTGCAGGACAACATTTTCAAGATACCAAACGACTCGATGCTGTATCACGTATCGCGTAACCACATGAGCCGTTGGCTGTGCGCACGAGCCATATTCCCTGTTTCGGCATTCCTTAAACACGTTACGTGGCACAAGCTGCAGGACGTGGATGCCCACAGACAGATTATCTTCGACGCCATCGTGCAGTATCGACGGATGAAGAATATCGGAGTGGTAGCTGTGTTCGACCGATTGAAGTTCGACCGCTACGCACACTTCGCACGTATCGGTGAGGGTTCGTTGGGAGGAAAAGGCCGTGGTCTGGCATTCCTCGACCAGGTGATTAAGCGCCACCCTGAGCTGAACCAGTTTGAGCAGGCTCAGGTGTCGATACCAAAGACGGTGGTGCTGTGTACCGACTTCTTCGACGAGTTTATGGAGAAGAACAACCTGTGGGGCATAGCACTGAGCGACGCAAGCGACGAGGAGATACTGCAGCACTTTATGAGGGCTCAGCTGCCCGACTCGCTGATAGCCGACTTCTTTACATTCTTCGACGCTGTGAAGAGTCCTATCGCTATACGTTCGAGCTCGCTGCTGGAGGACAGCCACTATCAGCCGTTTGCCGGTATCTACTCTACCTATATGATTCCGTACCTCGACGATAAGTACGAGATGCTGCGAATGCTGGCCTGTGCCATCAAGGGCGTGTATGCATCGGTTTACTACAAAGACTCGAAGGCATACATGCTGGCCACGCAGAACGTCATCGACCAGGAGAAGATGGCCGTGATACTGCAGGAGGTGGTAGGAAAGCAGTATGGCGACCTGTACTACCCCAACTTCAGCGGTGTGCTGCGCTCGCTGAACTACTACCCTATCGGCGACGAGACTGCTGAGGAGGGTATCGCATCGCTGGCCGTTGGATTAGGAAAATACATAGTGGATGGCGGGCAGACGCTGCGCGTATCGCCATACCACCCCAAGCAGGTGCTACAGACATCGGAGATGGAGACAGCACTGAGCGAGACTCAGACACGATTCTACGCGCTGGACATGGCGCACGTGGGCGATGACTTCAAGGTGGACGACGGATTTAATATAAAGAAGGTACGCGTAAAGCAGGCTGCAGAAGACGGTGCGCTGACATACCTGGCATCGACATACGACCCAACAGACAACATCATCCGTGATGGTATCTACGAGGGTGGACGCAAGGTGATTTCGTTCTGCGGAGTGTTGCAGCACGATGTGTTCCCACTGCCAGAACTGCTGCAGATGTCGCAGAAGCTTGGTGCTGAGGAGATGAAACGCCCTGTGGAGATAGAGTTTGCGTGCAACCTGAACGACGACCGCACGGGCGAGTTCTACCTGCTGCAGATACGACCTATAGTAGACGCGAAACAGGTGCTGGACGAGGACCTGCAACAGATACCCGACAGCGATTGTCTGTTGCGCTCGAACAACTCGCTTGGACACGGCATATCGGAGGATGTGGTGGATGTGGTCTACGTAAAGACCGACGACGACTTTACCGCTGTGAACAACCCCGTAATCGCCAACGAGATAGAGGAGATAAACCGCAAGTTCCTGCAGGAGGACAAGAACTACGTGCTGATAGGTCCGGGACGCTGGGGCTCGAGCGACTACTGGCTGGGCATACCAGTGAAGTGGCCACACATATCGGCCGCCCGCGTGATAGTAGAGGTAGGACTGAAGAACTATCGTGTAGACCCATCGCAGGGCACACACTTCTTCCAGAACCTGACATCGTTCGGAGTGGGATACTTTACCATCAACACCTTTACTGGCGACGGAGTATTCCAGAAGGAGGTGCTCGACCAGATGCCCGCAGTGGAAGAGACTCAGTTCGTACGCCACGTACGCTTTGAGAAGCCGCTGAAGATAATGATGGACGGTAAGAAACAATCGGGAGTAGTATTACTATAGTATAAAAGCGTTATGTATTGGAATCGCATAAGAAAATGGCCACTGCTGATAATCATAGCCTTTGCTGTGATATGCTTTGGCTTCTTCCAGATATTCTACCCCTACCACTTCTTCTTCAAGGGGCAGAACCAGCTATTCCTTATGTCGTGGCAGTATGTGGGCATGCTGCTGGACAAACCCGCCTGGGTGGCTTGCGCAGTTGGCGAATTCTTTACGCAGTTCTACTATTACGACTGGGCTGGCGCTGCCATACTTACAGCTGCGCTAACCACAGTGCTGGTGCTGACGTACATAGTGCTGATAAGTCTGGAGCTGAAGAAGCTGGACTATGGACTATCGATGATACTGGCTGCAGGCGTGGCTCTGCGCGAGGCATCGTGCCACCTGTTTTATGGCTATACCCTATCGTCGACAATAGCACTTATTGGCGGACTGGTAATCTTCCTGCTACTGCAAGAACTGTTGAAGCAGAAATGGTATTGGGCCCTTGCTGCCATACTGCCAGGCGCAGTGCTGTGTTACTGGATGTTCGGGTATGGCGTATGGGTGTTCCTGCTGTTAGCAGCCATTACGGTGTGGAAGGTGGCAGTGCCTGTGGCATTGGGCTTTGCATGCCTGCTGCCTGCAGTGAGAGGGTACTACAACCTGACGTTTACCGACCTTTGCCAATATCCTGGCATAGAGAAGATGCACGTGCCCGACTTTAACAAAGAGACTGATCTGCACATGATTCACAGCTACCAGACAGGCGATTGGGATGACGTGATAAAGACAGCAAAGGCCGACCCAGTGCTGAACTCGATGACTGTGGGAGGACAGCCGATGAAACTGAACATGGAGCAAAGCGTATCGTCGACCATACGTCGCTTTATCTACAACCTTGTTCAGGCACAGAACGGAACACTGCCTGATGCGCTGTTGGAGTATTATCCTAACTACTTGGGCACCTTTACCAGTATGATAGGAACAAACATCCCACCGCTGATGTTCATGAATCTGAACGAGTTCTACTACGCTATCGGCGACATAGCCCGAGCAGAGAGAGGTGCGTTTATGGCTTGTGTATCGGTGCCTAACAACAGAAATGCATACACCATTAAACGACTGGCTGAGTGCGCGCTGATAAGAAACGACGAGAAAGCAGCAAAGAAATTCCTTAAACTGCTGCGCCAGTCGATTCCATACAGAGACTGGGCTGATAGCGCTGGAAACGACGAGCGATACAAGCAGAAAGCAAAGTTCATAAATCTGCAGGACTCGATATCTCCAAGCGAGGAGTCGCACTACATTCTGACACAGCTGGTGAAATCGAACCCAGAGAACCTGGTGGCACTCGACTACATGCTGTGCAGCGATCTGCAGAAGAAGGATATCGACGCCTTTAAGAGCGACTACGATGCATACTGCACTGACAAGCCCCGCATAAAAAAGCTATACCAGGAAGCCCTGTGCATCTGGCTGATGAAACAACAGGCCAGCGAGGAAGAATGGCAGAAGTACATAAAAGACCAACAGGTGAGGAGCCGACTGAAGGAATATATGACAGAGAGCAGAAGTCCGCGCTTTGCTGACACCTACTGGTTCTACTTCGATGTGTTTAATCTTGAGAGCAATTAAGAACTTACACCTATGAATACATTTATATATAATAATGTAAAAGGACTGGTAAAAAATATTTCACTTTTTCACCTTATTTCACTTTTTTACCTTTTCACCTTTTCACTTTTATCCTGTACACCCACACCTCACGATGTGGTGCAGAGCGCGCTGGAGGCGGAGATATATCCTGACTACAAGGATGTTACGATACCAGTGAACATTGCCCCGCTGAACTTTGTGGTGAGAGGTGCAGAGGCAGTGGAGGTGAAGGCTGGAGGAGTGACCATAAACAGCAAAGGCGGAAACGTAGAGTTCTGCATGAGCGAGTGGCGCGAACTGCTGGAGGAGAACGACTCGATAGAGGTGGAAGTAACTGCCCTGAAGAACGGACAATGGACATCGTACAAGAAGTTCAGTTGGTATGTGGTGAGCGACAGCATCGACAGCTATCTTACCTACAGACTGATAGAGCCAGGCTACTCGATATGGAACAGACTGCAGATAAAACAGCGCTGCGTTGAGAACTTCGACGAGTATGCGCTGGCCGACTACAATCTGCAGGAGAACCGCTGCATGAACTGCCATACACCAGGCAATCAGAACCCACAACTCTCGATGCTGTACGTGCGAGGCGAAGGTGGCGGAGCTATACTGAACCAGAACGGACGACTGAGAAAGCTGAACATCAAGACGCCTGACATGGTACAGACATCGACTTACTTCCAGTTTGCACCATCTGGGCGATATATCGTGTTCTCATGTAATGTGGTAGTGCCTGCAGTTCAGGCATCGGCACAGAAAAGACTGGAGGTTTACGATACTGAGTCGGACATATACGTGGCCGACCTTGAGAAGAACATCATCATACGCTCTGAACTGCTGAGCGATACTGCACAGTTGGAGACATTTCCCACTTTCTCGCCTGACGGAAAATATATCTACTACTGCTCATCGCCAAAGGTAGAACTGCCACAAGACTACAGAAACCTGCAGTATGCACTGGTGAGGATACCATTCGACGAGACAACTGGTACCATCGGAACGCAGGTTGACACGCTGTTTACTGAGCGAAGTGTGTGCCATCCAAGGGTTTCGCCTGACGGAGAAAGACTGCTATTCAGCGTGCAGGACTACGGAACATTCCCCATCTGGCACAAAGAGGCCGACTTGTGGATGATGAACCTGAAAACTGGCGAGATAGACAAACTGCAGGCGGTGAACTCGGACATGAGCGACACCTATCACAGCTGGTCGAGCAACTCACGTTGGTTTGTGTTTGCCTCGAAACGCGACGACGGACTGTATGGCAAACCCTACTATTGCTATGTTGACAAGAACGGCAAGGCACACAAGCCATTCTGTCTGCCACAGAAAAATCCTACATTCTACGACAACTTCCTGAAATCGTTTAATGCGCCAGAGATGGCAAAGGGAAGAATACCGTTTAACGCCGTAGATGTGGCAAACGCCATGAAACTACCAGCAGAGAAATTTGAATAAGAAAAACAAACGTTATGCAAGAGGAATTTCGAATATAAATCGGCATCCCTCTTTATATGTTGTGTCAAGCATAAAGTCGCCGCCAAGATCCTCAGCGTGACGCTTGGTAAGAGGCAATCCCAGGCCAAGTCCCTCGTTGAAGCCATCAATCTTAGCAAAGAACTTATAGATGTTATCGAGGTCGGCCTCATCAATGCCACTACCCGTATCCTGAATAACAAAGCGAACCTTATCGCTGGTCTTATCGACAGTCAGCGAGATGTTCTGCCCATCGGAATACTTAACGGCATTGTGCAGTACCTCCTGAATGCTGTAGACCACCGAACGGCGATGGGTGCGCACGCAGAAACCTGCAGGCAGATTGAAATGATAATCAATCTTGACTTCGGGGAACAGATTATAGGTATAGTCGAGTGCCTCCTTCATAGCATCGGCAATATCCACATCGGCCATCTCCAAAGCGTCTGACTCTGCCCTACCCGTATCAGAACAATCAAAAAGCATCAGTACCATGCGCACAAGCTGGCGGGTGTTGTAATTCATGGTGCCTGCGATAGTCTTAAGTTCGTCGATAGACATACCTTTGCCTTCCAAAGCCCCTTCAATCGGATTATCGAGCAACTGCGCGAAACCCATAACAATGTTAAGTGGCGTACGAATCTGGTGGGTCACATTCTGGATGAAAGCCGTCTTCTGCTTCTCACTCTCAACAACCAGCTGCGTGGTCCGCTCCAACTCCTTATTATACTGCAGTTTCTGGTCGGTAGCCTTATGAACGCTATCAACATAGAAGTTGAGCGATTTGAGCATCGCAGAGAAACTGTTTTGCAATCCACCTATGACATCAGTACTCTTGGTGTGCGGAATATCGACCGACAGATCGCCATCAGCCACTGCCTTAGTCTTGGCCAGCAGCAGTTCCAACGGACGAATGGAAACGGTAACAACCTTATAACTATGCAGGATAATAACAAGCAAACCGATGACAAGCAATGGAATGACAATGTACGTAAGACGATTGTGATTATAAAGGATATCACTGTCAGGACACACGATGGCCATGCTCCATTTGGTCTGAGGCACACGCATGTAGCATACCAACGAGCGCTTACCATTGACAACCACCGACATACTGCCCTGACGCCCCTCGGTCATCTCGTAGCCTAAAGCGATGATATCAGAATTCTTCTGCGGGTCGGCAACAGTAAAAATCGTCTTGTTGAACAATCGCGTAGAGTCAGGATGCCCCACATAGCGCCCTTGCTCATCAATCATCAGATAGTAAGAATGAGGATAGGGTTTAACCTCGGCCATGATTTTTGACAGATGCAGCAACGATATCTCGGATGAGATGACACCAAGGAAAAGCTGATCGGCGTTGTAGATAGGCTTGCTATAGATGACCATACCATCCTTGGTCAACGACTCGTCGTAGTACAACATCCAACCCGCCTTCTGCTGAGATTGCGGTGTGCGGTACCACTTGCGATGGAAATAGTTGATTTCTGTATCAACAAAAGACCTTATAGAGTCTGAATCCCTGGTAGAATAAGCCATAAAGCGCTTGGGATAATGCGGCAGGACACCTGACTCGGCGCCAATGGCACAGCCATCAACATAAGGATTAAGCCACACCAAGCGCGCTGCATAGGCACTGAGCGAGTCGGCATTCATTGACTGCTCTGCAAGCCAGGCATAGGTATTAGTAGCCGTCTCGGCAGTGGTAAGATAGCGGTTGATGCGATGCATAGCCGTTTTCAGCACACTATTGGCACGTTCTTCGGCCTCGGAACGTATAAGTATACGCGACTGCCAGTACAGCAATCCTACTGAAAGCATGAAAATAGGTATGGCGATGAGCAGAACCCAGATAATAACCTTGGTTGAGAACGAACTGCGGAGCTTATTGAGTATTATCATGATTTTCCTCCTTTCTCCTCGTCCATCTCCTGTTCCGAGAGGTTTATAAGGTTATTAAGCAGCTTGGTGATGGTGGTTCCATTCTGCTGAATATTGCCAACCAACTGACTGACAGACTTCTCGGCTGTAGCCTGATCGTAGTTACAAAGAGTAGAAACATCATCGGCTATAGCATTGGCAGGTGCTATCATCTGGTTAGTCATATGATGCAAGAATACGGTCTTCATCTTCTCAGCTTTCTTAGCCTCCTTGTAGGCCGCCTGAAGCTCGTTGCTGCGCTCCTTGATGGTTTCGGTAAGCTCATCGAGCTGACTCATATTGACATCGAGCGACTTCTGCATCCGTCTGAAATTATCCTGCAGCACGCCAATCTCGTCAATATGCAGACTGGCGGGGATTGGTTCTTTGAAATCACCCTTTGCTATACGCTCAGCACGTTCAGTCAGCATCTTCAGCGGCATTAATCGGTGACGGATGATCAATCGAATATGGAGATACATCAGTACGATGCCTACAAAGGCTATGATTATAACCATGTTATGCAGACTGGTAAAGGCGCCAAAGATATCTTCCTCGGCATAAGCCAAGCCGATACTCCAACCATGATCTTCCATACTGCGATTAGGCACATTGGCACGCTTGAAAGGTTTATAGAACAGCAGGTATCTATGACCATTCAAATCGAACGGCGCATAGCCTGTATCGCCCGCAACCATAGAGTTTACTGCATGATGGAGTGATTTGCTCTGAAACTTAAAAGCACTGAAATCAAGAAGATAATCACCTGTAGGATGAACAATAAACGAGCCTCCGCCATCAATCAGCGCACAATAGGAGTTGGGCGAAGGCTTAGCATCGGCAATGATACTCGACAGCAGACTGAGTGACACATCGGCACGGATAACACCCAAGGCAGGTTGATTTGGAACATAAATAGGCAGGCAGAAAGATACAAACTGCTCGACAACAGAATCTCTTTCAATTTGCATCTTAATCCATTTGGCAGTGTTGGTCTTCAAAGTATTGATATACCAAGCCTCATTCTTATATGGGTTACTGCCATTCTCGAGCGCAATAATACAATTAGAGATATAAGGGCTCGATTCCACGATCTTCTTGCCATACTGCTGTATGTCATTATTCTTTTTCAGAAGCAGATTCCAATAAGTATTACCTGTAGCTACCTCAACACTAAGCAGAATGTTATCTACATTTGTCATAGCTTGCTCCAAGGAGTAAGACGCCTTGGTAAGTGCGTCCTCCTTCATGGCCTTACGACTAAAATAGAGCATGATGGACAGCGACACCAGAAGCAGGATCGACAGAGCCGATCCAATCATCAGACTGATGCGCAAAGGCAGGTTTCTTCTTACCGCCTCTGTTAGTTTTAGCATACGTGGCAAACCCATTTACTTTTTTTGACTGTGCAAAAATAAGCAAATAATTGCTGTTAACCAAACTTTTAGGCTACTTTTTGTGACTTTTTGACATAACACTTGTGGATAGCCGACGGGCATAACGTATCAGAGACAGCCTACAGCTGCGGCTTTGAATACATAAAAATATCACTCTTTTATGTAACAAGCTGTTATTCAGGTAATTATCTATCACCTTACCTAGCAACCTGTCTTACAATAAGATACAAAGGAAAGTGATAGATAATAAAAAAACATAATCTCGCTTATTATCGCCAATATTTTATATATTTGCCACATGAAAGATAAATTTGACCACTATACTATTAAAGAAAAGCGCACAAAATTTGGCATATTGACATCTTTTTTGTACTTTTGCCGGCAAATTGTAAAACAAAACATTAAAATGGCTAAGAAATTAAGACAAGGTACGCTTTGTGTACAGGCTGGCTACAAGGCCAAGAACGGAGAACCAATTGAGTTGCCCATCATTCAGAGTACTACATTTAAGTACGATGACTCTGAAGAGATGGCAAAGTTGTTTGATCTGGAGAAAGAGGGCTATTTCTACACCCGTCTTCAGAACCCTACCAACGATGCTGTGGCTGCTAAGATAGCTGCACTCGAAGGTGGTGTTGGCGCTGTGCTCACATCGTCTGGCCAGGCAGCAAATTTCTATGCCATCTTCAATATTTGCGAGGCTGGCGACCACATTGTCACATCAAACGAGATTTATGGTGGAACATATAATCTGTTTGGCGTAACACTGAAGAAACTGGGCATTGAGTGCACTTTCATTTCACCCGAGGCCAGCGAAGAGGAGATTCAGAAGGCCTTCCGTCCTAACACTAAAGCGCTGTTTGGCGAGACCATCTCGAACCCAGGATGCGCTGTGCTCGATATCGAGAAGTTTGCACGTATCGCCCATAAGAACGGCGTACCCCTGATTGTAGACAACACCTTTGCTACCCCAGTAAACTGCCGTCCATTTGAATTTGGTGCAGACATAGTTACTCATTCTACCACAAAATATATGGATGGCATGGCAACACAGGTAGGAGGTTGCGTAGTGGATAGCGGCAACTTCGACTGGCTAAGTAATGCCGAGAAGTTCCCTGGACTGTGCACACCCGACGAGTCGTACCACGGACTGACTTACGTGAAGGCATTCGGCAAGATGGGCTACACTACTAAACTGGTGGCTCAGCTGATGCGCGACCTTGGAAGCATACCTGCTCCACAGAACTCATTCCTGCTGAATTTGGGACTGCAGACGCTGCATCTGCGCATGGCACAGCACTGCAAGAATGCACAGAAGGTGGCAGAATTCCTGAACGCCAACGACAAGGTGGCTTGGGTTCACTACTGCGGACTGCCCACAGATAAATACTATGCTTTAGGACAGAAATATCTGCCTAACGGAAGCTGTGGCGTCATAGCCTTCGGATTAAAAGGTACGCGCGAGACGGCCATCAAATGGATGGACTCGCTGGAGATGATCAACATCGTGACACACGTGGCCGATGCCCGCACATGTGTGCTCCACCCTGCCAGTCATACCCACCGCCAGCTCAGCGACGAGCAGTTGCGCGAGGCTGGTGTAGCACCTGATTTGATTCGTCTTTCGGTAGGTATCGAAGATGTAGAGGATATCCTCGACGACATCAAGCAGGCACTCGAGAAAATCTAAGTCGAGGGTAAACGTCGAAACACATGGGGGTAAACGTCGAAAGTTATTTCACGTTTGCTCTCATTTTTCATACCTTTGCCACAGAAAAATTTAAGAATTTAAAAATTAATAATATATAAGGTATGAAACAGATGAGAGTTTTTCTGACAGCAATGATGCTGATGATCTCAGCAGTAGTGATGGCACAAAAGACCACCGTGAGCGGTGTGCTGATGGACAAGAGTCTGAATGAGGGCGAACCCTACGCCACTATCCGTGTGTTTAAGGCAGGCAAGACCGACAAACCTATCGCCATGTTTATCACCGACGAGAACGGCCACTTCAAACAGGAACTGAAAGGCAAGGGAAAGTTCGACATCGTGTTCAGTAGCGTCGGCAAGGAGGAACTGCGCCAGACCATCGAACTGGGTAATGACAACGCCATCGACCTGGGCACCATCTATACCAAGGACAGCGAGACCATGCTGAAAGGCGTTGAAGTAGTAGCTCAGAAGCCTCTGGTAAAGATGGATGTAGACAAGATGAGCTATAACGTTGCCGAAGATGAGGACTCGAAGTCGAACACTGTTCTGGATATGCTTCGCAAAGTGCCAATGGTAACTGTTGACGGGCAAGACAACATAACCGTGAACGGCAGCTCTTCGTTCAAGGTTTATGTAGACGGTATGCCAAACGTGATGTTCTCAAGTAATCCATCGATGGTATTCAAGAGCATGCCAGCCTCAGCCGTTAAGAGCATCGAGGTAATGACAAACCCAGGTGCCAAGTACGATGCTGAAGGATCGGCTGGTGTGCTGAACATTGTGATGAACAAGGTTGACATGAACGGACAGGCTGCCACACAGAGCATGAACGGCATTAACGGAACCATACGTGCATCGGCTGGAAACAAGCAACTGGGCGGAAGCGCATTTGTAAGCGGACAGCAAGGCAAACTGTCATTCAGCGCAAACGTGATGACCAGTTACAACAAACCTGGTAACACCTCCACTGAGATGGAACAGCTGCAGAACAACGGCAACTCGCAGATACTGACTTCGGATAATGATGTGAAGACACCATTCACCATGGGAAGTCTGACTCTGGGCTATCAGCTGGACCCCATGAGCAGTTTGAACCTTACGGCCTCTATCAACACCATGAACATGAAGAGTAATGGTACAACCCATACCACCATTGGCGGAGGTGCCTACGGTACAGGTTTCGATTACACAAGCACAACTGATATGAAGATGTCGCGAACATCATTCAGCGGAAGCTTAGACTATCAGCGTTTCTTCAATAAAGAGCACACCAAGTCGCTGGCTCTTACATACCAGCTCAACTACAGCCCGGCCACGACAGAGATGACAAACAATTTCGGAACGAGCTCTAACATCATCGATTTGACAGACAGATTCTCTGACAACGAGGATAAAACCACCAACCACATCTTCCAGTTGGACTACACCATGCCTCTGGCACAGGGACAGACATTGAACTTGGGTAGCAAGCTGCAGTTGCACGATGCAACATCTGATGCGAAGTACTATCTGAAGGGTGTTTATGATCCAAGTACAAGCTCTGAATACGAGTATAAGAACTCTATTCTGGCTGGTTACGGTGAATACGTGGGCAACTGGAACAAGTTCGGACTGAAAGCTGGTCTGCGCTACGAGTACACATGGCAGGATGTAGAATACCATCTTGGTAATGGCGAAAACTTCACCACAAGCTATGGAAGTCTGGTTCCAACAGCCAGCATGCAGTACAACCTCGGCATGGGCAGTAATATTGGACTTACTTACAACATGCGCATAAGCCGTCCTGGAATCTCATACCTGAACCCATACGTTGACAAGTCGAACCCTATAGCATTGTCTTATGGTAATCCTGACTTGGATGTAGAGAAGGCTCATAACATCTCGCTGGTGTACAACGCATTCACATCGAAGCTGATGGTAAACCTGAACGTACATCACAACTTTGTAGACAACGCCATATCGCAGTACAGTTTCTACGACAACAACAATCTGCTTAACACCACTTATGGCAATGTAGTAAAGAGTCATCAGACAGGCATAAACGGATACGTAAACTACCTGCTGACCAAGGACACCAGAATCTTCTTCAACGGAAGTCTGAATTACATCGACCTGCGTAGCGATGCCCTCGACGAGAGCAACAATGGATGGAGTGCAAACATCATGGCCGGCATACAGCAAACACTGCCTTGGAACTTGAAACTG
This sequence comes from Prevotella sp. UBA2809, assembly GCA_002351725.1. GTDB lineage: Bacteria > Bacteroidota > Bacteroidia > Bacteroidales > Bacteroidaceae > Prevotella. Next base: position 32,179 of record DEHD01000012.1, read on the forward strand.
AGTGCATTTGCCATCACAGCCACCAAGAGCTACAATCTGCAAGGGTGGAGCGGCGGTTTCAATCTGGTAACAGCAAGCCTATCAAAGAGTCTGCTTAACGACAAGCTAAACCTGAGCGTTTCTGGTCAGCTGGGACTGAACAAGGGCGGAAATCTGAACATTGAGACATGCAGCCGCGGCAAGGACTTCACCTCTTATAATAATATAAAGGTGCCTATCTACGGTGTGACATTCACGGTAAGCTACAGTTTCGGCAACACCAAGATGGCAGCAAAGCAGCACAAGAGCCGTGTACAAAACGACTTCATTGAGCAGCAGTCGCAGGGTGAAATGTTGAACAGCATCGGAACTGAAACAAAGTAAGTTTTATGAATTAAGCGTTCTTTTTCGAAAAAAGAGCGCTTAATTCAAAACTAATTACTATATTTGCACACGTTATGAAGAAGATAGAGAAGAAAGACATCTGGTTACTGATAGCACAGGTGGCAGCATGGGTGGTAATCATATTCGCCATGCCTCTGGCTACATATCTAAGTACTCAGGATACTCATGCCACTTGCACTTCAATATTAGTGGTATGGGGCCTGTTCCAGTCGCCATTGGTTATTTATTTTCTGAATTTCTACCTGCTTGGCCCTTGCCTCTTTTTCAAGCATCGCTACTGGTGGTTCACGTTGGTGAATCTGGTACTGATTATAGGTCTGAACTCGCAGTTCTTCTATGTATTCTTTAATCGCGACAAAATTCCCAACATGCCTGAGATGGGACCCAATATGTGGATAGGTTTCTTCTCGGGATTCCTGATGTTCTTAGTTCTGAACTGTATGGTGGCTGCCATCGCTATCGGCATTCGCCACTTTATTCGCACCAGTGAGATTAAGCAGCAGCTGAAGGACGAGAAAGCCAAGAACACAGAGGCAGAGTTGGCATGGCTGAAGAACCAGATAAACCCGCATTTCCTGTTCAACACACTGAACAATATATCCAGTCTCTGTCAGATTGATGCCGATTCAGCTCAGGATGCAATAGCACAGCTTAGCGACCTGCTGCGCTACGCCATGTACGAGACGAACAAAAAGATGGTGCCCATTGAAGGTGAAGTTGAGTTTATGCGCAACTACATATCACTGATGAAACTGCGCTGCAACGAAAAGACTGAGGTGACAACGTCGTTCGACATTAAGCAGAATATGGAGATAGCGCCATTACTGTTTATCTCGCTGGTAGAGAATGCGTTTAAACACGGCGTGAGCAGCAGCCGTCCATCGACGATAGACATCAGACTGCTGCAAAACGAGAACGAGCTGATATTTAACTGCGACAACACTAATTTCCCAAAAGACGATGCTGACCGCAGCGGATCAGGCATCGGACTGGAGAACACCCGTCGCCGTCTCGACTTGATGTATGCAGGTCGCTATACCTGGGAACAGTCGCTCGAAGATGACATCTATCACGTGAGGATTACTTTAAACATTATACATTAAACATTAAAGATTAAACATTAAACATTATATGCCATTAACCTGTATCATAGTTGACGATGAGCCACTGGCAGTAAAGCTGATGGAATCGTTTGTAGCTAAGACGCCCGAACTGGAACTGCTTGGCAGTTTCACCGACTCGGTAGAGGCCATTAATGCCGTAAAGGAACAGAAGCCCAACCTTCTGTTTCTCGACATACAGATGCCCGACCTGAACGGTATGGAGTTGGCACACATGATTCCAACAGAAACACGAGTGATATTTACAACGGCCTTCAAGGAATATGCCTTTGAGAGTTACGAAGTGAGCGCACTCGACTTCCTGCTGAAGCCGATAAGATATAACAAGTTTATGGTGGCTGTGGAGAAAGCAAAGGAGTGGTTTGCAAAAAGTGAATGCCCCAAACCATCCACCATCACCCATCACCCAACACCCAACACCAAAATTCCATCTGCCCTCTTCGTTCGTGTAGATGGAGAACTGCGTAACATCACCATTAGCGATATCATTTATGTAAATGGTATGAAAGATTACGTGATGTTCTACCTCGACAGCGAGACAAAGCCACTGATTACACACCTCACAATGAAAGCCGTAGAAGAAATGCTGCCGCCAGATAAATTTCTGCGCGTGCATAGATCATATATTATTGCCGTCGACAAAATAAGAAAGGTAGACCGCAACGACTGTATCTACATCGGTAATGAGATTATTCACGTACCAGATGGCTATCAAGAATCCTTCCATAATTTCCTGGGAACGCGCACAATTAACAAAATGTAACTTTGGAGCAAAAATTTTCGGGATTTTTCTTGGAAGCTATCGATAATTTTCCTACTTTTGCAGTACAATTAATAACAAATTGACACTTAGAACAATTTTACGAAAATGGAAGTTGAGAAAATTATGCAAGCCTTGGAGCAGAAGCATCCAGGCGAAATGGAGTACTTACAGGCAGTAAGAGAGGTGTTGGACAGCATCAAGGATGTATACAACCAGCACCCCGAGTTTGAGAAAGCCAAGATTATAGAGCGCATTGTGGAACCTGAGCGTATCATCACATTCCGTGTGCCCTGGGTCGACGACAAGGGCGAGGTACAGGTGAACATCGGTTACCGCGTTCAGTTCAACAGCGCTATCGGCCCATACAAAGGCGGACTGCGTTTCCACCCATCAGTAAACCTGAGCATTCTGAAGTTCCTCGGTTTCGAGCAGACATTTAAGAATGCACTTACCACACTGCCTATGGGTGGTGGTAAGGGAGGATCAGACTTTGCTCCACGCGGCAAGAGCGACGCTGAAATCATGCGATTCTGCCAGGCATTTATGTGTGAGCTCTACAAGGTAATCGGTCCTGACATGGACGTACCTGCTGGAGATATCGGCGTAGGCGGTCGCGAGATCGGATATCTGTTCGGATACTACAAGAAGCTTACAAGCCAGTTCCATGGTGCAACCCTCACTGGTAAAGGTATGGAATGGGGCGGCAGCATTCTGCGCCCAGAGGCAACAGGTTATGGTGCACTCTACTTTGTACACCACATGCTGGAGACTCACGGACTCGACATTAAGGGCAAGACAGTTGCTCTGTCAGGTTTCGGAAACGTAGCATGGGGTGCTGCCAAGAAGGCTACCGAGATGGGGGCAAAGGTTATCACAATCTCAGGTCCTGACGGTTACATCTACGACCCAGCAGGTCTTGATGCAGAGAAGATCGACTACATGCTTGAGCTACGCGCCAGTGGTAACGACGTATGTCAGCCATACGAGAAGGAGTTCGAAGGCTCTAAGTTCTTTGCAGGCAAAAAGCCTTGGGAGCAGAAGGCCGATATCTATCTGCCATGTGCCACCCAGAACGAATTGAACGGAGCTGATGCCGACATGATTCTGGCCAACAAGCCACTCTGCGTAGCTGAGGTTTCAAACATGGGTTGTACAGCCGAGGCAGTTAACAAGTTCATCGCAGCTGGTCAGCTGTTTGCTCCTGGCAAGGCTGTTAACGCTGGTGGTGTAGCAACATCTGGTCTGGAGATGACCCAGAACTCTATGCGTATGGCTTGGACAGCCGAAGAGGTAGACCAGCGCCTGCACCAGATTATGCATGGTATCCACGAGCAGTGCGTGAAGTACGGTAAGGAAGGCAACTACATTAATTATGTTAAGGGTGCCAACGTAGCCGGCTTCATGAAGGTCGCCAAGGCCATGCTCGCGCAGGGCATTGTGTAGAGCTCGGCGATAGCCAAGGTCTATCGCCATGCTGGCGCAGGGCATTGTGTAACCCCCAATTGATGATTAGAAGACTTTATATAACAATTCTTACACTACTGATAAGCTTTACCGCTCTAGGTCAACCTGAGAGCGGTAAGGCTTCATTTTATTCCAAAAGCCTCAGCGGACGCAAAACGGCAAGTGGCGAACGACTGCATCACGACAGTCTTACATGCGCCCATCGCACCTACCCTTTTGGTACATTGTTGCAAGTAACAAATCCTGCCAACGGAAAGCAGGTCATCGTAAAGGTTACAGACCGCGGGCCATACGTTAGAGGCCGCGTTATAGACCTCTCAGTAAGGGCTGCACAGGAACTGGGCATCATTGCCCAAGGCATAGCACCTGTGATTGTTGAAAAATACCAGGAATCAGTTATTCCATATAAACCAGAAGAATTCTTTAGCCAACCAGAGCTCGACATGAGTACCAACGATGGCTCACCAGCCAAACCCATCTGGGTAGAATTAAAAGAGCAGAGAGCAAAAAAAGCTAAAAAAATAATTAAGCGATAGGTTTTGGCCTATCGCTTACTTGTTTGAATCCTGAATTCCCTTGTTTGGGATACTTGTTCTCTATTACCTTGGAAAACTCCTATGCGAAATACCGCTTCTCCATCTTTTAATCGGTTGTCGGCCCTAATAAGCGCTGTATATCGTATGCCCTTACCAGGCTCAATACTCTCTATCATCACATTATCCGATACCTCGATATGCTTATTTCCTGTAACCTCAGTTACTGAAGGAGTGATGCGATAAACAGGTTTGGTGGAAGTATTGAATATCTCGAATACGACCCTACCCTCTTCGCCACGGCTCAGTATCTGGTCGCGATTGGTATCCATCAGCATCGGACGGCGAATCTCAAGCACCTCATAATCCCTTGTGTCGTAGCCTCTATTCTCAGGATATTCGTATCTGGGCTGATAACTACCCTGACCACGCTCAATACGGCGCTGCTGATACTCCTCCATCTTCTTCTGTTGAGCCTCTTCGGCGGCCTGACCAATAGCAGCACCAACCACAGCGCCACCAGCCATACCGATAAGCGTGCCAACATCGCTGCCACGAGGGCCTCCAGCTATACCACCAATAGCCGAACCAATAATAGATCCGAACCATCCACCAGTAGTAGCACCTGTCTCGACATATGTACCACAGCTGCTAAACAGCAGCACTGCACCAAGCGACAAAACAACCAACTTCTTCATAACTAACAAATTAACTAAAAACCATTCAACACTGCAAAGATAAACATTTTCTCAATACAAAACAAAAGGAATTCCCCCAAATTACAGTAGGGGAATCCCTAATTTATTATTTTCCCACGCAGGGAAAGATAGCTTACTTCACAATGAACTTCTTGCCATTAGCAATGTAGATGCCCTTAGGCAGTCCCTTAGTCACATCCTCAGCCTTGCCCTGCTTAACAAGAGCTCCTGAGAGTGAGTAAACCCTAACCACAGCATCGCTGTTAGTGCCGTTGTTCTTCTTCAGCATCACGTCGATGATACCAGTAGTATCTTCGTCGCCACCAATCAGACTACCCACGGTAAACATACGAGATGCAGAAACCTTAGCAGCAGCCGATGGATGAACCGAGTAAGCCTCGAACGGACGAACCTCGCGGAAGTTGTTTACAAACAGCGATCCAGCCGGATATCCCTTATACTCCTGATTTACATTTAGCGAGAATATCTCTGGCGAAGCAGCCACGCGCTGATAGGTCGGGATGAAGCTGACGTTACGCTGCATAAGCTCCTGAGGCTCAGAAACTGCTACTGAAACCTTGGTACCAGTGAACGTAACATTTCCACCAAGCATGTAGTCATCGCCATACTCATCGGCATTAGGCATACAGATAAGGTAAGGAACGTTAGCCCTTATACTGTCGGAAGCGCTGATGTTATCATCCTCAAGTGTATAGAGCCAGAACGGACGTTGAGAGTCGCTACCACCATAATTCCTGAAAGGAACAAGATAGATATAATTACCATATCTGTCCTTACTTAACTTCTCGTGGGTAATCCTCTTAACCGTGAATGGCAATGCCAACGTCTCCCATCCGCGACTTTCGCCAACCACCGTCTTCTGCTGGAAGTTGTGGGTATAACGGATGGTATCGGTATAAAAGGCTACTGGTGCATAGAAGTTGTTGTTGCCCTCAGCGTCAGAGAGAGTAATCACCTTGGCAGAATCACCAACGATGACGTTTCTAATGCCTTCTGGAGCCGTAACACCAGACTTGACATAGAGCAGCAGGTTTGGATTGTTTACACCATTGAGTGCATCGGCAGGCAGGGATGCAGTAGCATTCCAGCATACAGCTGCCAACTGCTGACAGTTGCTGAACAAGCCACTACCCACACTCGACAGAGCAGAAGGCGATACAAACGAGACGAGCTGAGAGTTGGCAAACGCGTTATCTGGCAGCGAAGCATCACTAACCTGAGCCTGAGCCAGATTCAAGAACTTAAGATTGGGCAGCGAGCTGAATGTAGAGAACTCATCAGTTCCGATAGGACCCACAACGGTCATCTTCTCTACCTGGTCATTACCGCACCACTTGATAGCCTCAGCCACCAGACCTGTCTCGGCAACCTTCAGCGTATCACCAGTATAGAGATACTTTATCTCAAGGCTGTCAAGCTCAGAATCCTGGGCAAAGCTCTTCTCAGCAAACATACTAACCACACCAAGATCGGGAACCGTAAACGGACCTTCGTAATAGACTGACGGCTCAGCACCACCTACACCATAATAAAGATCTACATCAGTATCGGTAGTAGTTGCCGTTACGTAGTGACCGTCGTAAGACAGCGTTGGCTTAGCAAGCTGTGCACCTGTCATCTCCTCTATATTCTCAAAGCTCTTCCAACCTGTAGCTTCCTGATAAGCCTCCTTGGTTCCTGTTGGGATATAAAGGGTAGCGCGACTGTAAAGACGTCCGTAGTTGAACACATAGTACGCATCGCTAACATTGAACGGTTTCTTCATCTTGCAGACAATTGAAATCAGATTATTACAATCCATAAAGATACTGGATCCAAACTTAGTCACAGAATTTGGAATCTCTACATACTGCAGACTACTGTTGCTAAACGAGCTTGACTCCAATTCTACTACACCATACGGAATCTTTAGCGAGTCTAATCCTTCGCAACCACTGAAAGCATTATTACCGATAATCTTAGTAGTACGAGGAATAACTGTATTCTTACAACCGGTAACGAGTCTGTTTGTAGTCGTCTCTATGATAGCATTACAATCATTGCGAGAGTCGTAAACAGTATTATCATCTGACACCTTAATAGTCTCAATAGTTCTGCCTCCGAAAGCATTATTACCTATATAGGTAGTTGTAGCGGGAATAAAGATATCCGACATATTGCAATACCAGAATGCATTACTTCCTATAGACACAACACTACGCGGAACAGATATATCAGCTAACTGATTACAATCAGAGAAAGCCATATCGCCAATTGACGTTACACTCTCAGGCAGAGAAACGCTTGTAAGACTGTAACAGCTCTGGAAAGCTTGTTTACCTATTGTCTCTACACCACTACCTATAACCACAGTACGCAGAGAGGTGTTATTGAATGCACTCGGAGCAATAGAAACCACTCGATATTTTATTCCATCATAGCTTACTGAACCAGGAATTACGACTTTCGTGAGTGCCGAGTAATCACCTGCAATCACATTTGCCACATTCGAGCCCTTAATCAACAGGTAATTCAGGGAATCAATCTTAGCCTCAATAGGCTCGCCCTCGAAGATATTGGCAAACATAGTCCACCCCTCGATAGCCTCATAAGCCGACTTTGTACCTGTGGGTACATAAAGTGTTGCATCGCAAGGTGTAAACACTTGTCTCTCTTCGCCACCAGAATAATCCCAGGTCCAACCAGCTGCGAATACATTTCCATGGATATCGAATGGCATCTGAACATGAGAGAGTACAGTATTTAAACTGCCACAATTCTGGAATGCATTCTCACCAATACTTGTCAGGGTTGAAGGCAGCTCAACTTTCTGCAGACCACTGCAATAATAGAATGCATGATCTCCGATCTTCTCTAATCCAGTAGGAAGTACGAGTTCTTTGATGCCATAGCAATCATAGAAAGCATAAGTACCGATAGATCGTAATGAGCTGGGGAGCGTAACAGATTTCAGATAGCTATAATTATTCTGGAAAGCATAATTACCAATAGTTTCAACTCCCTCACTTATCACCAAGGTATCGATACTACAACTTTGGAAAGCTGATGCAGCAATGGTCTTAACTGTATAATTCAGGCCACCGATTGTCACAGATCCTGGTATTGTAATATTCTTCATATTCTGATTTGCTCTTCCTGTAATTGTAGCAATTCCCTTACCCTCAATATAAGTGTAGTTGAAATCGCCTACCGTAGCTTCCTTTAGTTCGCCTTCAATGATATCTGCAAACACGGTCCATCCTTCGATAGCCTGATATGCAGCCTTTGTACCGTCAGGTACATAAAGCGTAGCATTCGACGGAGTGATATCATAATATTCATATTTCTGTGTTTCACTATTCCATCGAGAACTCCAAGAGATAGAGAAAATGGTTGGATCGATATCAAGCGGTGTCTGAATACGCGATATTACAGCAGAAAGATTATCTATACTACCAAATGCACTCCTACCAATACTTGTAAGACTATTGGGGAGTTCTACTCTCTGCAATGCTTCACAATTATAGAAAGCACGTTCACCTATAGTCTCAACTCCCTGTGGAATAACAATACTCTTAAGACCATAACAGTAACGGAAAGCCTCCTCACCAATAGAGCGCAATGAACTTGGAAGCGTTACAGACTTTAAATAACTGTAGTTATTCCGGAAAGCATAATTTCCAATAGCCTCAATACCTTCACTGATTACCAGCGTATCAAGACGACACTCTTGGAAAGATCCTGCACCAATAATCTTAATGGTATATGAAGCGCCATCGATAGATACAGAGCTTGGTATAGTCAGATTTCTGATAGTCTCATCATCTCTACCAATAACTGTAGCAGTACCTTTACCTTCAACATAAGAGTATCTAAGACCATCTACTACTTGTTCTTTCAGTTCGCCTTCAAGAATATCAGCAAACATAGTCCAACCTGCAATTGCCTTATAAGCATCCATGGTTCCTTCAGGTACACACAGAGTTGCAGTGCAAGGAGTATAAGTGTACTCATACTGCTGAGTCTCAGAGTTATATTCTTCAGTCTGAGAAGCGCTGAATACATTCTCACTAATTTCGAAAGGTGTCTGGATCTTCGAAATGACAGTTGTTAGCCCATTTGTTTCCCTGAATGCATACGCCCCAATACTTTGCAGCGTTGAAGGCAACTCTACTCTCTGCATTCCATAGCAATAATAAAAGGCATAAGAGCCAATAGACTGAACGCCCTCTGGGATTACCAGATTCTTGAAACCATAGCAATCATAGAAAGCTTGATCACCTATAGAACGCAACGAATTAGGGAGCGTGATAGATTTCAATGAACTATAGTTATATTGGAAAGCATAATTACCAATAGTCTCAACACCCTCACTGATTACCAAGGTATCAATAGAGTTATTTCGGAAAGCAGATTCCCGAATACCTTTAACATTATAGGTTTTGCCCTCAATAGTTACTGTAGCCGGGATAGTAATATTCCTCAACTCACTATTGGCTCTGCCAGAAACATAGGCCACATTTCCACCATCGAGATAGTAATATTTCAAGCCATCAGCCTCTGCCTCCTTAGGATAACCTTCCAAAATGTTGGAGAACACATTCCAACCCTCAAGGGCCTGATATTTTGACGCTGATTCCACAGGGACATAGAGACTTCCATCTAAAGGAGTGATCGTTACTATAGTATCTGTAGTATTAGTACTATAAGCAAACACATTCTTATTGATCTCAAATGGCTCAGCGATATAAGACGTTACTGAAGCAGATTTATTCAAACGATAAAATGCTCTCTCACCAATAGACTTCAATGTTGAAGGCAGGACAACCGACTTAGAATAAGTCCAGTAAAATGCATAATCGCCTATTTCCTCAAGACCTTCTGGCAAATTCCAATCTGGTCCACCACTACAATTAGAAAAAGCTCTTTGTCCTATATTTCTTAATGAATTCGGAAGTTTAACAGAGTTGAGATTATAACATTCGTTGAATGCCCTATCACCAATAACCTCCACTCCTTCGTTTACGACCAGAGATTTTAAAGAAGAGCAGGAACGGAATGCAGACGCACCAATCTCCTTCACTGCATAGCTAACTCCATTGATAACAACCGATCCAGGAATTAAAGCCTCCTCAAAATCTGAATAATCACCTGATATTACTTTAGCCGTAGTACCTCCTTCGGTATAGCTGTAATTAATGCGATCAACTGTGGCTTCCTTAGGTTCTCCCTCCTGAATGCCACTAAACATAGTCCAACCTTCCAGAGCCTGATATTTTGACAAAGTTCCAGCTGGTACATAGAGTGTTGCTGAAGAAGGAGTATATGTATAAGACTGCGTATCGCTATGCCATTCATCATAAGCAAAAGCATTAACATTAATAGTGAAAGGCTCCGCAATATGTGAAACAACATAGGTTAAGCCAGACATCTCAGAGAACGCTCTTTCACCAATAGAGGTAAGTGTAGAAGGCAACACCACCTTCTTAACACCACTACAATAGCGGAACACATCATTACCCAAAGTTGTAAATCCTTCTGGCAAGGTGATTTCAGTAAGAGCATAACAGCTCCAGAAAGCAGCATATCCGATACTCTTCAATGATGAAGGGAGGGTAAGACTTGCTAACTGACCACAGCCCTCACAAATGTCCTGCTCGATAGACTCGATACCTTCAGACAGAGTCAACGACGTAATCGAGGAGCCCTTGAATGCCAACTGGCCTATTCGTGTAACGGTATATGTTACACCACCAGAAGTGACTGTTGCCGGCACTACTATATCGCCAGTATAATCGGCTACCGTATTCCAGTTGGTATAATTACTACAAGTCAGCTCAACCGTCTTATCATTGGCGTTGAGAATGTTATAGTACAGACCTCCCGACTCAAAATCGTAGGCTGCCGCACTACCTGACACGAGCAGCGCTACGATTGATAAAAGTATAAAACGTAATTTCTTCATATCGCTTTTACTTTATTACTTTCTTACCATTAATAATGTAAACACCCTTTGGCAGACTGCGGAGCACATCGCCACGTGGACCTTGCTTCAAGAAGATACCCGACAAGGTGTAGACCTTAACTATCTCGTTTGCTGATTCGCCGCCTAACTGCGGATTACTGATGCCAGTAGCATCGCCACCGCCAAGGCTCGAAACACTGATAATACGTGACCTGTTGACAGTATGTATCGAGTAAGCCTCGAACGGACGAACCTCACGCAGATTTGCAACGAAGACAGAACCCTCGGCATTTCCGTCAACCTCCTGACCCACATTCAGTACATAGACATCTGCCGAAGCGTCTACTCGCTGATAGGTAGGTACGAAGCGGCGATCGCCCTGCGTAACAGTAATACCGCGAGAAGTAGAAATCTGAACATTCTGAGCAGTGAACGTAACACGTCCGCCCTGAATATATTCATCGCCATAGGCATCGTCGTTAGGCATACAGATAAGATAAGGAATATTAGCCCTAATCTGTGTAGCAGCCTCCATACCGTTTTCTCCCAGTTCATAAAGCCAGAATGGTTTTGCAGCATCTTCGACTGCAACAGGTGTAAGCTCACCATTCTTCTCGTGGGTAATCTTTGCAACGGTAAATGGCAATGCTATAGTCTCCCAACCTTGCGACTTACCTATAGAGGTCTTCTGCTGATAGTTGTGAGTATAGCTGATGCGACGAGCCAAGAACGACTCTGGGCAATAGAAGTTGTTATTGCCAGTAGAATCGGCAAGCAGGATGTTGTTAGCCACGCCATTGATAACCACATTCTTAATAGAGTAAGGAATCATAGACAATGTAGTAGCATAAACCAGCATATTAGGATTAGCCACATCGGTTGCCACATCCTCAGGCAGCTCAACAGTAGAAGAGTTCCAGGTGATGGCTGCCAGCTGATTACATCCTCTGAATATATTGCTACCAACAGCACTCAAGGTGCTTGGAGCGGTATAATATACCAGCTTGGTATCGGCAAATGCACCAGAAGGCAAAGCATTGTCTGGCAACTTAGCAGCCGACATATCCAGAGTGTTCAGCTTAGCGAAACTGCGGATAGTAGCGAAGTCGTCGTCATTAAGAGTTCCAACGATATCAAGTTTCTCCACATTGCCGGTTCCGCACCACTCGAAGGCATTAGCCAGCACTCCACCTACAGCAGTCTTGGCGGTAATGCCATCAAATACATACTGGATATCGTAGCTGGTAGTATCAACCGTGAACGATCCGAAGCGCTTAGAGATTGCCTTGATTACACCTATATTATATATAGAGATGGTATCGGTATAGAGTGTAGTAGGCTCTGAACCATCAGAAGAATAATAGATGGCGGCTCTCTCAGCCTCAGGAACCGTAAGTACCAGATAGTGACCATTATAGCTAACGGCAGGCTTGGTAAGGATATCGCCTAACAACTCATCGAAGAGGGTGAAGCGCTTCCAGCCTTTCTTCTCCTGATAAGTAGCAATCTTTCCCTTTGGAACCCAAAGAGTAGCCTGCTTGTAAAGATCCTCATCATTGCCAAACACTTCCTCACTAAGGTCGGTAGGATTCTCGATATAAGATACTACATTCTCAAGACCTCGGCAATTGCCGAATGCTCCATATTCCATCACTCTTAATGAGTTTGGAAGCTGCAATGTCCTCATCGCATAGCAGTCATTAAAAGCATTCATTGACACAGAATCTACGCCCTCAGGGAGAATCATCTCCGTAAGTTTTCCACAAGAGGTAAATGCCTCTTGACCAATAGTCTTTACTGAAGATGGAATCTTCATGGATGTCATCTGGCAGTTAAAGAATGCCTCAAATCCGATTTCGGTTACGCCGTCAGGAATAACAGAATTCTTACAACCGAGAATTAGTTTGTTTGTTGCTGTCTCGATAATAGAGTTGCTACCCTGAGAGTTATAAACCGTATTTCCTTCGGCAACAACAATTGAAGAAACATTTGTACATGCCGTGAAAGCCATATCACCAATGCTTGTCAGGCTGGCAGGGATAGCAATCGATGACAGCTGATAGCAATATCTGAATGCGGCTTCGCCAATAGATGTCAGCGTAGAAGGAAGTGACATAGAAGACATCCTCGTGCAGTTCTGGAATGCGTAATCGCCAATCTTCAAAACGCCCTCACCTATCCTCAATGACGTGATATTTGTCTCTTCAAATGCATTTGAATCGATGTCCTTAACAGAATATTCCGAGTCTTCATACATGAAAGTAGAAGGAATATTAACGTTCGTGAGGTTTCTGTAATTAGTACCCTTGATAACTGTAGCAGTCTTGCGATCAGCATTAATAAGGTAAGCCAAATCGCCAGATGTTATTTCTATCAACTCACCCTCAACGATATCAGTGAATACCGTCCAACCCTGAATGGCCTGATAAGCAGCCAAAGTACCAACAGGTACACAGAGCGTAGCAGGAGATGCCGTATAAGTAGTATCATACTTCTCTGTTTCAGAATTATAAGTAGTATTATAAGACTGACAGAAAACTGTTCCCTTAATATCAATTGGTGTTTGGATTCGAGAAACAACGGTCTTAAGATTATTCAAATTATAGAATGCAAATTCTCCGATACTCTTAATCGTTGAACCAAGTTCTACTCTCTTTAATCCACTGCAATTACGAAATGCATAGTCTCCAATGCTCTCCACACCCTGAGGTATAACCAAGTTATTGAAACCATAGTTGTAGTAGAAAGCATAATTACCAATAGTGCGCAATGAACTTGGCAAGGTAACAGATTTCAAAGAGTTGTAATTGTATTGGAATGCATAGTCACCAATTGTCTCAATGCCCTCACTAATAACCAATGTATCAATACTGCAACTTTCGAGTGCTCGGTTTGCAATTGCCTTAACATTATAGGTTGAGCCCTCGTAAGGAATTGTACTTGGGATAGTTATATTCCTCAGAGTTTCATCTGCACGCCCCGTTACAGTTGCTGTACCAGCACCTACAATACATAAGTAATTCAGACCATCAACCGTAGTTTCTACAGGCTCACCCTCAATAATATCAGCAAACATCGTCCAACCCTCAATAGCTTGGTATGCCGTTTTGGTGCCTACAGGAACATAAATAATTGCGTTAGAAGCAGTAAAAGTTGAATCATACTTCTCTGTTTCTGAATTCCAGTTTGTACTAAAAGAACGAGCAAAAGCTGATTTGCTTATTTCAAATGGACTACGAATGCGAGAAATAACTGTCGCAATATTTTCACAATTAGTAAAAGTGCCACTACCAATTGATGTTAGTGAAGATGGCAGTTCAACTTTAGTAAGTCTATGACATGACCGGAAGGCATTTTCACCAATACTGGTAAGTCCTTCTGGAAGAACCAAAGAAGTTATATATGCGTAAACGAAAGCATATTTTCCAATTGACTTCAGTGTTGATGGAAGAGTTAATATATTTATACCATCACTATCCCAAAACGCATATTCCTCAATTGTTTCCACACCATTTGCTACTGTAACCGTATCAAGACTAATGTCATAAAAAGCACGTGCGCCAATCGACTTAACAGAATAGTCTGTTCCCCCAATATTAATAGTAGAAGGAATGTTAATATTCCTCATTGTATCATCTGCACGACCAATGACCGTTGCATTGCCCTTTCCTTCAAGATAGAAGTAATTCAAACCATCGACTGTTGCTTCTTTAGGATTGCCTTCTATTATGTCGGCAAACATATTCCAGCCATCGATAGCCTGATAAGCAGATTTTGTGCCATCGGGAACATATAGTGTAGCTTTAGATAGGGTATATGTTTCTACCCATTCGCCAGCGTCATTATAAGAACCATTTGATGATGCTGCAAATACATTTTGATGAATTTCAAAAGGCACAGCTATACGCGATATAACAGTTGTTAAGTCTCCTATATTCCAAAAAGCATTATTGCCAATCGTTGTCAACGTAGAAGGCAGCTCTAATTTTCTAATGCCATAACAGTCTATAAAAGCTGAATTCCCTATAGACACAACCCCCTCAGGAATAACAAGATTCTGTAGATTGTAACAGTTATCAAAAGCATTAGATCCGATGGATCTAATTGATGCAGGAAGTTCCAAACTCTTTAGACTATAAGAATACAGGAAAGCCTGATTGCCTATGGTTTCTACACCAGAGGATATAATCAATGTATCAAGAGAGCTATTCTTGAAGGCATTATTTCCTATAGCCTTTACTGCATAATCTGTACCCTCAAGATTAACTGATCCTGGTATGGTGACATTACGCAACTCAGAATAATCACCAGAAATAACCGTAGCAGTACCTCCATTAATAGAGAATCTATAGTTAAGCACGCCATCTGAAGCCTCATCAATTTCTCCTTCATAAATTTCATCGAACGAGTTCCAGCCTGTAGTCGCCTGATAAACCGATCTTGTACCAGAGGGAACGCTAAGAACAGCTGAAGATAAAGAACTGAATACAGTGGTACTGATTTCAAAAGGAGTCTGAATACGAGAGGTTATAACAGAAATAGTATTATTGGTCCAAAAAGCATTATTCCCAATACTTGTCAAGGTAGAAGGCAAAACTACTTTTACGCCACCTATCGAATTTCCAACATAACCAAAAGCCCATGAGCCGATTGAAGTCAAGCCTTCTGGTAAATCTACCGACTTAAGATTATAGTTATCATAGAAGCCATAGTCTCCGATAGTTCGAAGAGAAGTAGGGAAAGAAATCGAAGTTATATCATTGCATCCAGAAAAGGCATTATTACCAACCCGTGTAACAGGATAAGTTTTGCTCTCATATTCTACAGATGCAGGGATAGTAATTTCGCCAGTGTAACTACTTCCTTCAGAACTTGTAACCTCAGCATATGCTTCAGAGGCCGGAATACCTTCGGTTTCCGAAGCCTCCACAGCATCATAGAGGTTATAATATAGACCGCCAATCTCAACTTGATTGACATCCGCTAAAGAAAATAACGGAAGAGCGGTCAAAACGAATAAAACAAACAATTTCCTCATAATCGTGATTGTTTAAGTTTTACTTATTCTTTCGACTAAGAGCTGGAGTAGGATTGTCATCGCCAGAAGGCTTTACTCCACCTGTAGTAAAGGTTATTGTGTTAGTACTTGTTGCAGTACCCACATCGTTCTTTACAAAACCAGTAACCTGATAAGTTGTCATTGACTTAAGACCAGTAGCTTTGAACTTCAATTCATTAATGCCAGATTCCGAGTTCTGAGCCTGCAAAGTCTTCTTGGTTGAACTCTCATAACCTTCTTCCCAAATCTGAATACCATAATCGTCGATTGAGAACATTGTTGTGAAATCCAATACAAACTCTGCCTCGTTCTTTGTTACACTACCATCAACCAATGAGAATGCAGTAAGCTCTGGAACAGTTGCTGCAGACTGAGTAAAGGTTACAGTCTGTGTCTTAATATCCTGTATACCAGAGGTGATAGTCATAGTTGCTGAGCGCGGATTAATAGATTTGTTTGGCAGACAGGTTACAATAATGTCTCGGCTACCTGTTCCAGCAGTTGTATCGCAGAGCAATATTCCATTATCATACTTCAGTGTCCAATCAGCATTACAGTTAATCTGGACAATCTTCTGTTCGCCAGTTGCAAAGACCTCAAAGGCTGAAGGCGAAACGGAAAGTTCAATCTTTTTACCTTCCTGCGAAACAGAGATCTGCTGGGTCTTAGCACCATTCTCAGCTGAAATAACGATCACTCCAGTACGAGGTACATCGGTCTGGATTTCGTCTGCTATTACAGAAATAGTAGAACCGACTTTAGTAGAAATAGCCTCACCACCCTGAGTTTTGTCGCATCTAATCCAACTTTCACTGGTGGTAATCTGCCATGTGGTGTTACAAGTGAAGCTGAAAGTCTTGCTCTCTTCTGGCGAAGCCTCGAAGTCAAGACTACTGATACCATCAATATCGAGAAGGACATCGCTGAGAGCCTGATTAATCACGAACTTCTGGTTAACGCCTCCCTTGGTTGTGATAGAGACTGTAGCCTCGCGACTCTGACGGGTGGTGTTGGCATCGGTATGAATGGTAATCTGACCATCACCAGTACCAGACATAGGAGAAACCGTAAGTCCAGACCAACCGCCTTCGATACTTACATCCCAACCCACATCAGACTTTACGCTAACAGCCTGATCGGTCTGTGTAGCAGTCATCTGAACAGACTCCTCTACAGACAACTTCTCTGCCTTAGGCTCTACACTCGTATCGGCATCTTCGATAGTACAAGCTGCCATAAATGCAGATACAGCTATGAAAAGAGCCACTTTTATATTAATGAATCTATTTGTTTTCATACTCTTTGCTTTTTTACTGTTATACCTATTATATTATTAGAAGTTAATAAGCACTCCAAAATTAGCTGTGAAGCCGCCTGCACTTACATTAGTGGCCTCAGCAATACGCTCAAAGTCACCGCCTTTCTTATTAGCGATGCCTAACTCGGGAGCTGCAAACAAATAGCAGTGCTGGAATGGAACCAACAATAATTTAACACCTATGGTAATACAAGTACAAGTAGCCTTATCACCATATGTAACAGAGCCATCCTCAATAGTAGCCGACAGCTTATCGATAGAGAATCCAAGCTGTGGTGTTATAGCAAACTTATTCATCAGGTTAATCTGATAACCGTATTTGGCTGCCATAGACGACATCTTATATGATACACCACTCTGATAGCGAGCCCCCTCGTTGGAATTATACCAATAGGCCGTTTGGCTCTTGGTGAGTCCGAGAGTATAACTAAGCTGGAGGTCGTTATTATAAATAACTGCTCCAACTATACCTGATGCACCAGCCAAAGTACGTAGAGTATAAGCGCCACCAAAATAGAATGTGTTTGGCTTTACATACTTAATACGCTTAAGAGTTACGGTATCGGTTGTAGTCTCATTTCGGGTTACAGTATACTCGTGAGTCTCTGTTAGATAACCCTTACGAGAGATTTCTACCTGATATGTACCAATAGGAAGAATGTTTGACTCCTGCAGCGTAAGTGCATGAGATCCGTTATATACTGCCGTAGCTGTTGCTGGACGTGTATATACGCTAAGATAACCAGTATGAGGTGTAGGCGGAGTTGCCTTTATCTCATTGTTAATTTGGGCAACTACCGTAAATGAAGATTTAACAGGATCGCAATCAGGGGCACGTGTCTCTACTTCGTAAACACCTTCACGTAACTGAGTCTTCCAGCTGCCTGTACCAACCATACGACCATTGAAGTAAATCTCTGCATTATTATCAACAGTGAGAAGAACATCACCAAAATGATCACTCATATCACGCATATCTACAGAAACAACCTTATTCGTTGAATCGTTAGCCAAGATAACAAATTCCTGGATACCCTCATAACGGTCATTAACGGCCTGAACCTTATGACGACCGTAGTTCATATACCTATTATATATAGGAGACTGACCTGCGAACTCACCATCGATAGTCAACTCTGACCTTGGTACCGATGTAGTGATAGTTACATATCTACCAGTACCGATATCGAGCAGCATCTCGTAAGTACGACCTCCTTGTACAGAAATAGGATAGTAATAATCACGAAGCACACCAAAAGTCTGATGAGAAATGGTAAGCTTCTGTGCACGACGTGGAACATAAAGCCAAATTTCACCAGGCTTCTGCTCTGTACCCACAATACCAAGTGAACCTCCATCGAACAGGAAGCCCTGCTCAGGAGTTACAATCTTGATCAGTGCTGCGGTTTCACCGTTCTGGTCCATCTTCTGAGTTCCTCGGGTGTTTGCAGTCAGATCAGTTTCCAACAGTTTAAAACTTACCACGTTCAAACCTTGCGCAAATGAAGGCAAGGAAGTAGCAAACAGTGCTGCCACAATAAATAAAGCTAGTTTTCTCATATCGTTTTGTTTTAAGTTTTTAGACTAATTGCTCTCACGAACAAGGTATATTTGGGGCAAATTTAAGGAAAATAAACCAAAGTTCCAAACTTTTTGGCCAATTTTTTATAATAAAAATAAAAAAAGTAGAGCCCGCATCAACAAGATGCGAGCTCCGCCCATATATAAGAATTCGTTAAAATCGAACTATTACTCAGCCTTAGCCTCTTCAGCAGCTGGTGTCTCAGCTTTTGCCTCCTCAGCTACAGGAGCCTCAGCAGCAGCCTCTGCCTTAGGAGCAGACTTGCGTGAACGACGAGTTGACTTCTTCTTAGTATCCTTTGCCATCTCTGGATCAAAGTCTACAAGCTCGATGAAGCAAACCTGTGCAGCGTCACCCTGACGAGTACCAAGCTTGATGATACGAGTGTATCCACCGGGACGATCGCCAACCTTCTCACTTACAGTAGAGAAGAGCTCTTTGATAGCATCCTTGTTCTGAAGGTAGCTGAATACTACACGACGAGAGTTGGTAGAATCCTCCTTAGCCTTAGTGATAAGGGGCTCTACATACTTCTTCAGGGCCTTAGCCTTTGCAACGGTCGTAGTGATTCTTTTGTGCATGATCAGCGAGATAGCCATGTTAGCGAGCATGGCACTGCGGTGAGATGCAGTACGACCGAGATGATTGAATTTCTTATTATGTCTCATTTTTCTTTTGTTCTTTTATTGGGCAGGAGATTACTCTCTGTCCAGTTTGTATTTTGAAATATCAGTTCCAAACGACAGATTCAGACTCTCGAGCAAATCATCAAGCTCAGTGAGCGATTTCTTACCAAAGTTGCGGAACTTAAGGAGGTCAGTCTTGTTGTACTGTACCAGGTCGCCAAGTGTCTCAACATCAGCAGCCTTGAGGCAGTTGAGGGCACGAACAGAAAGGTTCATGTCAACGAGACGAGTCTTAAGCAGCTGGCGCATGTGCAGAACCTCTTCATCGAACTCCTGGTTGCTCTCAGTCTCAGAAGTCTCAAGAGAGATCTTCTCGTCAGAGAACAGCATGAAGTGATAGATAAGGATCTTAGCAGCCTCTTTCAGTGCGTCCTTTGGGTGAATGGAACCGTCCGTAGTAACCTCGAGTACCAGCTTGTCATAGTCGGTCTTCTGTTCAACACGATATGGCTCAACAGTGTACTTTACGTTACGAATCGGAGTGTAAATAGAATCGATTGCAATTACATTAACGTCGGTGCAGAACTCGCGATTCTCATCAGCGGGTACATATCCACGACCTTTGTTAATTGTAAGATCAATCTGCATCGATGCTTTGGAATCTAAATGACAAATCACCAAATCGGGATTTAACACTTCAAATCCAGTCAGATACTTGCCGATGTCAGCGGCTTTGAATTCGGTAGAATTCTCGACCGTGATACTGACTTTCTCGTTCTCGAATTCTTCTACTACTTGCTTGAATCGAACTTGCTTCAGATTCAAGATAATGTTGGTTACATCTTCCTTTACACCGGGAACTGAAGAGAATTCATGCTCAACACCAGCGATACGGATGGTGTTGATAGCATAACCCTCGAGTGATGAAAGTAGAATGCGGCGCAGGGCGTTACCAATGGTTACACCAAAGCCGGGCTCCAAAGGACGAAATTCGAACTTGCCGAACTTGTCGTTGGCCTCCAACATTACGACTTTATCGGGTTTTTGAAATGCTAATATCGCCATTAATTTAAATGATTTTAGTTCTTAGAGTACAACTC
>DEHD01000012.1:52829-61175 GCA_002351725.1 Prevotella sp. UBA2809
GGCTTGTGCAGGAACTTACCGCCCTTTACATTCTCATCCCACTCAATCCAAGGATACTTGCTGTGGTTGAAACCTGCAAGAGCAGCCTCAATCACCTCAAGAGACTTAGACTTCTCACGAACAGCAACTACCTGACCAGGCTTAACAGCATAAGAAGGGATGTTAACAACCTGTCCATCAACAGTAATGTGCTTGTGACCAACAAGCTGACGAGCAGCTGCGCGAGTTGGAGCAATACCAAGACGGAACACTACGTTGTCGAGACGACTCTCAAGGTTCTGAAGCAGAACCTCACCGGTTATACCCTCGGCCTTTGCTGCCTTTTCAAACATATTACGGAACTGACGCTCAAGTACTCCATAGGTATACTTGGCCTTCTGCTTCTCTGCCAGCATGACGGCATACTCAGACATCTTACGACGACGGTTGTTGCCATGCTGTCCAGGAGGGAAGTTTCTCCTAGACAAAACTTTGTCTGCGCCGAAAATGGGCTCACCAAAACGACGCGCAATTTTTGATTTCGGTCCTAAATATCTTGCCATAATAATAAAATATGTTTCTTCTTAAATTTCTCTTAATAAATTATACGCGACGACGCTTTGGAGGACGACATCCGTTGTGTGGCAGTGGAGTTACATCGATAATCTCCATAACCTCGATACCAGCACCGTGGATAGCACGGATAGCAGACTCACGACCGTTACCGGGACCCTTAACATAAGCCTTAACCTTGCGAAGGCCCAGGTCGTAAGCAACCTTAGCACAATCCTCAGCAGCCATCTGAGCAGCATAAGGAGTATTCTTCTTAGAGCCACGGAAGCCCATCTTACCAGCTGATGACCAAGAGATAATCTGACCCTCGTCGTTAGCCAGTGACACAATAATATTATTAAAAGAACTGTGAACGTGGAGCTGGCCGATAGCATTTACTCTCACGTTTCTCTTCTTTGAAGTGACTGTTTTCTTTGCCATAATTCTTAAACTTGAATTCTGTAATGTTTAATGTTTAATTTAGGAATTACTTCGTAGCCTTCTTCTTATTAGCAACAGTCTTCTTCTTACCCTTACGAGTACGAGCATTATTTTTGGTGCTCTGACCGCGAACGGGAAGACCGTTACGATGACGTACGCCACGATAGCAACCAATATCCATCAGTCGCTTGATATTCAACTGGATCTCAGAACGGAGATCACCTTCTACTTTGAATTCAGCGCCGATAATTTCACGGATTTTGGCTGCCTGGTCATCAGTCCACTCGTTAACCTTCAGGTCACGGCTGACACCTGCCTTGTCCAATATCTTTGCTGAACTACTTCGACCTATACCGTAGATATAAGTCAATGCGATTTCGCCACGCTTATTCTGGGGCAAATCTACTCCAACAATTCTTATTGCCATTGTTAATTAAAAAGATAAAAATAAATTACTTTAAAAATTACATTTCTCGCTAAAAAGCATGCAAAGGTACGAAGAATTTTTCAATTCTCCGCCATTTTATGCTTATTTAACATTAACCCTGACGCATTTTGTACTTAGGGTTCTTCTTGTTGATAACGAACAGGCGGCCCTTACGACGTACGATTTTGCAGTCTGGGGTACGCTTCTTCAATGATGCTCTTGTCTTCATATTAATTCAAATTGTTTATTTGTATCTGAATACAATTCGTCCCTTTGTCAGGTCATATGGACTCATCTCCACCTTAACCTTATCTCCGGGGAGGATCTTGATATAGTGCATTCTCATCTTACCAGAGATATGCGCAATTATCTGGACTCCATTTTCAAGTTCTACTCGGAACATCGCATTCGACAGCGATTCTACAATTGTTCCGTCCTGCTCAATAGCGGATTGCTTTGCCATACAATATTATTAATAAATATTACCTTCTAATTTTTCAACTTCCTCGAAAGATGAGAGGATTTCGGCCTGACCTTTTCTTACAGCAATGGTGTGCTCAAAATGAGCTGCAGGTTTACCGTCACGAGTACGGATTGTCCAGCGGTCAGCATCCATCCAGATTGCGCGATTACCCATAGTTACCATAGGCTCTATAGCTAAACACATTCCGGCTTTCAGCATGATGCCATTGCCTCTGCTACCATAGTTTGGCACTCGCGGATCTTCGTGCATCTCACGACCGATACCATGACCGGTAAGTTCGCGTACGATACCGTACTTCTGTGCCTCACAGTGGTCCTGCACTGCACTACTGATGTCACCAAGATGATTACCTGCAACAGCATTCTTTATGCCAAGGTAAAGCGACTCTTTGGTTGTCTTCAGCAACTTCTTGACTTCATCTGATACCTCGCCTACACAGAAAGTATAACAAGAATCTCCGTTAAAGCCATTCAACAGTGTTCCGCAGTCTACTGATATGATGTCACCCTCTTTCAGAACTGTCTCTGCATTGGGCACTCCATGTACGACTACATCATTCACCGATGTGCAGATACTGGCAGGAAACGGCCCTCCAAATGGATTGGGGAAACCCTTGAATGTTGGAATAGCACCATTATCTCTAATGAACTCGTCCGCTATCTTATCCAACTGGAGGGTCGTTATACCAGGCTTAATATGTTTTGCTA
Source organism: Prevotella sp. UBA2809 (assembly GCA_002351725.1). Lineage (GTDB taxonomy): Bacteria > Bacteroidota > Bacteroidia > Bacteroidales > Bacteroidaceae > Prevotella. The sequence goes on from DEHD01000012.1 coordinate 55,420, forward strand.
ATTCACCAAGCGTACGACCAACTAATTGGTTCGCCTGGCGCATCAGCTCTATTTCATCTTCAGTTTTCAGAAATATCTTCATAGAAGATTAATAAGCAGCCATTCCACGTCCATGAATACGACCAGAACTGAGCAGGCCATCATAGTGACGCATCAGCAGGTGACTCTCAATCTGTGCAAGTGTATCAAGTACTACACCGACAAGAATCAGCAGAGATGTTCCACCGAAGAACTGAGAGAACGCATCCTGAACATTCAGCAAACCTGCCAAAGCAGGCATAATAGCGATGAAAGCAATAAACAATGAACCGGGAAGAGTGATACGAGACATTACTGTATCGATATACTCAGCGGTCTCCTTACCAGGCTTAACGCCAGGGATGAAACCATTGTTACGCTTCATATCCTCAGCCATCTGAGTAGGATTCAGAGTGATGGCTGTATAGAAATAAGTAAAGGCGATAATCAGTACAGCAAAAATGATGTTGTATGTCCAGCTGTGATGATCGAGCATTGTGCGGACAAACCAACTAGCATTCTCAGGTGCTGAATACTGAACGATGGTCAACGGAATGAACATCAGAGCCTGAGCAAAGATGATTGGCATAACGTTGGCAGCGAACAGCTTCAGTGGGATATACTGACGTGCACCACCTACCTGCTTATTACCTACGAGGCGCTTTGCATACTGAACGGGCACTTTGCGAACGCCCTGAACCAGAACAATAGATGCGCAAACAACTGCATAGAGAATGATGATCTCAACCAAGAACATAACCAGTCCACCACCAGTGATAGCGGTGAAACGCGAGCTTACCTCCTGGATAAATGCCTGAGGCAGACGAGCGATAATACCGATCATAATAATCAGTGAGATACCATTACCTATACCCTTATCCGTAATGCGCTCACCGAGCCACAGGATGAACATACTACCTGCAGCAAGGATGATTACAGCAGGAACCATGAAGTATGACCAAGAGATACCTGTTGCCAGAGCAGCTCCTGAAGTCATCTTCAGGTTCATCAAGTAACCCGGTGCCTGGAACATCAGGATAGCTACAGTGAGCCAACGGGTGTACATGCTGATCTTCTTGCGGCCGCTCTCACCCTCACGCTGCATTTTCTGAACGTAGGGAACAGCGACAGCAAGAAGCTGCATTACGATAGAAGCAGAGATGTAAGGCATGATTCCAAGTGCGAAGATTGACGCATTGGAGAATGCACCACCGGAGAACATATCGAGCAATGACATAAGACCGCCGGCAGTCTGTGACTGCAATTGGCTTAACATGGCTGGATTGATACCTGGAAGTACCACAAACGAACCAAAACGATAAATCGCTACGAACAGGAGAGTGATAAGGATGCGCTGGCGCAGGTCATCAATCTTCCAGATGTTCTTCAGTGTCTCTATTAACTTCTTCATTTTTAATGTTAGATTTTTGTTGCGTTACCACCTACTGCCTTGATTGCCTCTTCAGCAGTCTTTGAGAAAGCGTTAGCCTCTACATCAACCTTAGCCTTCAGTTCACCGTTGCCCAGAACCTTTACAAGCTCCTTGCCATTGGTAAGACCTGCAGCCATAAGCTCTGCAATTCCGATCTTGGTGAGGTTCTTCTCCTCAGCAAGCTTCTGAAGTGTAGAGAGGTTTACTGCAAAGTACTCCTTGTGGTTGATGTTCTTGAAACCAGCTTTTGGAACACGGCGCTGGAGAGGCATCTGACCACCTTCGAAACCAATCTTTCTCTTATAACCAGAACGAGCCTTGGCTCCCTTGTGACCACGAGTAGAAGTACCACCCAGACCTGAACCAGGTCCGCGACCGATACGACGACTTGAGTGGGTAGAACCCTCAGCCGGCTTTAAATTATTCAGTTTCATAATCTAATCTACTTTTAAAATGTTAATTACTCAACGACGGTCACCAGGTGGTGTACCTTACGGATCATACCACGGATTGAAGGAGTGTCCTCTACCTCAACAACCTGAGAGATCTTACGCAGGCCCAGAGCCTGGAGAGTGCGCTTCTGATCTACTGGATAACCGATCTTACTCTTAATCTGCTTTACCTTAATTGTTGCCATAGTTTATTCTCCTTAACCTCTAAATACTTTATCCATACTGATTCCACGAGTACCTGCTACGGTGTAAGCATCGCGCATCTGGCTCAGAGCAACGATTGTTGCCTTTACCAAGTTGTGAGGGTTAGATGAGCCCTTTGACTTAGCGAGCACATCATTGATACCAACACTCTCCAGAACAGCACGCATAGCACCACCGGCAACAAGACCGGTACCAGCAGCAGCTGGCTTCAGGAAAACCTGTGCACCGCCGAAGCGAGCCTCCATCTCATGAGGGATGGTGCCCTTGAGTACGGGAACTTTAACAAGATTCTTCTTAGCTGCCTCAACACCCTTGGCGATAGCTGCTGTAACCTCACCAGCCTTACCAAGACCCCAGCCAATGATACCGTTGCCGTCACCGACAACTACAATAGCTGCGAATGTAAAGGTGCGACCTCCCTTTGTTACCTTGGTAACACGGTTGATGGCAACCAGTCTGTCTTTCAACTCTACGTCACTATTTACTTTAACTTTGTTCATTGCCATAATCGTTTAGAATTTAAGTCCACCTTTACGTGCTGCGTCTGCAAGCGACTTTACACGGCCGTGATACAGATAACCGTTACGGTCGAAGACAACGGCAGTAACGCCAGCCTCCTGAGCCTTCTTAGCTACCAGCTCACCTACCTTCTCAGCCTGCTCGATCTTAGGCATAGCCTCAAGACCAAGTGATGATGCAGAAGCAAGTGTTTTACCTTCCAAATCATTGATTACCTGAGCATAGATCTGCTTGTTGCTGCGGAAAACGCTCAGACGAGGACGCTCGGCTGTACCGAAAACGTTCTTACGAATTCTATATTTGATCTTAATTCGTCTTTCTACTTTCTTTGTTGTCATAATCGTAAATCAATTAAAATTACTTAGCTGATGCTGACTTACCCGACTTGCGACGGATAACCTCACCCTTGAACAAAATACCCTTTCCTTTATAAGGCTCAGGCATACGGAAAGAACGAATCTTAGCACAAATCAGACCGAGCAGCTGCTTGTCGCATGACTCGAGGATAATCTGAGGGTTCTGGTTACGCTCTGACTTAGTCTCAACCTTAACCTCCTTAGGAAGCTGGATGAAGATTGGGTGAGTATAACCGAGAGCAAACTCGATGATGTTACCCTGATTAGAAACACGGTAACCTACACCTACGAGCTCCATCTCCTTCTTGTAACCTTCGCTTACGCCTACAACCATATTATTAACAAGCGCACGATAAAGACCATGGAAAGCCTGCTTCTGCTTAACGTTTACAGGGCTGTTCTCATCGATCTCGAATTTAACCTGACCGTCCTCGATAGTCATCTTAATAGAGGGGTCAACCTTCTGTGTCAGCTCTCCCTTTGGACCCTTAACGGTAACAACACCGTCCTTGTCCTGAGCAACAGTAACGCCTGCAGGGATACTAATTGGCAATTTTCCTATTCTTGACATATTCTATCCTCCAATTAATATACATAGCAAAGAACCTCACCACCAATCTTCAGGGCTGCGGCCTCTTTGTCTGTCATTACACCTTTAGACGTGGAAAGGATTGCGATTCCAAGTCCGTTAATTACTCTCGGCATGTCTTTGTAACCAGTATACTGGCGAAGACCTGGTGTTGAAACTCGCTTCAGGCACTTGATGGCATTTTCACGAGTTGCTGGGTCGTACTTCAAGGCAACCTTAATAGTACCCTGAGGACCATCCTCGATGAACTTGTAGTTCAGGATGTACCCCTTCTCGAAGAGGATCTTAGTGATTTCCTTCTTCAAGTTTGACGCAGGAACCTCAACGACACGGTGATGTGCCATGATGGCGTTTCTGAGTCTTGTCAGATAATCTGCTATTGGATCTGTCATAAAATAAAAGTTTTAATTAATCGGGACTACCCCGACAATATTAAATTAATAAATCTCTTTTGCTTAAATCGAAGTGGATTACCAGCTAGCCTTCTTTACTCCAGGGATCAGACCGTTTGATGCCATCTCACGGAACTGGATACGAGAAAGACCGAACTGACGCATATATCCCTTTGGACGACCAGTGATCTTGCAACGGTTGTGCAGACGGATTGGATTTGCGTTCTTGGGAATGCTCTGCAACTTGCGAGCTGCCTCATAAGCCTCTGCTGGATCCTCGCTTGTAGCGATAACCTTCTTCAGAGCGGCACGCTTCTCAGCATAGCGAGCAACGAGCTTAGCGCGCTTTACCTCGCGGGCTTTCATTGATTCTTTTGCCATATCTCTTAATCGTTTTTAGCGTTCTTGAATGGAAGACCGAAAGCCTTGAGCAGTGCGAATCCCTCCTCGTCAGTCTGAGCTGATGTTACGAAGGTGATGTTCATACCCTGGATGCGGTCTACTGAATCGATATTGATCTCTGGGAAGATAATCTGCTCCTGGATACCCAGTGTGTAGTTACCACGACCGTCGAACTTGCTCTCAATACCCTTGAAGTCACGGATACGAGGAAGAGCGATGCGAACGAGCTTCTCGAGGAACTCGTACATACGCTCACGGCGCAGAGTTACCATAACACCGATAGGCATCTTCTTACGAAGCTTGAAGTTTGCAATATCCTTCTTAGAATATGTTGCAACAGCCTTCTGACCGCAGATAGCGGTAATCTCGTTGATGGCTACCTCGATAATCTTCTTATCCTGAGTTGCGTCACCAAGACCCTGGTTTACTACAATCTTCTTCAGAACAGGAATCTGCATAGCTGAAGTGTAGTTGAACTGCTTCTGAAGAGCAGGAGCAATCTTCTCCTTGTACTCTTTCTTTAACTGTGCTGTATTTGCCATTACTTAATCTCCTCTCCTGACTTTTTAGCGATACGAACGACCTTCTTGCCCTCGCGCTTGATAGCAACACGGGTAGCCTTGCCACTCTTTGGATCAATCAAACTAATATTCGAAATGTGAATAGGAGCCTCCATCTTCACAAAGCCTCCCTGAGGATTCTTGGCACTTGGCTTAGCACTCTTGTTCACCATATTGATGCCCTCAACGAGTGCGCGCTGCTTGTCGGTCATGACCTTCAGCACCTTACCAGTCTTGCCCTTGTCCTCACCGGCCAGAACGATGACTGTATCGTTTTTCTTAATATTGAATTTTGCCATTTCTCTTAACTCTTAACTGTTAATTATTAACTATTACAGTACCTCAGGTGCCAAAGAAACGACCTTCATATTCACGGCACGGAGCTCACGAGCAACTGGGCCGAAGATACGGCTACCGCGGAGCTCACCTGCATTGTTCAGCAGTACGCAGGCATTGTCGTCGAAGCGGATGTAAGAACCATCAGCACGACGGATTTCCTTCTTTGTGCGAACAACCAAAGCCTTTGATACTGCACCCTTCTTTACATCACTTGTAGGGATCGCGTTCTTGATAGACACAACGATGATATCACCTACGCTGGCATAACGGCGCTTGGTACCGCCCAATACACGGATGCAGAGAGCCTCGCGTGCACCGCTGTTGTCAGCTACTGTAAGTCTTGATTCTGTCTGTATCATAATTACTTAGCTTTTTCTACGATGTTAACTAATCTCCATCTCTTTGTCTTTGACAGAGGACGGGTTTCCATAATGAGCACTGTATCACCTACATTGCACTCGTTATTCTCATCGTGTGCGTGATACTTCTTTGT
>DEHD01000012.1:61205-63434 GCA_002351725.1 Prevotella sp. UBA2809
GCAATAACAATGGTTTTATCCATCTTGTTGCTGATAACGACACCCTGTCTTGTCTTTCTTAAATTTCTTGTTTCCATCTGGACCATTGTTATTTATTAAGTTCTCTCTGATGAAGTTCTGATTTCATGCGTGCGATATCGCGACGAGCTGCCTTAATCTGAGATGGATTCTCAAGTGGAGTGATTGCGTGGTTCAACTTCATCTGGTTGTACTTTGCAACCTCAGCCTCAATGCGCTCTGCCAAATCCTTGGTCTCGAGCTCTCTTACTTCTTTAATCTTCATACTCAATTAAGCGTTTTTATCGAAATCACGTCTTACAACAAACTTAGTCTTTACGGGCAACTTCTGAGCACCGAGGCGAAGTGCCTCCTTAGCGATGTCGAAAGGTACACCCTCTACTTCAAAGAGAATACGGCCTGGTGTAACAGGTGCAACCCATCCTGCGGGATCTCCCTTACCTTTACCCATTCGCACATCAGCAGGCTTGCGGGTGATTGGCTTATCAGGGAAGATGCGAATCCATACCTGACCTTCACGGTTCATATAACGATTGATAGCAACACGAGCTGCCTCAATCTGACGGCTGTCGATCCACTTTGCATCCATTGTCTTGATGCCGAATGATCCGAAAGCCAGTGTTGTTCCTCTGTGGGCGTTGCCTTTGTTGCCGCGTCCATCCTGAGGTCTTCTATATCTTACTCTTTTAGGCTGTAACATAATAAGCTTCTACTTTAATAAATTAATTACTTCTTCTTATTACGGAACTTTCTGTCACGACCATTACCGCCATTAGAACGACCACCGGTCTTCTCCTGAGTAAAGTTAGGTGCGAGATCAACGTCGCCGTAAATCTCACCACGGCAAATCCATACCTTAATACCCAGAATACCGACCTTAGTCAGAGCCTCTGAGTGGCAGTAGTCAATGTCAGCGCGATATGTGTGCAGAGGAGTACGACCCTCCTTAAGCATCTCGCTACGTGCGATTTCTGCTCCGTTAAGACGACCTGAGATCTGAACTTTGATACCCTCGGCACCAGCACGCATTGTGTTCTGGATAGCCATCTTAATGGCACGGCGATAAGCGATCTTACCCTCTACCTGGCGAGCGATGTTGTTTGCAACAATCGTGGCATCGAGCTCAGGACGCTTTACCTCGAAGATATTAATCTGAATCTCCTTGTCGTAGAGCTTCTTCAGTTCTTCCTTCAGTTTGTCGACATCTTGTCCACCTTTACCAATGACGAGACCTGGACGGGCTGTACAAATAGTAATGGTAACCAGCTTCAATGTGCGCTCGATGACAATCTTTGAAACGCTAGCCTTAGCCAGACGCTCGTTCAGGTACTTACGGATTTTCTGATCCTCTACCAGGTTATCTCCGAAGTCCTTGCCTCCGAACCAATTTGAATCCCAACCTCTTACGATTCCAAGACGGTTGCTAATTGGATTAACTTTCTGTCCCATACTTATTCTTTTACATCATTAGTTTTAGCATCAACAAACAGAGTCACGTGATTAGAACGCTTGCGGATACGATATCCACGACCCTGTGGTGCAGGTCTCATTCTCTTCATTGTAACGCCCTCGTCAACGAAAACGCGGGTTACATAAAGCTCTCCATCCTCAGCCTTGCGATCATTCTTGGCTTCCCAGTTGGCAATAGCCGAACGGAGGAGTTTCTCTACATCAGCTGCAGCTGCCTTCTTTGAGAATCTCAGAACACCCAGTGCGCGATTTACCTCCATGCCGCGGATCATATCCACTACATAGCGCATCTTGCGGGGTGAAGAGGGGCAGCCTTTCAGCTTGGCAAAATACTGTGTCTTAAGTGCTGCTTTTCTTTCTTCAGCCTTAATATGTTTTCTTGCTCCCATTTTAATTCTTAATTCTTAATTCTTAAAATTCTTAATTTCCCTGGGATTACTTCTTGTTACCGGCGTGACCACCGAAACGACGGGTAGGTGCGAACTCTCCGAGCTTGTGACCAACCATGTTTTCTGTAACGTAAACAGGGATAAATTTGTTACCGTTATGAACTGCAACAGTGTGTCCCACGAAATCGGGTGAGATCATTGATGCTCTGGCCCATGTCTTAACGACATTCTTCTTACCACTCTCATTCATAGCGAGAATCTTCTTCTCGAGTGATACGTTGATGTATGGACCCTTCTTTAATGAACGACTCATAATTTACTCTAATTAACTTGTTTACTTCTTGTTAGCTCT
>DEHD01000012.1:63474-64007 GCA_002351725.1 Prevotella sp. UBA2809
TACAAGCCCTTACGTGAACGTGGATGACCTCCAGACTGACGTCCTTCACCACCACCCATTGGGTGATCATGTGGGTTCATAACAACACCACGGTTGTGAGGACGCTGACCCAACCAGCGAGAGCGACCAGCCTTACCTGATGCCTCGAGAGCGTGATCTGAGTTACCTACACTACCTACAGTAGCTTTACAAGCTGAGAGAATCTGACGAGTCTCGCCTGAAGGGAGCTTGATAACGCAATAGCTACCCTCACGAGAAGTCAACTGAGCGAAATTACCAGCCGAACGAACGAGCTTGGCACCCTGACCGGGACGCATCTCGATGTTGTGGATCACTGTACCAACAGGGATGTTAGCAAGTGGAAGAGCATTACCTACTTCGGGTACTGCATCTGCACCAGACATCAGAGTTGCACCAACCTGCAGTCCATTAGGAGCAATGATATAACGTTTTTCACCATCAGCGTAGAAAAGAAGTGCGATACGAGCCGAACGGTTTGGATCGTACTCAATTGTCTTTACTACAGCTGGAAC
>DEHD01000012.1:64198-84039 GCA_002351725.1 Prevotella sp. UBA2809
TTAATTTACGTACTGCCATTTTTATTACTGAATATTGCTATAAAAATCAATTACATCGCCCTCCTTAAGAGTAACGATTGCCTTCTTGAACGCGTTCTTCTGACCCTTGATCAGACCAGCCTTAGTGTAGCGTGAGCTACGCTTGCCGGCGTAACGAACTGTGTTCACGTCGATTACTGTAACATTGTACAGGCTCTCAACCTCATTCTTAATCTCAAGCTTATTAGCCTCAGGACGAACGATGAAACCATACTTGGCCTCAGCCTTCTTGGTACGCTCCTCGCCCTTTACCTTATAAGTTTTTTCTACAGAAGACTTGTCTGTAATCTTGGTCATCTTCTCAGTGACCATAGGTTTAATGATAAATGCCATATCCTTAGTCCTCCTTTTACTTGTTTAAGATACTGTCGATAGTCTCCAGAGACTTCTCAGTGATTACCAGGACATCAGCGTTCAGCACCTTATAGGTGTTAACCAGTGAAGCCTCCATAACCTCTGCGTTCTGCAGATTACGAGCCGACATGTATACATTGTTATTAGTCTCTGACATTACGAAGAGGCTCTTCTTGCCATCTACCTTCAGGTTCTTTGCAATGTTTACAAACTCCTTAGTCTTTGGAGCCTCGAGAGTGAAATCCTCTACAACAACGATTGCATTCTCCTGAGCCTTGTATGACAGGGCTGACTTACGGGCAAGTGCCTTAACCTTCTTATTCAGCTTGAAGCTATAGTCACGAGGTGTAGGACCAAACACACGACCACCACCACGCAGCAGAGGTGAGTTGATATCTCCATGACGGGCACCGCCGCCACCCTTCTGACGTCCAAGCTTACGAGTAGAACCAGAGATTTCGCTTCTCTCCTTAGACTTAGCTGTACCCTGACGCTGGTTAGCGAGATACTGCTTTACGTCCAGATAAAGAACGTGGTCATTTGGTTCAATGCCGAAGATAGCCTCGTTCAGAGTTACCTTACGTCCGGTCTCCTGACCTTTGATATTCAATACGCTAACTTCCATCTTACTTGTTGATTATTACAGTTGAACCATTATAACCAGCGCAGCTACCCTTAACAAGAATAAGGTTGTGCTCTGGGATTACCTTTAACACTTTGAGGTTCTGAGTAGTAACTCTGTCGCCTCCCATCTGGCCGCCCATGCGCATTCCCTTGAATACCTTGGCGGGATAAGAACAAGCACCGATAGAACCCGGCTTACGCAGACGGTCGTCCTGACCGTGAGTAGCCTGGCCTACACCACCAAAACCATGACGCTTCACAACGCCCTGGAATCCTTTACCCTTTGATGTACCAACAACGTCAACAAACTCGGCACCCTCGAAGATGTCGACTGTAACGGTGTCACCGAGATTGAGCTCGGTATCAAACTTGAACTCGGCCAAGTGGGCCTTTGGTGTCGTGTTAGCCTTCTTGAAGATACCCATCATTGCTTTTGTGGTATTCTTCTCCTTCTTCTCTCCGAAGGCGAGCTGAACAGCCTCATAGCCATCCTTCTCAACAGACTTAACCTGAGTTACAACACAAGGACCAGCTTCGATAACAGTGCACGGTACATTTTTACCGTCGGCACTGAAAACGGATGTCATTCCGATTTTTCTTCCAATTAATCCTGGCATTTCAGTTTAAAAATTAATAATGTTTATAAAATATATAATAAATGTTCCTTTTTAAGTGGTTCTCGCAACTTCCGCGCGCATAAAACACCCACTTAAAAAGGAACTTCAACTACTTCGTTTTCGAAGGCTAAGTTGCTATTTATCAGGGCATTGATAGCTCCACGGCCAGCGCAATACTCACTTTTGCGGGTGCAAAGGTACTAATATATTATAATATACACAAATATATTTAATCCCCAAAAGCAGCTTTTAAGTTTTTTTATGTTTTGATTATTCTTTTTGACCATTATATATAGGAAATAATGCGTAACTTTGCACACAGAATATAATCAATCTGACTAAATAAGTACATTATGAAACAGAAATATTTGGTTTTAGTACTATTATCGTTAATAATTGCATCGAGCGCAACTAGTCTCAGCAGTTATCGCGCAACCGAGCAGATTGTTGAAAACGATCTCAACCAAGCCCTCAATCAGGCTTTAGCCGAACAACAGAGCTACGTCATTACCCAAGACACTATCCGCACCTTCAACAGTCACCTTCAGATAGCCGAACTACGTGGCAAGGCAACAATAGCCGTTGATACCAAGGGCCGCCAGTTCAAAGCATACGCCAGTTGCTCACAGGCCACTATTTTTAGTTTGTCCGACCAGCGTCCCACTGCCATTCTATGGACCATAACACTTCTATGGGCCACATTCTGTGTCTATCGTTTTCGTCAACATACAGGACAGACGTCCAGACCTTTACAATTTGGCGGACTGAGCTTTGCAGATGACGAAAAGACCTTCTACAATGTCCAAGGTCAACCCATCAAACTCACTCCCATGCAGCAGCAGTTGATGGAGATGTTCTTCACCTCAAGTAATCACCAGCTTTCTAAGACAGAGATATGTGATACACTATGGCCAAAGAAACCTGATGCAAACGAGACACTATATACACTCATCCGTAGACTTAAGCCTGTAATAGAAAAGAACTCAAACTTGAAGATCGAATCTGATCGCGGCAAAGCCTATCGACTGACACGCATCTAACCAAACAATACTTTTATTATATGACTAGAAGAGCAAATAAAAACGACATAAAGCGTATTATCGAGTTGTTGCATCAGGTAAATATGGTGCACCATGTGATTCGTCCAGACCTGTTTAAGCCAAACACAACAAAATACGATGAGCAGGAGTTGGAGACTTTGTTATACGATGACAGTAAGCCCATCTTCGTATATGACGATGGAGAAGTGCAAGGATACGCTTTCTGCCAGATAACAGAAGTAAAAGACCACAAACTGCTGGAAAACGTGAAGACGCTTTATATTGACGACATCTGCGTTGACGAGCATGCTCGTGGCAAACACATAGGAAAAACACTGTATAAACACGTACTCAACTATGCGCGATCCATACAGTGCCATCACATCACACTGAATGTTTGGGAAGGTAATAACCCTGCTATAAGTTTCTACAAGAACATGGGAATGCAGGTGCAGAAAACCACAATGGAAACCATATTGTAATTATTTACGCTTAGGCTTAGCTTTCGAACCGAAATTTGTTGTGCGTAGAAGCTTTTCAGATTTCTCTATCATATCCTTGAGCTGTGGAGTAGGATTCTCTTCCTTGCGGGCCACCTGCAGGAATCTCTCAAGATATGCCTTTGACTGCTGGCTATCATCAAGGAAATAGTAGTATGCACTAGCTATATTATAATAGGTAGCAACCGAACCTGGGTTATACTCCAAGTGACGTTTCCAGGCCTCAACAGCTTTAGCATACTGCTTGGTTAGATAATATGCTTCGCCCTGGGACAGAGTAATAGCCTTCATCACCGCTGTATCTGGTTTCTGAATCTCTAAAGCAAGGTCGAGATAACCAAGTCCCTCGTCGTAACTATGCAAATCGTTACATACGATACCCAGGCGATAGGCACAGCCAAAGTGTTGCATACCGCTCTTTACCATTGCCAGTTGCAGATACTTATAAGCACGATTCAAGTCTTGATTCTGCGCAAAACACATACCTGCCGAGTATATCGTATTGAAGGTGGAATCATCTTGTTCCATTAATTGTTCATACCAGATGGATGCTGCAATAAAGTCGCGTTTCAAGAAGTATGCATCAGCAATAGCACGATTCACCATGATGTTATTAAGATCCTTCAAACTATAATTCAACCCATACGTCAGTCCCTTCTCGGGTTGGTTCTTCTGAGCCAAGGCAAGCGTCAGCCCTGCCACAATCTCGCCATCCATTGGATAACGTTCCACCAATTGAGTTGCCCAATAGATATAAGAATCGAGGTCACCTTGTTTCTGATAACTAAGAGCTAACTGCCGGAAAGACTCATGCGAGAGCGAATCCTCAGGCACATTTTTCAAGAGTTCGGCGGCACGGCCATAGTTTGCTCGTTTGTAATAGCAATCGGCCAACTTCAGACGCACATCACGATTGTCCACCATCTTATATGCCTGCCGGAAATACTTCAGCGCCTCGAATGTATTAAATTCCCGCATACAGCTGTCACCAGCCTGCATACATATTTTGAGAGAATCAACACTCTCGCCTCTGGCGGGAGAGACCGCCAGAAGAGCGAGAGTGATAAAAGATAGTATTAGTTTCATTATTATTTAAGAGAGAGTATTATTTCTTCTTTGTATGGATTACTACCACGCCATTCTTTGCCTTTTCACCATATTTCTCAATGGCAGCCTTATCCTTCAGTATTTCCATACCAGATATGTTGTCAGGATTGATACCTCTTACTTTTTCATAATCCATGGTCACACCATCAACTACAAAAAGTGGACGCTTTGCAGAAGCTGCATCATCTTGTTTTCCAAAACCTACAACAACCATCTCACCCAAAACATTGGCTCCCTTACCGAGTTCCGACTTCGCATCACCAATATTGGAATCTTTGCCCTGGAGTCTGAATGTAACAGGCACGGTGTACTTCACACGCACAGCCTCACCATTCTGCATACCAGGTGTCCAATTCGGCATTGAATTAATAACACGGAGAGCTTCTGCATCGAGAGCAGGATGAATGGACTTAACAACTTTAGCATTAGATATCTCACCATCCTTTTCAACTACAAAAGTAACTATAACACGCCCCTGAACATCATTATTCTCTGCCTCAGCAGGATATTTTACATTCTTAGAAAGGAACTCGAAGAGTTTTCCAGTACCACCAGGGAACTGAGGCATCTTTTCTACCACATCGTATGGCTTACTAGGATCGACACCTTCCTTTCTCAACATAATCTTGTAGTCGTTTCTCTCCGAGAATGTTTTGCTTACACCGATAGTAAACGGTTCAAAGCCCATGTAAATTGCTTCGATACGATCACCTGCAGTCACTTCCAGGCGGAAGTTACCATCCATATCAGTAACGGTGCCCTTCTTTGAGCCTGCAATCTTTACTATTGCACCAATAATTGGCGTCTTCTGAGCAGCAGAACCATCATAGACAGTACCACTAATAGTAAACTTCTCTAAGTCAGCAGGCAGAGCATCTTCAGCTTTAGCATTGTCAGCCTTTTCAACAACAATTGTTTTACCTGCCCCAAGGTTGATAGTACCAGCCTTGTTTCCTTTCTTTACAGGAGTCTGTGGTTCATTGTAAACATAATCGGTTACAGTTTCAGCATTCACAGCCAATGTAATAGCTACTATTGGCAGAAGTGCCAACAATTTCAAGAGGCTGCGACGGGGGGATTGAGTATGTAACATCATATTAATTCGGTTTTTTAGGGTACTATGACTAATACCGTTAGCAAGGGAGTACCCACCAATGCTCGCGGCTTTTGTGATTAACAGGTATTGATATTGACGTGCATTGATCCCTTTTGAGAGTACTACACCGTCGGCCTCATATTCGTGAATGGCACGCAGATCGCTGCGAAGCATCCAAATGGCGGGATTGAACCACTGGAGGGAGGTGAGAGTATCAACGAGGAGCAAGTCCCACGAATGGTGAAGACGGATGTGACCTCGTTCATGAGTCAGGATCGCAGAATTGCGTTCTTCGTAATCACTGCGATTCATCACTATAAAAATCATCCAACTGAATGGAGCCATATCAGCATTACCGGTCACACAGATAATGGTGCCATCATCCTGAGGATGCTTTTCGCTTTTACTTATCAGAGATACTATCCTGAACAACGACCATAGAGTGTGGCCTAATGTGACCAACATACCTATTACAAAGAGTATAGGTAACAGAATTTGCCAAAATGGGGTCTGCGGCTCCTGAAGCGGTACATCAGCAACATAGACATCTAAATCATCCAATGTAATCTGAGGCATCTCCATTGTAACCGTCTCGTGCATGGTGATAACACACAGCGGGAGCAAAAAAGAGGCCACAGCGGTGAGCAAAAGCACTATACGGTTGACACGATGGAACGTTTCGCGAGACAAAAACAGGCGGTAGAACATGTAGAATACTGCCAACAGCACTGCCACCTTAAGGTCGTAGGTCAGGAATTCAATCATTGTTGCTTTCTATTTGGTCTATCAGTTCTTTAAGTTCTTCTACAGAGATCTTCTCTTCCTTGACGAAGGATGATACAGCCGAGAGGTAAGAGTTGTTGAAATAATTCTTGATAACGCCGGCAATTGACTTACGCCCGTACTCTGCCTCAGTGATAAGAGGAAAATACTGATAGGTGTTACCAAACTGCTTATGATCAAGAAATCCTTCCTTCTCAAGTATACGTACCATAGTAGACAAAGTATTGAAATGCGGGCGTGGCTCGTCGTAGTACTCTAAGAGTTCCTTAACGAACATTGGTCCATGCTGCCAATACAAGTCCATTATCTCCTTTTCCTTGTTAGTCAACTTTTTCATTTTTACTACAGTTTGTTTTAAATATCGCAATCAATTTGCACGTCGTTAATCAATATCTGAGCGCAAAGTAACTAAAACTTTTCGTTATTAACAACTAATACTTATAGTTTTTAAACTAAATTAATTAGTTAACTATTGTTTTAACTAATATTTAGAGCACAGGATAAAAAAAACAGCGCATCCAATTGCGGATACGCTGTCTATCATAAGATAAAGGATAATACTATACCTTGATCTCTACCTCAACACCACTTGGGAGTTCGAGCTTCATCAGAGCATCAACAGTCTTAGCAGTTGAGCTGTAGATGTCGATCAGACGCTTGTAGTCTGAAAGCTGGAACTGCTCACGAGCCTTCTTGTTAACGAAGGTTGAGCGGTTAACGGTGTAGATACGCTTGTGAGTTGGAAGGGGGATAGGACCGCTGATGATAGCACCTGTAGCCTTTACAGCCTTCACAATCTTCTCTGCTGACTTGTCTACGAGTTTGTGGTCGTAGCTCTTCAGCTTAATACGAATTTTCTGACTCATTGTGAAAAATTTAATAATTATATAATTCAATAATGTAAAAATGGGGCTACTACTAAAGAGTCATTTGCTCAGCAGCAGACCCCATTTCCTATTTTCTCCTTACACGAGGTCAGCACGACCCTTAACCTCCTCCAGAACTGCCTTAGCGATTGAGCTAGACAGAGGTGCGTGGTGATCATACTCCATTGAGCTGGTAGCACGACCAGAAGTGATAGTACGGAGAGCGGTTACATAACCGAACATCTCTGACAGAGGAACCTGAGCCTTAACGACACGGGCACCGCTACGAGCCTCTTCCATACCCTCTACCTGACCACGACGCTTGTTCAGGTCACCGATAACGTCACCCATGTTCTCCTCAGGTGTTACAACCTCGAGTTTCATGATAGGCTCCATCAGTACAGGCTTAGCCTGAGCACATGCGTTCTTGTATGCCTGCTGTGCAGCGATCTCGAATGAGAGCTGGTCAGAGTCAACTGGGTGGAACGAACCGTCGAGTACAGTTACCTTCAGTGAATCCATTGGGTAACCACCGAGGATACCATTCTTCATTGCGTTCTCAAATCCCTTCTGGATAGATGGGATGAACTCCTTAGGAATGTTACCACCCTTAACCTCGTTAACGAACTGCAGACCGCCGTCCTTAGCGATATCCCAATCGTCGTCAACAGGACCAACGTTTACAATAATATCAGCGAACTTACCACGACCACCAGACTGCTTCTTATAAACCTCACGGATGTTAACAGTCTTGGTAATAGCCTCTTTATAGTTAACCTGAGGCTTACCCTGGTTACACTCAACCTTGAACTCACGCTTCAGACGGTCGATAATAATATCGAGGTGAAGCTCACCCATACCAGAGATAATGGTCTGACCACTCTGCTCGTCAGTACGAACGGTGAATGTTGGGTCCTCCTCGGCCAGCTTAGCAAGACCGTTGTCGAGCTTAGCAACGTCGGCCTGGCTCTTAGGCTCAACTGCGATAGAGATCACAGTGTCAGGGAAGCTCATAGACTCCAGTACGATAGGTGCATCCTCAGAACAGAGGGTATCACCAGTACGGATATCCTTGAAACCTACACCTGCGCCGATATCACCAGCGTCGATGCTCTCCATAGGAATTTCCTTATTTGAGTTCATCTGGAACAGACGGCTGATACGCTCCTTCTTACCAGAACGTGGGTTGTATACATAGCTTCCGGCAGTAATCTTACCAGAGTAAACACGGAAGAATACCAGACGGCCCATGTATGGATCGGTAGCAATCTTAAAGGCGAGAGCCGATGTAGGCTCGTCCTCAGAAGGCTTACGATCTTCCTCCTCATCGGTATCAGGGTTAGTACCCTTAATAACCTCAACATCAACAGGTGCGGGCAAGAATGCACATACATAGTCGAGCAGAGGCTGAACACCCTTATTCTTATAAGAAGAACCGAGCAGCATTGGAGTACAAGCCATAGAGATGGTACCCTTACGGATAGCAGCGATAATCTCCTCCTCTGTGATTGAGTTAGGATCATCGAAGTACTTCTCCATCAGAGCCTCGTCATACTCAGCTGCAGCCTCGAGCAGTTTGTTACGCCACTCGTCACACTCGGCCTCAAGATCGGCAGGAATGTCCTCAACGTCATACTCAGCACCCATAGTCTCATCGTGCCACAGGATAGCCTTCATCTTAATCAGGTCAACCAGACCCTTGAAGTTCTCCTCAGCACCGATGGGCACCTGAATAACAACAGGGTTAGCACCCAGGATGTCCTTCATCTGCTGAACAGTCTCGAAGAAGTCAGCACCTGAACGGTCCATCTTGTTTACATAACCGATACGTGGTACGTTGTACTTATCAGCCTGACGCCATACAGTCTCAGACTGAGGCTGAACACCATCAGCAGCAGAATATGTAGCAACAGCTCCATCGAGCACACGCAGTGAACGCTCTACCTCAGCGGTAAAGTCAACGTGTCCCGGAGTGTCAATCAGATTGATCTTGTACTGTTTACCGTTGTAGTTCCAGTTACAGGTTGTAGCAGCAGAGGTAATAGTAATACCACGCTCCTGCTCCTGAGCCATCCAGTCCATGGTAGCAGCTCCATCGTGTACCTCACCAATCTTATGAGTCTTACCTGTGTAGAACAGAATACGCTCAGAAGTGGTTGTCTTACCGGCATCGATGTGAGCCATAATACCGATATTTCTTGTTAAATGTAAATCGCGATTTGCCATTGTTTTGTATTTCCTTTACTTCTTTAACTTAACTACCTAAATTAGAATCTGAAGTGAGCAAATGCGCGGTTAGCCTCAGCCATGCGATGCATATCCTCCTTACGTTTGAAGGCACCACCCTGGTTGTTGAAGGCGTCCATGATCTCAGCAGCCAGCTTGTCAGCCATTGACTTACCGCTACGCTTACGAGCGAACTGAATCATGTTCTTCATTGAGATACTCTCCTTACGGTCTGCACGAATCTCGGTAGGAACCTGGAAAGTAGCACCACCGATACGACGGCTCTTTACCTCAACCTGTGGGGTAATGTTGTCGAGGGCCTGCTTCCAAATCTCGAGAGCAGACTTCTCCTCATTGCTCATCTTAGTCTTCACTGTCTCCAGTGCATTGTAGAAGATCTCATACGACTTTGTCTTCTTACCATCAAACATCAGGTGGTTTACAAACTTAGACACCTTCTGATCATTGAATACGGGATCTGGAAGGATCACACGCTTCTTTGGTTTTGCTTTTCTCATTTTGTTTTGTGAATTAAAATTCTGCTTGAGGGCTGTTCTTACTTGTTCTTCAACGTCCTTCGCTTGGACATTTACTCAACCTTATAACATTTCTCCAGCAAAACGGATTAAATTTTGTTTCTTTGTTTGGCCTGACTGACCATCTCCGGTCATTTACTTCTTAGCCTTTGGACGCTTAGCACCATACTTAGAACGGCGCTGTGTACGGTTTGCGACACCTGCGGTATCAAGAGTACCACGAACGATGTGATAACGTACACCTGGCAGGTCCTTTACACGACCACCGCGAACAAGCACGATTGAGTGCTCCTGCAGGTTGTGTCCCTCTCCAGGGATGTAAGAGTTAACTTCCTTCTGATTTGTCAGACGAACACGGGCTACCTTACGCATAGCCGAATTAGGCTTCTTAGGGGTTGTTGTGTAAACACGTACGCAGACACCACGACGCTGAGGACAGTTATCCAAAGCAGGTGACTTTGACTTGTCAACAATTACCTTTCTGCCTTTTCTTACCAATTGTGAAATTGTAGGCATAATACTTTAACTTTATTAATTTATATATGTTATTTTGTTTATAATCAGCGCTTTACACACCCTATCACGCTTAACAGGGGTGTTTCGGGCTGCAAAGGTACAACTATTTTCCGATTCCACCTAACTTATATGGAGAAAATGTTCTTTGCGAGCCTCGATTTAACAAGATATAACTATTTTTAGAATTATTAATACAACAATACACTCAAAATGATGAAAAAAGAGTGCTGTAAGCATAATACAGCACTCTCTCAATATTATATTAATAAGGTATTGCCTTATTTCTCCTCGAGAATAGTCTCCTCAGCGAAGTCAAGCACGTTCTTGCGGTTTGCCTGAATGCGCTCATACTCTTCCTTAGAACCTACAACAATCTTCTCGAACTCACGCAGACCAGTACCAGCAGGAATCAGGTGACCGCAGATAACGTTCTCCTTCATACCTACCAGATGGTCAACCTTACCACGGATAGCAGCCTCGTTAAGAACCTTGGTTGTCTCCTGGAACGATGCGGCCGACATGAACGACTTAGTCTGGAGGGCAGCACGTGTGATACCCTGAAGGATCTGAGTAGATGTAGCAGGAACTGCATCACGAACCTGAACCAGACGGAGGTCACGACGCTTCAGCATAGAGTTTTCGTCGCGCAGCTTGCGGGCTGTAACGATCTGACCCTTCTGGAGGTTCTCAGAGTCACCGGCATCGATAACAACCTTCTTACCCCAGATACGGTCGTTCTCCTCAGAGAAGTCGAGCTTATCAACAATCTCCTGCTCGAGGAACGAGGTATCACCAGGCTCGTTGATCTGTACCTTACGCATCATCTGACGTACAATAATCTCGAAGTGCTTGTCGTTGATCTTTACACCCTGCAGACGGTATACGTCCTGAACCTCGTTAACGATATACTCCTGAACAGCGGTAGGACCCTTGATGGCGAGGATATCACCAGGAGTGATAACACCATCAGAAAGTGGAGTACCTGCACGTACGGCATCGTGCTCCTGTACCAGAATCTGCTTAGACAGAGATACGAGATATTTACGCTGCTCGCCAGTCTTAGAGGTTACGATGATCTCGCGGTTACCACGCTTTACCTTACCCATTGTTACTTCACCATCGATTTCAGATACAACAGCAGGGTTAGATGGGTTACGAGCCTCAAAGAGCTCAGTTACACGAGGCAGACCTCCGGTGATATCACCACCCTTAGCAGCTGCACGTGGAATCTTAACGAGGGTTTCACCAGTCTTAACAGTCTGACCATCCTCAACGACTACGTGACCACCTACAGGGAAGTTATATGTTCCGATTACCTCACCATTAGCATCAACAACATCACAGGTTGGAACCTTGAGCTTATCACGCGACTCGGTAACAATCTTTTCAGTCAAACCGGTTGTTTCGTCGGTCTCAGCACGGAAGGTAACACCCTCGATAACGTCGTTGAACTTCAGTGTACCAGCATACTCTGTTACGATAACGGCATTGAATGGGTCCCACTGAGCAATCTTGTCGCCCTTGGCGACCTCGTCGCCATTATTGAAGTAGAGTGAAGAACCGTAAGGAACGTTCACTGTTGACAGAACGATCTTAGTATTTGGATCAACGAAACGCATTTCACCAAGACGGCTAACTACCATCTGACAGTCGCGGCCATCCTCATCGAACGGAACTGTACGAACCTCTTCGAGTTCGATCATTGCGCGATCATATTTAGATACGATGCTTGCATTAGCTGCTGCGTTGGCAGCAACACCACCGGCGTGGAACGTACGAAGTGTAAGCTGTGTACCTGGCTCACCGATAGCCTGAGCAGCAATCACACCAACAGCCTCACCTTTCTGTACCATACGACGGGTAGCGAGGTTACGTCCGTAACACTTCATGCAGACACCCTTCTTCGACTCACAAGTGAGCACTGAACGAATTTCAACCATCTCGATGTCAGATGCCTCGATAGCGTCGGCAATAGACTCGGTAATCTCTTCACCAGCACCTACGATAACCTCACCAGTCTTAGGATTGATAACATCGTGAACTGATACACGACCCAGGATACGCTCAGATAGACTAGAGATAATCTCATCGCCATTCTTCAGAGCTGTGCACTGCAGACCACGCAGGGTACCACAGTCTTCCTCGGTGATGATCACGTCGTGTGATACGTCAACAAGACGACGTGTCAGATAACCAGCGTCGGCAGTCTTCATGGCAGTATCAGCCAGACCCTTACGAGCACCGTGAGTAGAGATAAAGTACTCGAGCACTGACATACCCTCCTTAAAGTTAGAAAGGATTGGGTTCTCAATAATCTGGTGACCCTCGGCACCGGCCTTCTGAGGCTTAGCCATCAAACCACGGATACCTGAAAGCTGCTTAATCTGGTCCTTACTACCACGGGCACCTGAGTCAAGCATCATGAATACAGCGTTGAATCCCTGGTCGGCCTCGGTCATCTCCTTCAGCAGAATGTTACCGATATCGTTGTTAACGTGGGTCCAGGTATCAATAACCTGATTATAACGCTCGTTGTCGGTGATGAATCCCATATTATAGTTGTCGGTAATCTGCTGTACCTCTTCATTACCCTTAGCGATAAGCTCAGCCTTCTCCTTTGGAATAATGATATCATCGAGGTTGAACGACAGACCAGCCAGATAAGCCATGCGGTAACCAAGGTTCTTGATACCATCAAGGAACTCACAAGCCTCGGCGAAACCTACATTCTTAATAACGGCTGCGATGATGTCGCGCAGACTCTTCTTAGAGATTACCTTATTTACATAACCAACCTCCTTTGGAATGATACCGTTCACGATAACACGACCAACAGAAGTCTCAACCATGTGACGCTCGGGCTGGCCATCAACGATATCGTCAACCATTACCTTTACCTGTGCGTGGAGATCACACTTGCCCTCGTTGTGAGCAATGATAGCCTCCTCAGGTCCGTAGAAGGTAAGTCCCTCACCCTTTGCACCTGGACGAATCTTGGTGATATAGTAAAGACCAAGTACCATATCCTGTGAAGGCACTGTGATAGGCGCGCCATTGGCAGGGTTAAGAATATTATGACTCTGAAGCATCAGCAACTGTGCCTCAAGAATAGCCTCATTTGAAAGTGGGAGGTGAACAGCCATCTGGTCACCATCGAAGTCTGCGTTGAAGGCAGTACAAGCCAATGGGTGGAGCTGGATAGCCTTACCCTCAATCATCTTAGGCTGGAAAGCTTGGATACCAAGACGGTGAAGCGTTGGAGCACGGTTCAGCAGAACAGGGTGACCCTTCATCACGTTCTCAAGGATATCGAAGATAACAGGCTCACGACGGTCAACAATCTTCTTAGCACTCTTAACGGTCTTCACAATACCGCGCTCTATGAGCTTACGGATAATGAATGGCTTGTAGAGCTCAGCAGCCATCAGCTTTGGCAGACCGCACTCACCCATCTTCAGCTCAGGACCTACAACGATAACTGAACGGGCTGAATAGTCAACACGCTTACCGAGCAAGTTCTGACGGAAACGTCCCTGCTTACCTTTCAGTGAGTCAGAGAGAGACTTCAGAGGGCGGTTAGAATCGCTCTTAACAGCGCTCGACTTACGAGAGTTGTCGAAGAGTGAGTCAACAGCCTCTTGAAGCATACGCTTCTCGTTTCGGAGAATAACCTCAGGAGCCTTAATCTCCATCAGTCTCTTCAGACGGTTGTTACGGATAATAACACGACGATAGAGGTCGTTCAAATCCGATGTTGCGAAACGTCCACCATCCAATGGTACAAGAGGACGCAGCTCTGGTGGTGTAACAGGGATAATCTTCATGATCATCCATTCAGGACGGTTGATACCCTTCTCTACACTACCGCGGAAGGCTTCAACTACCTGAAGACGCTTCAGAGCCTCGTTCTTGCGCTGTACTGACGAGTCGCTGTTGGCACGGTCACGCAGCTCGTACGACAATGAATCAAGGTCGATACGGGTCAGCAGATCGTAGATGGCCTCAGCACCCATCTTGGCGATGAACTTATTTGGATCGCTATCGTCCAGATACTCATTATCTGGCGAAAGCTGATTCTCTACGATTTCGGTGTACTCATCTTCTGAGAGCAGGTCGTATACATTAGAACCGATAGCATCATTGCCGTCTGCATCCTTCTTACCTGCCATAGCACCTGGCTGGATAACCACGTAGCGCTCGTAGTAGATTATAGCATCGAGCTTCTTTGTGGGCAGACCCAGCAGATAACCAATCTTATTAGGAAGACTACGGAAATACCAGATATGAGCAACGGGCACAACGAGCTCAATGTGACCTGAGCGCTCACGACGTACCTTCTTCTCTGTTACCTCTACACCACAACGGTCGCAGACGATACCCTTATAACGGATGCGCTTGTACTTACCGCACGCACACTCATAGTCTTTGGTAGGACCGAAGATGCGCTCGCAGAACAAACCATCGCGCTCTGGCTTATATGTACGATAGTTGATGGTCTCGGGTTTGGTAACCTCACCGAAGCTGCTCTCTAGGATCTCTTCGGGCGAAGCAAGTCCGATAGTAATCTTCGTAAAATTATTCTTTACTTTTGAATCTTTCTTGAAAGCCATATATATTATTCTTTCTCTTAATTCTTAACTCTATATTCTTAACTCACTTAGTCGAGTGTAATACTCAAACCAAGACCACGCAACTCGTGCAGCAGCACATTCAGAGACTCAGGAATACCTGGTGTAGGCATTGGCTCACCCTTAACGATTGCCTCGTATGCCTTTGAACGACCTACAGTATCATCAGACTTGATAGTCAGAATCTCCTGGAGCACATGGCTGGCACCGAAGGCCTCAAGGGCCCAAACCTCCATCTCTCCGAAACGCTGTCCACCGAACTGAGCCTTACCACCGAGAGGCTGCTGAGTAATCAAGCTGTACGGACCGATTGAACGTGCGTGCATCTTGTCCTCAACCATGTGACCGAGCTTAAGGAAGTAAGTGATACCAACTGTAGCTGGCTGGTCAAAGCGCTCACCTGTCTCACCATCATAGAGGTGAGTAGAGCAGAGACGTGGCAGACCTGCCTTGTCAGTCCACTCAGCCAGGTCATCAAGCTTAGCACCGTCGAAGATAGGTGTAGCGAACTTAACACCAAGCTTCTTACCGGCAGCACCGAGGATAGCCTCGAAAATCTGTCCAAGGTTCATTCGAGAAGGCACACCCAGAGGGTTCAGTACCAGGTCTACAGGACGACCATCCTCGAGGAATGGCATATCCTCCTGACGTACAACCTTCGAAACTATACCCTTGTTACCGTGACGTCCGGCAAGCTTATCACCAACGCTAATCTTACGCTTCTTGGCTACATAAACCTTAGCCATCTGCAGGATTCCGTTTGGCAGCTCGTCACCGATGGTGATAGCGAACTTCTTACGCTTCATCTCAGCATCAAGCAGCTTATACTTCTTCATGAAGTTGATAATCAGCTTAGCAATGAGCTCGTTCTTGTGCTCATCGTTAGTCCAGTTACTGATCTGTACATCTCCGTACTCGAGATTACGCAGGGCTGTAGCAGTAAACTTACTACCCTTAGTAATAATCTCTGCACCGGTATAGTCCTTAACACCTTGTGAAGTCTTACCCTTGGTCAGCTCCATAAGCTTGTCGATCAGGATGTCCTTAAGGTCCTCAACCTTTGCCTCGTACTCCTCGTCGATCTTAGCCAGCACGATCTTATCCTGCTGCTTAGACTTACGATCCTTGATAGCACGCTGGAACAGCTTCTTGTCGATGATAACACCACTCAGTGATGGGTTAGCTTTAAGTGAAGAATCCTTCACATCGCCAGCCTTATCACCGAAGATTGCACGGAGCAGCTTCTCCTCAGGTGAAGGATCGCTCTCTCCCTTAGGTGAAATCTTACCAATCAGGATGTCACCTGGCTCAACACGGGCACCAACACGGATAACACCGTTGTCGTCCAGATCCTTTGTTGCCTCCTCACTTACGTTAGGAATATCGGCAGTGAATTCCTCAACACCACGCTTTGTCTCACGTACATCGAGTGAGTACTCATCAACGTGTACTGAGGTGAGGATGTCCTCACGAACGATACGCTCGTTCAGCACGATAGCATCCTCATAGTTGTAACCCTTCCAAGGCATGTAAGCTACCAGCAGGTTGCGGCCCAGAGCCAACTCACCATTCTCAGTAGCATAACCCTCAGTCAGGATATCACCGGCCTTAACACGCTGCCCCTTCTCACAGATTGGGCGCAGGTCGATGGTCATATTCTGGTTTGTACGACGGAACTTAGGAATACGATACTCCTTCAGTGCGGGCTCGAAGCTTACGAACTCCTCGTCCTCGGTGCGATCGTAGAGGATGCGGATGGTTGTAGCATCAACATACTCGATAACACCATCACCCTCGGCAGTAACCATAGTACGTGAATCCTCACATACCTGCTTCTCGATACCGGTACCTACGATAGGAGCCTCGTTGTGGAGCAGAGGTACAGCCTGGCGCATCATGTTAGATCCCATCAGTGCACGGTGAGCATCGTCGTGCTCGAGGAATGGAATCAGAGATGCAGCGATAGAAGCGATCTGCTGTGGAGATACATCCATCAGATCAACCTCAGATGGTGGAACTACAGGGAAGTCAGCATCCTGACGGCACTTTACAACCGAACGGATAAATGTACCATCATCATTCAGAGGTGCATTACCCTGACCGATGATGTGATCAGCCTCTTCCTCAGCAGTAAGATATACGATTCCGTCGTTGCTCAGATCAGCAACTCCGTTATTTACCTTACGGTATGGAGTCTGGATAAATCCGAGCTCATTAATCTTAGCATATACACACAGAGATGAGATAAGACCGATGTTTGGTCCCTCAGGGCTCTCAATAGGACACAGACGACCATAGTGTGTATAGTGTACGTCACGAACCTCGAATCCTGCACGCTCACGGCTCAGACCGCCAGGACCCAGAGCAGACAGACGACGCTTGTGAGTAACCTCAGCAAGTGGGTTTGTCTGGTCCATGAACTGTGACAGAGGGTTAGTTCCGAAGAACGAGTTGATAACGCTTGAGATAGTCTTAGCGTTGATCAGATCGGTTGGAGTGAACACCTCGTTATCACGAACGTTCATACGCTCACGGATGGTACGGCTCATACGGGCCAGACCTATAGAGAACTGATTGCTCAGCTGCTCACCTACGGTACGAACACGACGGTTTGACAGGTGGTCGATATCGTCGACGGTAGCCTTAGAGTTAACCAGCTGGATCAGATACTTGATAATCTCAATGATATCCTCCTTGGTCAGTACGCGAACATCCATATCGGTGTTCAGACCAAGCTTTTTGTTGATACGGTAACGACCAACATCACCCAGATCATAACGCTTGTCAGAGAAGAACAGGTTCTGGATAACCTCACGTGCGCTGGCATCATCAGCAGGGTCAGCATTACGCAGCTGACGGTAGATGTAAAGCACAGCCTCCTTCTCAGAGTTAGATGGGTCTTTGGCCAGTGTGTTGAAGATGATGCTGTAGTCCTGAGCAACCGACTCGTCCTTGTGCACAAGGATAGTCTGTGCGCCACTCTCAAGGATTTCAATCATGTTCTCCTCGGTAATCTCAGTCTCACGCTCCATAATCATCTGGTGACGCTCGATTGATACTACCTCACCAGTGTCTTCATCTACGAAGTCCTCGTTCCAGCTCTTCAGTACACGTGCAGCAAGCTTGCAGCCAAGTACAGCCTTCAGGTTCTTCTTGTTAACCTTAACCTCCTCAGCCAGGTTGAAGATCTGCAGGATGTCCTTATCAGCCTCGAAGCCGATGGCACGGAGCAGAGTTGTTACGGGCAACTTCTTCTTACGGTCGATGTATGCATACATTACATTATTAATATCTGTAGCAAACTCGATCCATGAGCCCTTGAATGGGATTACACGAGCTGAATACAGCAGTGTTCCGTTAGCGTGTACGCTCTGGCCGAAGAATACGCCAGGAGAACGGTGCAACTGTGAAACAACTACGCGCTCGGCTCCATTGATAACGAAAGTACCATTGGCGGTCATGTAAGGGATAGGACCCAGGAATACATCCTGAATCACTGTTCCGAAGTCCTCATGATCCGGATCAGTACAATACAGTTTCAGCTTAGCCTTCAGGGGCACGCTATAAGTCAGACCACGCTCCAAGCACTCATCGATGCTGTAACGAGGTGGGTCGATATAGTAATCCAAGAACTCAAGAACGAAATTATTACGTGTATCGGTGATAGGGAAGTTCTCAGCGAACACCTTATACAAGCCGTCATTCTTGCGTTCCTCAGGCGGAGTATCCAACTGCAGGAAGTCTTTGAACGACTTTAATTGCACATCAAGGAAATCCGGGAATGGCATCGGATTTTTGACGCTGCCAAAGTTTACTCTGTTATCTATTATTTTTGAAGCCATAAATATTAATTTAGAAAAAAAAGGCTAGGAACCCCCGACTGGGGAGCCCCTAACCGATTGCTATTTGTTTGTAACTGATTACTTCAGCTCAACCTCGGCACCAGCTGCCTCGATGGTCTTCTTCAGGTTCTCAGCCTCTTCCTTGCTCAGACCCTCCTTAACGGTAGCAGGAGCACCGTCTACGAGATCCTTAGCCTCTTTCAGACCAAGACCACAAGCCTCCTTAACGGCCTTTACAACCTGGAGCTTAGCAGCACCTGCAGACTTCAGAACTACGTCGAATGAAGTCTTCTCTTCAGCTGCGTCAGCAGCACCAGCTGCAGCAGGACCAGCAGCTACAGCAACGGCTGCAGCAGCAGGCTCAATTCCATACTCGTCCTTCAGGACTGTTGCCAACTCGTTTACTTCTTTTACTGTGAGGTTTACCAACTCCTCAGCAATAGCTTTAATATCTGCCATTTTATTTAAAAATTTTAATTGTTTTTAATTTGAATGTTACTTATTTCGCTTATTTGTTACGCTCAGCGATAGCGTCAAGCAGACCGTGAACCTTGCCACCAGCGTTCAAGCCAGAAACAACATTCTTGATTGGAGACTGCAGCAGAGCTACAACCTCGGCGATCAGTTCGTTCTTGCTCTTGATTGCTACGAGCTCATCAAGCTTGTCAGCACCAACGAAGAAGCTCTCCTCAGCATATGCACCCTTGAGTGCGGGGATACCTTCCTTCTTGTACTCCTTGATCAGCTTAGCAGGAACATTAGCTGTCTGTGCGAACATAACAGCAGTATTACCCTTCAAGCACTCATAAAGAGGTGAGAAATCAATCTCAGAAGCCTCGAAAGCCTTCTGAAGAAGAGTGTTCTTCACCAACAGCAGCTTAATCTCATTCTTGAAGCACTTCTCACGGAGCTCGCTTGTCTTTGCAGCATCGAGTCCTGCGAGGTCAACAAGATAAAAATGAGGATACTGCTTCAGCTTCTCACCAAGTTCTACGATGATAGTATCTTTTACTTCCTTTTTCATTTGTCTAATCTTTTAACGAGTTATTCAACTGATTTAGGATCTA
>DEHD01000008.1:0-16915 GCA_002351725.1 Prevotella sp. UBA2809
AACGTATTTCAGGCTAAGACAAACGTTTCAGGTGTGAAAAAAATTTTTCTTACGTGTGAGCGTAAAAACGTACTCTCAATTTAACAATTCATTAACACTTACTATTTGCTACTCTCACAAAAAAGCCGTACCTTTGTATTGTCAAAATCGATGGAGACATAGAGAGTAACAAATTATTTAACAACAACACAAAAATTAAACTAGAATTATGGCACTAAAAGTAAAAGCACAAGAGAAGTTGCAGAAGATTGGCACCTATGCTGGCAAGTATCGCTACATCATGATGCCAGAGTTGTACACCTCACTCAGTCAGGAGAAGGTGATCAAGGAGGCTGCTCTGCGCAGCGGAGTAAGCAAGGGAATCATGCAGGCATGCTGGGATGCTGCAGGCGAAGTGATCAAGGCGTGGGCCACAGAAGGTCACTCCGTAGCGCTGCCAGGATTGGGCACCATGCGATTCGGTCTGCGCGCCAAGAGCGTAGAGAAGGTAGACGAGGTTAAGGCAGGCCTCATCACCAGTCGCCGAATCATCTTCACTCCAGCGGTTGAGCTGAAGGACGAGCTGGCAGGCACTGCCATCCAGATTACCTGCTACGACCGCGATGGCAAGGAGGTGAAGCGTGTTACCTCAACCTCTGGCGAGGTGGAAGATCCAGAGAACGATCAGCCTACAAATGGCGGTGGAAATCAGGGTGGCGGCGGAAACACCCAGCCATCAGGTGACGTACCAGGCGAAGGCGATTAAACTAACGGAGGGGTAGCACCCCTACCCCTCTAAGTTATTCTTTTAGTCGGCGTACCGCCTTTGTAAAAGCGGCAAAGCCGAGCGAACCTTAAAATTTAAATTACCATGACAAAGAGAGAAACGATTAAGTTCATCGTACAGATGATTGCGTCAATCGCAACTGCGATTGTTACAGCCCTAGGAGCAACGAGTTGCATGGGTATGTAGAAAAGGAAAGAGCCACCTTCACGGGTGGCTTTTTTTGTATCTCTATTTTAATTTTATATATGCAATGCTTAGAACATGAAAACGAAACGCAGCGAGGCGTAGAGCTGTATGGCCAGGATGTAGATGATGATAAGCACTGAGCCCTGGCGGATACCATAGGTGAGGATGTCGATAACGTCCTCGCCTGTTTTCTTATGACCTGACATCATTCCATAGACAACGGAGAATAGTGTGACGCCGAAGCATACGATGGGAAGAATGCTGCGGCTGAAGGCTGACGGGAACAGGCTGCCCTTGGCCGACAGAAGTATGGCATGGGGCATGAGTGTGAGCAGACAGATGACGAGAGCATAAAGGGCAAGGAACACGCAAGCAACACGCAAGGCCAACTTGTCGCGGAACGACATCTCGCCTTTGTTGCGGAATAACGAAACTACCCCACTCTGCACTACGCTGCCTACAGCTATGAGCAGAAGTAAAAGCCATGCTAACAAGGGACATGCAATAATATCGGAGAAGCCGCCTACAAACCAACGGATTCCCTCGGAAGAAAGCATAGAGCGCACGCCTTCTAAGCGCATGGCCGACATAAGCCACGACACTATGACCAGAACGCTCTCGGCCACCAACAGTCCCAAGCACAAACGGCTACTCTTCATCGGCTTCAAGATTATCTATATCTAACACGCGCAACTCTAAGGCACGGACTACCAAGCGGGTGGCATTGACGCCACTGGTTCCCTCGGGGAAGAGTTTCTGTATAAGCTCGTTCTGACGCTTCTCAAGGCTCTTTACGCCGAAAGGCATTCCGCGCAATCCGGTAATCTGCTCCTTGGTATAGCCTAAAGCCAGGTGGCGGAGGAAACGCTCATCGTACTCGTCGATCTCGTAATTTACAACGGCCTCCTGCTTTACAAGCTCGCCGCTGACGGCACGCTTAAAGCGCTCTACAATCTTAGCGAGGATGGGCTCGTTGAACACCAGCTGCTTGCCGTCCATAACAGCCATAACATCGCGGCGTGTGAGCAGCTCGCCGGTCTTAAGAATAATGCCGTCGGCTCCTGCATCGAGTACATCAACCCAGAGTTTCTCGTTGAGAATCTCGCCTGTGAAAATCAGAACCTTAACCTCAGGATGCAGCTCCTTGGTGTGACGGCAGATTTCTACGCCCACGGTGGTAGAACCGCCCAGTCCAAGGTCGAGCAGCACGAGATCGGGAATCTGCTGCTTGAGCAGTTTCCAATAGGCCTGCTCGTTCTCGGCAGTGCCTATAACCTCGGCCTCGGGTATATCGTTCTTTACTATTCCCAGTGTGCCTTTAAGCTCCAGGGGCACATCCTCTACTATTATTACTTTGAAATTTTCCATACGCTTGGTAGTGTTATAATCATAAATGTTGTTTCGTCTTGAATAGTGGCATAAATACCGCAGCCACGGCGGTTGGTGGCCTCGCCAAGGTCGCGAACTATCTGGCGGCATAGCAGATAAGGAAGATGATCCTTGGAGGGAGTGAACAGCTCAGCTGCCTCCTTGTCGGATATCTTAAGTGCGGGCATGGGCACGCGTACCTCTACATATCCGTCATCGCGCTTGGTGTATTCGGGCTTGAGTTTCTCGCCTGCTATCTTGCGCAGAATATCGAAGAGATAGCGCACAAGGGTCTCATCGCCAAGAATATCGTGGTGCAGATGTTTCAGGTGCAGGCGGGTGCGCTCTGTTTGCTTCAGGGCCTGTTCGCTAAGCACTCCGTAGAGTTCGCGATAGTATGTGGCAACCTCGCCTAACGACTCCATATCGCCGCCATCGAGCAACTGCTGAATGCGCGAGGGGTAATACATGGTCTCGTGCTTAAGTGCAGAAAGGCAGTTGTCGAGCACAGCATTGGATACGTGCAGGTTGCTATCGTCGAGCTCGGCACGGCGCAGATCATCGTCGAGCAGTTCCAGATCGGTGCGGCGCTGCTGCTCCTGCATGAACCGCTCGTAGAGACGATGTCGATAGTACAGCAGATAATATGCGGGCACTATGGCTATGAGTAGCAGAACAAGCAGGATGATGGCGATGGTCTGGTTAGTTTGCGACTGCTGCATGGTCGCACAGTATTCGCCCAGAGTATCGTCGGCCGACATCTCCTTGAACAGTTGCGTGTAGATTTTGTTATTGTAGCTGTATAGATGCCACTTGTGGAGCGCCAATGCGGCCACAGCACTCTCGTTACGAATATCGAGAATAATGTGATAGTTAGTTTGCAGGCTATCGTGGAACCATTTAATCTCAGGTGGCATGAGCGAGAGGTTTCCCAGCTGGCGCATCAGGTATTTTCCGTTAGGCTCCTGCTCAAGATAATGTTTATTGAGATAGTAGCGGCACATGTCGGCAAACTCGAGTGCCTTCTCGTATTCGCCATTGATATTGCAGAAGTAGGCGCTATCGGAGTAGATGCTGGCCATGCCAAGGGCATCGATGGACGATGGGTGTTGGGTGATAGGTGATGGGTGTTGGGGGGCGGCTGATACAGAGGTGGCAGCTAACAAGCAAACACCTATCACCCAACAGCCAACACCTATCATGGCTCCTTTAGGAAGCCTGAAGAACAGTTTCGAGCCCTTGCCTAAAGTGCTGGACGCGCCGATGTGGCAGACGCTGAATATCTGACTTATCTTGCGATATTTCTCGATGATGCCCTTGCAGTTAAGGAGTCCGAATCCGTGTCCGCCCTCAATCTTGTGGTCGAACAGATGTTCAAGCTGCTCGTTGGTCATTCCCTTGCCGGTATCCTCTACTTCAATCTCAACGTAGTCGGCTTCTACCCTCGCCTTCACATCTACACGTCCACCATTATCGGTAAACTTACGAGCATTGTCGGCAAGAGTGTTCAGCATAAACAGAGTAAGCACTTTGTCGGCCTTTACAACAGAGTCGGTAGGCTCTACATTAAGCTCAACACCTTTCATCTGGAACGACTTCCTGCCCTTGGACAACACATCGAACAGGGGCTGCAGCTGGAAGCTCTCTATATGCAGGCTAAGCTCGCCCTGCTGAAGCTGTATCCAATAGGTAAGCACCTCGTTATACTCGTTTATCTTGTTGAGCAGCTCGCTTATGTATTGTATGCGATCCTCGCGATTGCCGTCGTCGAGGCGGGAAACCTCATGAATCATGCGATCGATGAAAGGAGTGATATTGCATATAAGCGACACCTTGGCACGCTGCTCGAGATTCTTCCGCTCGTTCTTCTCTACCTGCAGCAACTTTGCGGCCAACTGCTCGCTCTTCTGCTCATAAAGGTTATCGGGCTCCTGGGTCTTCGACTGTTTTTTGTTTAGGTGATTGAACAGCCACAGCGAGAATAGCAACAGCACAATGGCCAGAATAACAGCTATAAGCATCATGTTAAGCTTTTCCTGCTGCTTCTCGTACTGATAGGCGCGGGCCTCAAGCTGGCGATCTTGTCGGGTAGTCTCCTGAAGATCGAGATAAATATTGCGGTTCTCGTCGCTAAGCTGCTTATTGTCGATGGCTGCATAGGCCACACTAAGCTGCTCGCGTATAGAAGCCACCAGATCGGGAGCCTGATTGATAATGCTATCGTTGAGGGCCTGTTCGAGATTGAAAAGTGCCGACTCATAGTCGCCTATCTGGCGGAAGCACGATGCCAGCGTACGATAGGCACCTGAAATCTGATAGACATCGCCGTAGCGCTCGAAAATCTCAAGCGCGTTCTCGGCAAGGAATCCAGGAAGAATCTCTTCATCTACACCCACTGGGTTTATGAACTTCATAGCAGGAAGATTATCCATCATCAACTGCTGGCGCGACTCAGGGTCCATAAGATGCTCGCTCAGGGCCTCTAATGCCTGACCTGCAAAGAAGGAGTATCCACCCTTACGTGCTGTAAGGAAACAGCGCATAAGCTTATCGAACTCAAGCTGGTTTATCTCCTCCTGGGTGCCTTTGGTGATGATTCCTCCAGCGCCAATATTGTAAAGATAGTTGAGATATTGTGCACTATCCTTCTGCACCTCGTTCTCGTCGATTGCCGATAGCGCCTTAATAGATTGCTGCTCCAAACCTACATAGTAATAATAGGTGGAGTTGACAATGGCATATTCTGTTTCAGCGTAAAGCAGTTGCTTCAAATCGCGCTCGTTAAGCTGCTCACGCTCTTCATTTATTCTACTCAATGTGCGGTTTGCCATCTCGCGATATTCATGAAACTCGCGGTTGCGTGAACGTCGCTGGCAAAGTCGCATCTGCTGCACGTAGCTAATAAGCTGTTGTATCTGATTATCAGTGGTTTCTACGGCTTGGTTCAATTGTTTTTCAGCATCATCATAGCGCATTCTAACTATATTAACAAAGGCCATATTGTTAAGCGCCTCGGCACGGCCTGCATCGTAATCCACAGCAAGCTTATAAGCCTTAAGAGCAAATGATTCGGTTGAGTCGATGTCACGATAGTGATAGGCATAGGACTTGCCGTTGAGCTTATCCACTGCTTGCCTATCAGAGTGGGAACACGCTGACAAGAGTATGGTTGATAGTATGAATAGCCAGATTCTCATGTGTTAGTTAGTAAAAAAAAGTAGCCACCCTCGCCATATTACGAGGGAGGCTATTTTAATTATGCACGAGCCTTTGCAATGTAACCGAGAGCCTCGCGGCACTTGTCGGTAATATACTGCCAATCGCAAGCCTTCACCTTATCGCCAGGGAAGAGCTTTGAGCCCATACCAACGCAGAATACGCCTGCTTTGAACCACTTAGTAAGGTTCTCCTCATCGGGCGATACTCCACCTGTTACCATAATCTTTGACCAAGGCATTGGGGCCTTAAGACCCTTAACCATGTTTGGTCCGACAACATCGCCAGGGAAGATCTTTGTGAGATCGCAACCCAGCTCCTGAGCCTTACCAATCTCGCTTACTGTCATACAACCTGGGCAGTAAGGCACCAAACGGCGGTTGCATACAGGTGCAACGTCGGGGTTGAACAGCGGACCAACCACGAAACAGGCGCCAAGCTGAAGATACAAGCCAGCTGTAGGAGCATCGACAACCGAACCAACACCTACTGCCAAATCTGGGCACTCCTTATCGGCCCACTTAACCAGCTCACCGAATACCTCGTGAGCAAAGTCGCCACGATTAGTAAACTCGAATGCGCGCACGCCACCATCGTAGCAGGCCTTTACCACATTCTTACATACCTCAAGATCCTTATTGTAGAAGACGGGCACCATTGGTGCTTCAGCAATCTTCTGCATTACTGCTATTTTATCAAATTTTGCCATAATTTCACTTTCTCACCTTTTCACCTTCTCACTTTATCTCTGCACGCGGCCATTTGCGTTACCACCAGCAAGGGCTTCAACCTCCTCGATAGAAACAAGATTAAAGTCGCCGTTGATGGTGTGCTTAAGAGCCGATGCTGCAACAGCAAACTCGAGCGCCTCGCCCTGAGTCTTCTTGGTGAGAAGGCCATGAATCAGACCGCCAGAGAATGAGTCGCCACCACCTACACGGTCGATGATTGGGTTAATCTCGTAGCGCTTGCTCTGATAGAACTCCTTACCATCGTAGATAAGAGCCTTCCAGCCGTTGTATGTAGCGCTGTAGCTCTCGCGAAGAGTAGAAACAACATACTTGAATCCGAACTCCTGCATCATCTGCTTGAAGATGCCCTCATATCCGGCTGCATCAGTCTGTCCACCCTCAACATCAGCATCGGGCTTGAATCCAAGACAGAGCTCTGCATCCTCCTCGTTTCCGATACAAACGTCTACATATTTCATAAGTGGGCGCATAATGCTGATAGCCTTCTCGCTGGTCCACAGCTTCTTGCGGAAGTTCAGGTCGACAGATACAGTAACTCCGTGACGCTTTGCAGCCTCACAAGCCAACTTTGTGAGCTCGGCAGCCTTATCGCTGATGGCTGGTGTGATACCACTCCAGTGGAACCACTGAGCACCCTCCATCACCTTGTCGAAATCAAAATCCTCGGGTGTAGCCTCAGCAATAGATGAGTGAGCACGGTCGTAAATAACCTTTGATGGGCGCATTGAAGCACCTGTCTCAGCATAGTACAAACCAACGCGATCGCCACCACGAGCCACAAACTCTGTGTTTACACCATAACGGCGCAGAGCATTAACAGCAATCTGTCCGATTTCATGCTTTGGCAGTTTTGATACATAGTATGCATCGTGGCCATAGTTAGCCAGACTGATAGCAACATTTGCCTCACCACCACCAGGGATGATGCGGAATGATTCACTCTGAATGAAACGATCGTTGCCCTGAGGCGACAGGCGGAGCATAATCTCGCCCAAAGTTACAATTTTTGCCATTGCTTTGTTTGATTTTTTTGAATTATTTCTGTTTTATCGATTTCATTTGTGTGGCAAAGATACGCAGTTTTTTTGAGTCATACAAATTTTTACGCAATTTTCTCTATTAATTCTTAAGGAAACAATTTCGCAACAAATAATTAACTTATCTTTTTGTGGTATTCAAAAAAATGTGTACCTTTGCCAAAAATTTGTTGGATTTATGGCAAAGGAGAATATTACTATCAAAGATATTGCCGCACGTGCGGGAGTGTCGACCGGAACTGTGGATCGTGTGCTGCATAATCGCCCCAATGTGTCGAAAGCTGCACTCGAAAAAGTAAACAAGGCCCTTGAGGAAATGGACTATCGTCCGAATATGTACGCAAGTGCACTTGCATATAATAAGGAATATACATTCTATTGCGTATTGCCAAAGCACGAGCAAGAGGCCTATTGGGACGAGATTGAAGAGGGAGCGATGGCTTGTAGAGAGTTCCGTAGAGATTTCGGAATAACACTGAAGTTCATCTACTATGAGCGTTTCAATCCACCAGCATTCACAAAGATGGTTCGCGAACTGTTCACAGCTAAGATCGACGGTGTGATTCTTGTGCCTTCTACCCTCGAACAGACACAGCGATTCACCGAGAAGCTCCTTAAGCGCAATATCCCATATGTACTGCTTGACTCGTATATGCCCGATCTGAAACCATTGTCGTTCTTTGGTCAGGATTCTTTTGCCAGCGGATATTTTGCTGCTAAGATGCTGATGCTTATCGCAAACAAAGAGAAGGAAATAGGCTTGATGAAGCAGACCCGCGATGGTATCGTAGGATCAAAGCAGCAGGCTAACCGTGAGACGGGATTCCGTCATTACATGGTTGACCACTTCCCACAAATTAAGATAACCGAACTTGACTTGCCACTCGACGAGGATCACAAAGATTATGATGGAATACTGGAGAAGTTCTTCTCTACCCATCCTAATGTGCATCACTGCATCACGTTTAATTCGAAAGCCCACATCGTTGGCGACTTCCTGTACCGCAGTAATCGCAGAAACGTGCAGATTATGGGCTACGATATGGTGGCAAAGAATGAGGCTTGTATACGTAATGGCAGCATATCATTCTTGATTGCACAGCATGCGTATCAGCAGGGCTATGCAAGTGTTGATGCACTGTTTAACGCTATCGTTATGAAGCGTGCTGTTAATCCGGTTAACTACATGCCTATCGAAATACTGACAAAGGAGAATGTAGATTTCTACCGCAGAACAGCGATTTAATTGAGAATTAAGAATTGAGAATTAAGAGGGTGATGCAGACTACTTATTTGAAGATTAACCCAGCAGATAGTGTGGTGGTGTGCTTATCGCCTAAAAAGAAAGGCGACCTTATTACTGTTGACGGTCGTCAGATTGCGATTAACCAAGATACACCAGCTGGTCATAAAGTGCTGATTAAGGATGTAGCTGAGGGAGAGGATATCATCAAATACGGCTATCCGATTGGTCACGCTATGACTAGTATGAAGGCTGGCGACTGGGTTAATGAGAACAATCTGAAGACAAATCTATCAGGTACTCTTGAGTACACATATAATCCTATTACAGAACAACTTACATACACAAACCAGAACCGTACCTTTAAAGGGTATGTGAGAAAAAACGGTGATGTAGGCATACGTAATGAAATATGGATTGTGCCCACAGTGGGATGTGTAAACGGCATTGCAGAAAAACTTGTTTCAAAGTTAAAACAAGAGATATCTGGAGGTGTAGACAATATCTACGCATGGCATCACAACTATGGATGCTCGCAGTTATCAGAAGACCACGAGAACACCCGCAAGGTGCTACGCGACATCTGTCTGCACCCTAATGCAGGAGCTGTATTGGTGCTTAGTCTTGGTTGTGAGAACAACCAGCCTGAGGACTTTATGGCTATGCTTGGCGACTACGATAAAGACCGAATAAAACTGCTGGTAACCCAACGAGTGGATGATGAGATAGAGGCTGGAATGCAGATTCTGCGCCAGCTTTACGACATTGCATCGCAGGACAAGCGCACCGAGGTGCCCGTAAGCAAGTTGCGCGTAGGATTGAAATGCGGCGGCAGCGATGGTTTTAGCGGTATTACAGCCAATCCGCTTGTGGGTGAGTTCAGCGACTGGCTTGTTGCTCAGGGTGGCACATCGGTACTTACCGAGGTTCCGGAAATGTTTGGTGCCGAGACCATTCTGATGAATCGTTGCACCAGCAGGGAGTTATTTGACCAAACCGTTTCGATGGTAAACAACTTCAAGAACTACTTTCTTAGTCACGGTGAGCCTGTTGGCGAGAATCCAAGTCCAGGCAATAAGGCTGGCGGTATTTCCACACTCGAGGATAAAGCATTGGGCTGCACGCAGAAGTGCGGAAAGGCTCCTGTTAACGGCGTGATGGAATATGGCGACCGCCTAGAGAATACTGGATTGAATCTGCTTTCGGCACCAGGCAACGATCTTGTAGCTTCAACGGCACTTGCATCGTGCGGATGCCACCTTGTACTTTTTACTACAGGCAGAGGCACTCCTTTCGGCACCTTTGTGCCTACGATGAAAATTGCCACGAATCCCGATCTGGCCAGCCGCAAACAGAACTGGATTGATTTCTCGGCAGGACAGCTTATCGAAGGCAGGACAATGCAGGAGATTGTGCCCGAGTTTATTGACAAAGTTCTGGCTGTAGCCTGCGGCGAACCTGCTAAGAACGAGATTAACGACTATCGTGAAATATCCATATTCAAGAACGGCGTTACATTATAATGAAAAAAGGAATCATAGCATTATCACCAATAATAGTATTCGTACTGTTCTACTTAGTCACTAG
Source organism: Prevotella sp. UBA2809 (assembly GCA_002351725.1). Taxonomy (GTDB): domain Bacteria; phylum Bacteroidota; class Bacteroidia; order Bacteroidales; family Bacteroidaceae; genus Prevotella. The sequence continues at coordinate 10,156 of DEHD01000008.1, forward strand.
CATCATAGCTGGTGACTTTTACAAGATTCCCATAACGGTGGCATTTATGGTATCGAGTATCTATGCCATAATATTATTCCGCGACCGACCATTGATGCAACGAATAAACAGCTTTAGTCGTGGTGCGGCTACCGAACAGATGATGCTGATGATTTGGATATTTGTGCTTGCTGGAGCTTTTGCCCATTCGGCTAAGTCGATGGGGAGCATAGATGCTACAGTAAATCTGGCGCTGAATTTTCTGCCGCCATCGATGATTTTTGCGGGAATGTTTCTTGCCGCATGTTTCATCTCGCTTAGCATCGGTACCAGCGTAGGAACCATTGCTGCACTTACACCTATTGCAGTAGGATTAGCACAAGAAACAGGAACCGACCTTGCTATGATGACAGCCATAATCGTTGGAGGTTCATTATTTGGTGATAATCTGTCGTTCATCTCGGATACAACAATTATAGCCACCCAGACACAGGGATGCCGATTGAGCGATAAGTTCAGAGTTAATTCATTCCTGGTATTCCCTGCAGCCATCGTGATTCTCGTGGTATACTTTATCCTTGGCAAGGATACACACGCCCCGCAACAGGTAGAGACTGTTCAGTGGGTGAAGGTAATCCCCTACCTCACCGTTCTGATTACTGCAATCTGCGGAATGAATGTAATGGCCGTATTAACTCTTGGTATCATACTTTGCGGCATCATCGGACTTTGCACAGGTGGGTTTGCTGATATATATGCATGGTTCGGAGCTATGGGAGAAGGCATACTCTCGATGGGCGAGCTAATCATAGTTACAATGATGGCAGGCGGAATGCTGGAACTTGTAAAGCAACATGGAGGCATAGATTTCATCATCCGCCAACTAACACGTCGTGTAAACAGTAAGCGTGGAGCCGAGCTTAGCATAGGGTCGCTTGTATCTCTTGTAGATTTGTGTACTGCAAACAACACTGTGGCCATCCTTACTGTGGGCGATATAGCCAAGCAGATAGGCGACAGATATGGCGTTGATAACAAAAAGTGCGCCTCTATACTCGACACCTTCTCTTGCTTTACGCAAGGTTTGATTCCCTATGGAGCTCAGCTGCTTATTGCAGCGGGCTTAGCAGCTATCAACCCTGTATCAATGCTGCCTTACCTATATTACGCATATGCACTGGGGGTTGCGGCTTTGTTGTCTATTATATTCCGATATCCTAAACGTTACTCATGATGAACATTATACAGCGAAACTTTTTCAGATTGATAAAATGCGGCGTTTATGGCACTGCTGAGGCACTTGAACCCATGAGTATACACAAGTGGAACAAGCTATACCAGATGGGCCATCTGCACAATGTGAATCCGTTTATTTATCAAGGTTTGCTAAAATGCAAGGATCAGTTCAACCTCAAGCTTCTGCCCCAGCAATGGCAGCAATGGGAGCTTGCAAACTTCCAACAGATGCAGGATGCAGACGATGAAGAACTATTGCGCCCATATAATCTTACGAATCCGATTATTAACAGACAACTGCAAAATATTCTAGACGACGAGCAGAGCGACATCAATACACGTAGAATGCTTATACAGATTATCCGTATAGCTCGTCATATACTTAACTGGGGGCTGCCTCTAAGATTATTGATAGATTTAGGAGTAAACTTGCGCGACAATACAGAGAAGGTTGACTATGAAGTTCTTAACGACTGGATAACCCGACTGAGATTCACACAGATGGCCCAATTGGAGAGTGCATTGCTTATCGAGTTGTTCGGATTTACTGCTGATGATATCCCATTTGCCGGGGGCGATGTGGATAACAAGAAAGCTAACATTGTGGCTCGCGAGTTGGCAGAATATACCAGCAATCATCAGAACTTCTATTTCTCGCAATCGCCCGACAGCATATTTGTACACGCAAGCGGAGGCAACGCGTTAATCAGCCATATACGCCGATCGGCACGCTACATGCGCTTCATTCCAAGTGAGGCTCTGACTAATTTCTTTGCATCATTTGCCCATTCGCTTACGCACATCGAAGAATGATACTTGCTTCTCAAGTCGACGTACGTGATTGAACCTTATTTCCTTAAGTTCGTGATTGCCCATGAATCGGCTCTTGTCAACATTGCCGCGCACACCTGTTATGCGACCATGACTAGTGTACTGCCACATAGTTATGTCGCGACCATCAGCTAATTCAGGCTCTTCGTCGGTATACATTGCAATCATCAGTTTATAGTTATCTAGCCTTCCCAACAAATGGCGATTATAGAAATTGCGAAAAGTATAGATAAGCGGTTGCTGATGATAGGCCTGCTCCACAAGGTCGAGAAAAGAGAATAGTGAGTCACAAAACTCCTCATTATCCAATCCGCCAGTTGTCTCAACATCTATCATAGGTATAAGGTCTTGTTCGCCTGGGCGGCATTGCATCATGAAGTTATCAATCTGCGTTATAACCGGAGTCTTAGGGCGGAAATAGTGATAACTGCCAACCATAAGTCCGTGGCGATGAGCCATATCGATATTGCGTTCGTATTGCGCATCGATACGATCGCCACCCTCGGTAGCCTTCAGATATACGTAAGACATTTTTGAATTCTCGCCAATAATCTCCCAGAACACCTCGCCTTGATAGTGACTCAGGTCGATACCATGCACATGTTCGCACGTATCCTCGCATTGCAGAAAGGGATTGTAATTAGGGTCGTTAAGAAAACGAGGGTCAGAAAGTTTCCCTTGGAAATCGTGTATTGTAGGCTTATAGGTGCTAACCTTCTTCTTAGCCTTTCTACCCTTTTTCTTCGCTACTCGCGTTGTGCGGTGCTTTGAGTGATTTTTGTTATATTTTCTGCGTTGAGCATTAACATCTGTTGCGCCGGCAAAAATCATCAGAATAGCCAGCAATATATATAGTCTTTTCATGAATTTCGAACTTTTAGGTTGCAAAATTATAACTTTTTTGTGTAAAACGTGTAATTCGTGGCCAAAAATAACTATCTTTGCGCCGAAAATTGACAATAATGAACAGAATAATAATATTTTTTATATCACTTCTACTTTTTACAGCGTGTGATAAGAACGAAGATCCATCGCCTGCACCAGAGCCAACTCAAGCTGAGCGCACGGTACTGATATACATGTCGGGAGAAAATAACCTCACTCAGGATTATCAGTATCCAGGCGAATCATTCTTAGCAGATGACCTTGAGGAGATTATTGAGGGATCGTATAAGGTAAACAGCAAACAGCACCTGATTTGCTTCGTTGACAGTGTCGGCACGAATAACAAGCCTTACATAATCGAAGTTTCTAACGGCAAGACAAAGGAGGTGTATCGTTACGAAAGTGATTTCTATGCAAGCGACCCAACAAAATTCCGCGAGGTACTTCAGTATACGATCGACAAATATCCCGCCAAGGAATACGGATTGGTATTGTGGGGTCATGCCAGCGGTTGGATTGTTCATAACGACACCGTACCTAGCGTATTAAAGACTCGCGAGGCTACTCGCGGCTATGGGAAAGACGAAGGTTGGGATACCAACGTTAGTAGCAAATGGATGAACATTACGCAGATGGCACAAGCATTGGAAACCATACCGAAGCTGAAGTTCATATTTGCAGACTGTTGCAATTTTATGTGCGTTGAGGTTGGCTACGAGTTGCGAAACTGTGCAGAATATCTAATAGGCTCTCCTGCTGAGATTCCAGGCGAAGGGGCACCATATCATTTAATGATTGAAAAACTGTTCTCTACCTCGCCAACATTCTATAAAGACATCTGCAATTGTTACTACGATTACTTTTTAGATGCATATACACAACCAGATTATAGTGATTGGAACCTTGAGGGCTACAGCGTGCCTTTGAGCGTATTCCGTCTAGACCAGATGGATAATCTTGCTGATGCCACCAAGCAATTGATGCAGAAGTTCATGCCCAAGTATCCAGAGCAGCTTGATCTGACAAACTTACCATACTACTTATATAATGACCGCAGGGTGATATACGATGTAAAAACAGTATTCAAAAAATATGCTTCTGAGTCTGACTATAATAAGTGGCTGGATGTGTTTAATACAGCTGTTCCTTATCAGGCAGTTTCGCAAAGATGGATGTCAATATTTGATACTATCAGAAATGATTTCTATACATTCCCACAAGATACTGAATCATGGGGGACGGTAAGTATGTTCTTTCCACAGACTTACTACAACAGTTGCTATTTTGACTATAACAACCGTATCCGCAAGTTACAATGGTACAACGCTGTTGACTGGGCATCGTATGGATGGTAAGGTAATTTGATTATTGATGAATAATAACCTTTATCTTTGAAATACGATGACCGTCTAACTCGGTAACTTCGAAGGTAAAGTTCTTGTAGTCAAGACGTTCGTGAAGCTCTGGGAAGTCGCCCTTAATCTCAAGTAACAAACCTGCAAGAGAGTCGGCATCGCCCTCTACATCTTCAAATGTCTCATCATCAATATCAAGAATCTTATAGAAATCGCTTAACAACGTCTTACCCTCAAACACATATGTGTTTGCGTTTATACGAGTATAGGTTTTCTCCTCTTCGTCGTACTCATCATTAATCTCACCAACAATCTCCTCAAGGATATCCTCAAGAGTAACAATACCACTTGTACCACCAAACTCATCTACCACAATGGCAATATGAACTTTATTGGCCTGGAACTCACGAAGCAAATCATCGATTTTCTTTGTTTCAGGCACAAAATATGGTGGACGTATAAGTGACTGCCAACGAAAAGTTGCTGGCTTGGAAATATGCGGGAGCAAATCCTTAATATAAAGGATTCCACGAATATTGTCGATAGTATTCTGATAAACAGGTATACGCGAATAGTTATTCTCTACAATACACTTAAGTACCTCAGGAAATGGTAGAGAGAAATCAAGATCAACTACATCCTGGCGTGATGTCATAACCTCCTTTGCAGTCTCATCACCAAAACGTACAATACCCTCAAGCATGTTTTTCTCATCCTTAAGATCGTCCTCATCAGTAAGTTCCAAAGCCTGCTCTAAGTCGTCAACAGAAAGTGCACGATTCTCCTTCTGAACGACTTTCTCTGCAATAATACCCGAACGTATAAGAAGAGAAGACAAAGGCCAGAATATGCGACGCAACACCATAATACTACCTACCGCACGGCGACAAAAAGAAAGGGCATGCTGACCAGCATAAACCTTTGGCATTATCTCGCCAAAAAGCAGCAGCAAAAAAGTAAGTAAAACAGTGATAACAAGAAACTGAAGCCAATAAGCACCACCAAAATCAATTACATGTGCAAAGAAATAGTTGCACAACATAATAATTGTAACATTTACCAGATTATTTGTAATGAGTATGGTAGCAAGTGTGCGCTCAGAATCGTCACGAAGCTGCTGTATCTTACTATCTGAATCATTCTTATTCTCATCAAGCTCACTTAAGTCTGTTGGAGATAGCGAGAAGAACGCAATCTCAGAACCTGATGCGAAACCCGAGAAAACAAGCAGAATACCTGCTATTATAATAGCAATCAAGGCGCCTAAATCAGGCACCATGATTGTAACGTCACTCAGTAGTGGTTGAAGATAATCCATTTTCTGATTTTGGTGAAAGCATTTCCATATTATCTGCCCAGATTTCTGTGGCATATCTACGCTGGCCCTGCTTGTCATCGTAGGTGGTATAACGGATACGACCCTCGATGTATAACTTATCGCCTTTATGTACGTATTTCTCTACAATCTCGGCTAATCTACGCCACAGAATAACATTATGCCAATCGGTGTGATCGGGTACCTGGGTACCGTTTTGTAACGTATAACCACGTTCGGTAGTGGCCAGACGGATTCGAGCTACAGCTACACCCTGATCTACATATTTTACTTCAGGATCCTGACCAACATTTCCAATAAGCATTACTTTATTCATAATTGTTGCAGATAATTAAAGAATTAAACTACTATTTACACTTACCAAGGTAGCGGAACTTAAAGTTCTTACCCTTAGGTGAAGGGAACTGACTACGATCATCTACACGTTCACGAAGATAATCAATCATACGTTCGTAACACTCTAATCCAGAAATAGCCTTAAGACGGGCTACAAACTGTGTATCACGATATTGGAACTTACCTGTACCAGGTATGAGCAGTACACGCTTAAAATCAACTATACCCTCATACCAACCATCTTTAATCTCGTTGAGACGAAGAAGAGCTGGTGTTGTTTTAACAGGAGCAGCATCCTGATTATCATGAACAGCTTTTTTATCCTTGAAATCCTGAAGTGTATTAGCTTCAGTTTTGATAATTATAAAGTAAACATGAGGATGTACCTTATAACGCTTGGGATAAAATATATCGCTTGAAGCATACTCACGAATATCTGCTTCGAGCATTGGAGTCATTTCTATATCGTCAATAGTACACAAAAAATCAATAGCCTCCTCAACAGAAGACACTAATATCTCTTTATCAAAATATCTTAAGTATAAATTCATTGTTTATGTTTTCTGAAAAAGATGTGGTTTCCTTAATAAAAAGAGCGGAAAACGGGACTCGGACCCGCGACCCCAACCTTGGCAAGGTTGTGCTCTACCAACTGAGCTATTTCCGCAAAATTCAAAAAAAATGGTGAAGAGGAGGAGACTCGAACTCCCACGTCGCAATTGACACTACCCCCTCAAAGTAGCGCGTCTACCAATTCCGCCACCTCTCCAACATACGTCGAATAAAAAAGAGTGCCCAGAAC
>DEHD01000008.1:16961-172494 GCA_002351725.1 Prevotella sp. UBA2809
AATTCCGCCACCTGGGCATTTTTAATCATTTAGGCCATTCCTAAATGCCTCTTTTTTGTTCAACAAGTGAGCGGAAAACGGGACTCGGACCCGCGACCCCAACCTTGGCAAGGTTGTGCTCTACCAACTGAGCTATTTCCGCGATTTTCATTCTAAATTAGCAACCTCTCTCGATTGCGGATGCAAAGGTAATGCTTTTTTTGAAACTGACAAACTTTTCGAGCGTTTTTTTTGCAAAAAAGTGCGATTTTATCGGGTTTCTTGACAAAACGGGCCTTAATCCATGCGATTTCGGTAATCTTCGTACCCAAAACGGCGTAAAACCTCTAATTGACCATCACTATGAAGCATGCCAATAGAAGGATGTGAAATTCCGTTAAAAGTACAAGTTTTGACTGTTGTATAGTGAATCATATCCTCAAAGATCACTTCTTCGCCAATTTCTAATTCATGATCAAAACGCCATGAACTCATAAAATCTCCACTCAAACAACTGTTACCACCTAATCTATATAGATGGGGAATTTTACGAATTTCATATGAATCGAGATTATTTTCGTCGACTTCAACAATTTCTGCTCCTCTTACTTCTGGCATATATGGCATTTCAAGACAGTCGGGCATGTGACATGTAAAACTGACATCAAGAATAGCCGTGCGTATTCCTTTATCTTCTACAATGTCGACAACATGTGACACAAGCGGACCAGTTTGCCAAGCAAAAGCACTACCTGGTTCTAGAATAACCTTAAGCCAAGGGTAACGCTTATGGAAATCCTGCATCAAACGGATGAGAAGTTCAACATCGTAATCTTTACGAGTCATAAGATGGCCGCCACCAAAATTAATCCATTTTAATTGTGGAAACCACTTTGAGAACTTTTCCTCGATATGAACCAATGTTCGCTGAAAAACATCAGACCCACTCTCACAATGACAATGGCAATGGAAGCCCTCAATATCAGCAGGAAGCTGTTCTGGTAATTTATCGTATGTGATTCCAAATCTTGTTCCTGGTGCACATGGATTATATAATAAGGTACCAACCTCTGAATATTCTGGATTTACACGCAAGCCCAAAGAAACGCCTTTGGCCTGATTATGAAATCGTTCATACTGAGAAAGTGAATTGAACGTGAGATGAGACGAACACTTTACTATCTCAGGAAACTCCTCTGGAGTATAAGCGGGCGAATAAGTATGGGCAGGAGCACCAAACTCTTCGAATGCCAATCGAGCCTCACCAAGAGAACTGGCAGTGGTACTGTTTATATACTCGCGAAAAATTGGAAAAGTCTTCCAAAGTGCAAATGCCTTGAAGGCAAGTATTATCTCTATATCGGCTTTCGCCGCAACATCACTGATAAAAGCGAGGTTACGGCGAAGCTTTGTTTCTTCTATAATATAAATAGGTGTATTCATTTATTTCTTTAGTGGTACAGTAAAGCTAAAGGTACTACCCTGCCCTTCGACAGATTCTACATAACAATCTCCTCCATTCTTACGGGCAAAGTCCTGACAAAGCTGAAGTCCAAGACCAGATCCCTCTTCACCACCCGTGCCGTAAGTGGTATCTCCCTTCTTAAAGATAGAGCCAATTCTATCAGCAGAAATACCAACACCATGGTCGGTAACGCTGATTTTTGCAAAATCACCTTCTGCAGTCATTCTGATTTCAATGCTGGAATTCTCTGGTGAGAATTTAATAGCGTTAGAAAGGAAATTACGCAGAACCGTTTTAAGCATATCGTTATCAGCGGTAACCACAAGACCTTGGGCAGATGGCTGCAAATCAAGTTTTATATGCTTAGTCTGAGCTATAATCTCAAAGATGTCAACCACACCAGGAACAATATCGTTAAGTTCCAAATCCTGAATTACAACAGAGAGGCGACCTGTCTGACTCTTAGTCCACTTGAGCAGGTTGTCGAGCAGATCGTGAACTTCCTCTGATTCGCGGTTAGCCTTATCGAGCAATTCATAAAGCTCAGCACCAACGGTTTCTGGAGTAGCCGAAGCAACAACAAGATTGAGCACCATACGGATGCTTGCCATTGGCGAACGAAGGTCGTGCGCAATTACAGAGTACATCTTGTCACGATTGCTAAGTGTTGCACGGAGTTCAGCATTCTGTTTCTCGATGATGCGTTTTGCTGCAACAAGTGATATCTGCTGCATAACACGCATTACAAGTTCCTCCTTATTAAATGGCTTGGTCAAGAAATCACTAGCACCAACCTGGAATCCATGAACCAGATCTTGTGGGGTGTTCAATGCAGTAAGGAATATGATAGGAATATCCTTTGTTTCTTCATCCTTTTTAAGAACAACTGCAGTATCAAAACCACTAATATCAGGCATCATGACATCAAGCAGAATAAGATCAGGATGTTCCTTCTTTGTCTGCTCAATACATGTGGTACCATTGTTGGCTGTTATAACTTGGAACTTCTCGTTAGTAAGCAAAATCTTAAGAAGTAAGACATTGCTCACAACGTCATCAACAATAAGTATTTTATACTCACTGCGATTTATTTTAGACTCGAGAGTGTCTGCTACATCCATAACTTTAGCTAGTAATTGCTATAATAAAACGTTTTATATCGTTGCAAAAATAGTGCAATAATTTGAATTATCCAAATTATTACACCATTTTTTTGCATTTTGAGGCTCTAAAGCCTATATTTAGCGATATTCAGACCATGATTTTATGCCAATACCATCGATACCAACAGTACAGAACGCATGGATGAATGCACTGGCCAAACGGCTGTTGGTGATCAGAGGAACATTCAGATCGATGGCTGCACGACGAATCTTATAACCGTTGGTAAGCTCATGGGTAGTAAGGTTCTTAGGAATATTAACTACCATATCAATCTTGTGCTCATGAAGCAGATCGAGAGCCTGAGGCTGTGCATCTTCTGATGGCCAATGAACCAATGTGTTAGCGATTCCATTGTCGGTAAGATACTTAGAAGTACCACCTGTGGCATAAAGTTCATAGCCGTTCTCAACCAACTGGCGAGCTGCATCAATCATTTCGGCCTTCTGCTTGGCAGAACCAGTTGACAGAAGAACAGTCTTCTTTGGAATGCGGTGACCTACACTAAGCATTGACTTGAGCAGAGCAGTGTCTGTGTTATCGCCGATACATCCTACCTCACCTGTAGATGCCATGTCGACTCCAAGAACAGGGTCGGCTTTCTGCAGACGATTGAATGAGAACTGCGAAGCCTTTATACCTACATAATCAAGGTCGAACAGGTTCTTTTCGGGCTTTTCTACAGGCAGGCCAAGCATTACCTTTGTAGCCAAATCGATGAGGTTAAGTTTAAGAACCTTACTTACAAATGGGAAAGATCGTGATGCACGGAGATTACACTCGATTACAAGTATATCGTTCTCGCGAGCCATGAACTGAATATTGAACGGTCCGTTGATATGCAGAGCCTTAGCTATCTGGCGAGAAATACGCTTTATGCGGCGCACTGTTTCTACATATAGTTTCTGTGGCGGAAACTGAATAGTAGCGTCACCAGAGTGAACACCCGCAAACTCGATGTGCTCACTGATGGCATAAGCCATAATCTCGCCATCCTTTGCCACAGCGTCCATTTCGATTTCCTTTGCATTCTCAATGAACTTAGATACAACAACAGGATGATCCTCAGATACGTTGGCGGCAAGTTGGAGGAACTTCTCAAGTTCTTCCTTATTAGAGCAGACGTTCATTGCAGCACCAGAGAGCACGTATGAAGGACGAACCAGAACAGGGAAACCTACTCGGTCAACAAAATTATCGATATCCCCCATTGAAGTAAGTGCACTCCATTCTGGCTGGTTCACACCAATCTCGTTAAGCATCTGTGAGAACTTAGCACGATCCTCAGCTCCGTCAATATCGACAGCCTGAGTACCAAGGATGTTTACGTGCTGTTCGTCAAGATATACAGCAAGATTGTTAGGTATCTGACCACCTGTAGAAACAATCACACCATAAGGCTGCTCCATATCGATTATATCGAGAACACGCTCAAATGTGAGTTCATCGAAGTACAGACGATCACACATATCGTAATCGGTAGATACAGTCTCTGGGTTATAGTTAATCATTACTGAACGCCAACCTTCCTTACGGATGGTGTTAAGTGCCTGAACTCCACACCAGTCGAACTCTACTGACGAACCAATGCGGTAAGCACCAGAACCAAGAACGATGATTGATTTCTTATCTGCCTCAAACTTGATATCACTTTCCACGCCACTATAAGTTACATACAGATAGTTGGTCTGTGCGGGATATTCAGCAGCAAGAGTATCAATCTGCTTTACTACAGGCAGGATACCGAACTGCTTACGGCGATTACGAACCAACAGCAAAGCCTCATGCATATTGCGGCTCTCGCCCTCAAGACCAAGAGCACGTGCTATCTGGAAATCGGTAAAACCATATACTTTCGCCTGACGCAGAAGTTCCTTATCGAGTGTATTGATATTCTGCTTCTTCAGCTGCTCATCAATGTCGATAATGTGCTTGAGCTTCTGAAGGAACCACTTGTCAATCTTAGTAAGCTCGTGAATTCGGTCAATATCGTACTGAGGATCGTGCATAGCCTTTGAGATAACAAAAATACGTTTATCTGTAGGCTCGCGCAAAGCTGCATCAATATCAGTTATCTTCAGTTCTTTGTTCTCAACATATCCATGCATGCCCTGACCTATCATACGAAGTCCCTTCTGGATAGCTTCCTCAAAGTTACGACCGATAGCCATAACCTCGCCAACAGACTTCATTGAAGAGCCAAGTTCCTTATCTACTCCATGGAACTTAGAAAGGTCCCAACGTGGTATCTTACAAACCACATAGTCGAGTGCTGGCTCGAAGAATGCTGAAGTTGTTTTTGTAACAGAGTTCTTAAGTTCAAAGAGTCCATAACCCATACCAAGCTTAGCAGCAACGAAAGCCAAGGGATAACCAGTAGCCTTAGAAGCCAGAGCTGATGAACGACTCAAACGGGCGTTAACCTCAATAACTCGATAGTCCTCAGACTGAGGATCGAAAGCGTACTGAACATTACACTCACCTACGATACCGATGTGACGGATAATCTTAATGGCAAGAGCACGGAGCTTATGATACTCTGAATTAGTAAGAGTCTGTGATGGAGCGATAACGATAGACTCACCTGTATGAATGCCCAGAGGATCGAAGTTCTCCATATTACATACTGTGATACAGTTATCGTAGCGGTCGCGAACAACCTCATACTCAATCTCTTTCCAACCCTTAAGTGATTTCTCTACAAGAACCTGTGGCGAGAATGCGAAGGCTTTCTCGGCAAGCTTATTCAGTTCTTCCTCATTATCGCAGAATCCTGAACCAAGGCCACCAAGTGCGTAAGCAGCACGAAGGATGACGGGATAGCCCAGAGAGGCTGCTGCCTTACGGGCATCTTCGATATTATCACATGCCTGACTCTTAATAGTCTTTACACCTATCTCGTCGAGTTTCTTTACGAAAAGCTCGCGGTCTTCTGTATCCATAATAGCCTGAACAGGTGTGCCCAGAACCTTGACATTATACTTTTCGAGAACACCACTCTGATAGAGTTCTACACCACAGTTAAGTGCAGTCTGACCGCCAAAGGCCAAAAGGATTCCATCAGGGCGTTCCTTAGCGATAACCTTCTCTACAAAATAAGGCTGAACAGGGAGAAAATAAATCTCATCGGCTACACCCTCAGAAGTCTGGACAGTAGCGATATTAGGGTTAATCAAAACAGTTTTGATACCCTCTTCGCGAAGTGCTTTAAGAGCCTGAGAACCACTATAGTCAAACTCACCAGCTTCACCAATCTTCAATGCGCCTGAACCAAGTAACAGGACTTTCTTTATACTATTATCTTTCATAATTACCAACTATATTAGAGGGTTTCGATAAAACGGTCGAACATAAATTCGGTATCTACAGGACCAGAGCATGCCTCAGGATGGAACTGAGATGAGAACCAAGGATGTGAGAGATGGCGGATTCCCTCGTTTGAACCATCGTTCATATTAACAAAAAGCTCACGCCAGTCATTACCAAGAGTGCTGGCATCAACAGCATAACCGTGATTCTGAGATGTAACATAGCAACGGTTTGTACCTATCTCACGAACAGGCTGGTTGTGTGAACGGTGACCATACTTAAGTTTGTAGATTGTAGCACCTCCAGCCTTAGCAAGCAGCTGGTTACCCATACAGATACCACAGATAGGCTTACGTGATGCAGACATCTGCTTCTTCAGAATCTCTACAGCATCAACACACATATCAGGATCTCCAGGTCCGTTAGCAAGGAAAAGTCCATCGAAGTCCATATCAGTATAATCGTAATTCCAAGGTACACGGATAACCTCAACACCACGATTGATAAGACAACGTATGATATTATTCTTTACACCACAATCTACAAGAACAACCTTACGGCCAGCACCTTCATTATAGCGGATTATATCTTTGCACGATACTTTATCTACCCAGTTAACGCCCTCATACTCGGCAGTTGGAATATTCTCTGGTTCATCGTCGAATAAGATCTTACCCATCATCACTCCGTGCTCACGAAGAACCTTTGTGAGCTGACGTGTATCAATGCCTGTGATTCCAGGAACACCTTCACGCTTAAGCCAATCAGCAAGACTCTCATTTGCATTCCAATGTGAATAAGCCTCGCTATAATCGCTTACAATTATAGCAGAAGCATAAATTTTGTCGCTCTCCATAAATGTGGCCAGACCATTCTTCTCTACTGTGAATGGAGGCACACCATAGTTACCAACCAAGGGATAAGTAAGTGTCATCAACTGTCCGGCATAACTTGGGTCGGTAAGCGATTCAGGATAACCCATCATCGCTGTATTGAACACAACCTCGCCTGCTACGGGTTTCTCGCTACCGAAGCTCTTGCCGTGAAATTTAGTTCCGTCCGAAAGGACAAGTGTTACATCTCTCATATTCTTTCTTTACAATATCTTAATTCTATTTAGAAAAAAGGCGAAACGTTTATAAAAACGAATCGCCCTAACTTTATTCAACAGTAACTGATTTAGCTAAGTTTCTCGGCTGATCAACGTTCTTACCTTTACAAACGGCAACGTGATAAGCCAACAACTGAAGAGGAATCGTAGCAACCAATGGTTCGAGACACTCCTGAACATCAGGAAGTTCGATAACCTCATCAGCAATCTTCGCTATAGTATCATCACCCTTAGACACCAAGGCAATAACCCTACCCTGACGAGCCTTAATCTCCTGTATATTTGATAGGACTTTTTCGTACATCGCATTATGTGTTGCGATAACTACGACTGGCATGTCCGAATCAATGAGGGCGATAGGTCCATGCTTCATCTCTGCAGCAGGATAGCCTTCGGCATGAATATACGATATCTCTTTTAGCTTAAGTGCTCCCTCCAAGGCAACGGGATAAGAGAATCCACGACCAAGATACAGGAAATTGTGTGCATAGGTGAAGGTGCGAGCCAAATCTGCAACCTTTTCATTGGTCTGCAAAACCTCGCGGATCTTCATAGGAATCTCGCTCAAGCCCTTAACAATCTCAAGATACTCATTACGTTTCACAGTACCCTTAGCTTCAGAAAGCGCGAGGGCAAACATTGTGAGCACGGTTACCTGACCAGTGAATGCCTTGGTTGAAGCAACACCAATCTCAGGACCTACGTGAATATATGTTCCGGTATCAGTGGCGCGAGGAATACTTGAGCCTATAGCATTACATATTCCATATATAAAGGCTCCCTTCTCCTTGGCCAACTGAACTGCTGCAAGGGTATCGGCCGTTTCACCACTCTGACTAATTGCTATAACTACATCATCTTTGGTTACAACAGGATTACGATATCTGAACTCAGAAGCATATTCAACTTCAACAGGAATACGACATAGAGTTTCGATAATCTGCTTTCCGATAAGACCTGCATGCCATGATGTTCCGCATGCTACGATTACAACACGCTTGGCATTAACCAACTGGCGACGATAATCGATAAGCGCAGAAAGGGTTACATGATCAGCCTCAACGTTAACGCGACCACGCATACAGTTAGTGAGGCACTCGGGCTGCTCAAAAATTTCCTTAAGCATAAAGTGAGGATAACCACCCTTCTCAATCTGTCCAAGATCAATATCAACCGTCTTAACAGCCAGCTCCTGATCTTCGCCATGGATATTAACTACATGAAGTTCTTCACCACGACGGATAACAGCGATATTACCATCCTCAAGGTACACCACTTTATCGGTATACTCAACAATTGGGCTGGCATCAGAACCAAGGAAGAACTCATCCTTACCAATACCAACAACAAGAGGACTTTGCTTACGAGCACATATGATCTGATTAGGATCGCGCTTATCAAGAACGGCGATTGCATATGCGCCAATTACCTGATAAAGGGCTACCTGTACTGCGGTAAGCAAATCAATATTCTTATGTTCCTTAATATATTCTATAAGCTGAACCAAAACCTCAGTATCAGTATCCGATACGAAGTGAACGCCTTTAGCCTGGAGTTTCTCCTTTAGCTCAGCATAGTTCTCGATTATACCATTATGAATTATAGCAAGATTCTTGCTCTCGGAATAATGTGGGTGAGCATTACGCGAAGAAGGTTCGCCATGAGTAGCCCAACGAGTATGAGCAATACCAATGGTACCACTAACATTCTTATCACTACAATATTCACAAAGATTGTCAACCTTACCTTTCGACTTGTAAACGTTCAAGTCGCCATTATCATTGATGAGAGCTACACCGGCGCTATCGTATCCGCGATATTCCAGTCGGCGCAAGCCTTTGATAAGTATTGGGAAAGCTTCTTTATTCCCGATGTATCCTACGATTCCACACATAAACTGTTTTGTCGTTTTGTCGTATAAGTTGTATTTTCGGCTGCAAAATTACAACAAAAATCCGAAACTACAAACATTTTGCTAAAAAATATTTTGTTTATCTTACACAAAACAAAAAGTCCACCAAGATTCACATCTGGGTGGACCCTCTGCGGTGCGTACGAGATTCGAACTCGTGACCTCCTGCGTGACAGGCAGGCATTCTAACCTACTGAACTAACGCACCATTACTATGGAACGAATGAAAAAAAACTTGCGGTGCGTACGAGATTCGAACTCGTGACCTCCTGCGTGACAGGCAGGCATTCTAACCTACTGAACTAACGCACCAAAGAACGCTTTTCCTTATTTGCGGGTGCAAAGGTAGTGATATTTTTGGAACTACCAAAACTTTTCGGCATTTTTTTGCGATTAAATCGCATTTTTTTCTAAAAAACGTACTGAACGAGCAAAGAATCGCGAAATTTCGCCCCATCATACAGCCAATCTTTAATTTCTGACGCTACAACAAATCCTGCCTTCTGGAACAGCTTAAGCGAAGAATTATTTTCAATATCGATATAAGCATAGAGCTGATGAAGGTGCAAAATACGCAATGCATAATCAGAAATCTGAGCAAGAACAGCTGTTCCGTACCCCTGACGTCGATAAGAATTAAGTATTATCAGCCCAACTTCAGCACGACAGTTAGCAGGATCAAAACTAACAAGATCGACAACTCCCACTATCTTACCATCAGAATTTTCGACCATCATACGTACTTGGCGGTCGGTATAGATATCATTTTTAGCGTTTGCAACATAATCGTGAAGCAAATAACGCGAATAAGGAACATTGGATGTACCGACATTCCATAGTTCTACATCATTCTCTATACGATAAAGAAGATCAAGATCTTCGGGCTCAATAGCTCTAAGTTTTATCTGTTTCATCCTAAATGGAGTTTTTTGCGTATTATATCAACCAATGCCAACGATGCGCGGAAATATATGGCACACTTTACAGGCAAGGTAAAAAACAAACTAAGATGATTATAGTGTTTACGGAAGAATATGAGCATGGCCTGATAGAACACATGCACATAACGGAAATCAGATTTCTTTGTAGACTGTCCCTTATAATGTATAATAGAATAAGGTAAATACCAATTCTGCCATCCACCCTTCAGCAAACGATATGAAAGATCAATATCCTCGCCATACATAAAGAAATCCTCGTCAAGTAATCCAACCTGTTCGAGGGCTTTACGACGAATCATAAAGAACGCACCACTTACAACTTGTATCTGAGCAGCCTCATCCCAAGAGAGGTAACTCATATAATAACTCTTTGTAAAACCTAACATCTTTCGTGCTGCAACAAAAGGTGTAGGAACAGCGCGTCGACTCTCAGGAGCAATAGTTCCATCGCCGTTATACATCTTTACGCCCGCTCCACCAGCCTCAGGATGCAAATCCATAAATTGGAGTACACCTTTAAAGGCTTCTTTATCAACTAATGTATCAGGGTTTAGAAGCAATACATATTCACCAACAGATTGACGAATGGCAATATTATTGGCTTTCGAGAAACCAAGATTCTCCTTATTATTAATAAGGTGTACCCAAGGATAATGACGTGAGACGAAATCAACACTATCGTCAGAACTATTGTTATCGACAACAAACACCTCGCCCTCGATACCATCAAGAGCTATAGCAACACTATCAAGACAAGCTGTGAGGTATTGCCTAACATTATAATTGACGATAACAACAGAGAGTTTCATCATTCAACTTCAACCTCCGATTTACAACGACTTAGGCTTGGATACACAAACGGCAGACTGAGCAACTGGATAATTGCCAGATAACCGAATGTAGTATTCATGAACATATAATATAAATAGGTATTACCTACCATAGGGATAAGAATCAAAGCTAAACGCAGAAGTCCCCACTTAAAAAGAGCATGTTCTTTCTTTGCTACGAGATCATCATGTACCTTATTAAACTTAAACAAGCGAAGCGCAAGGAAAACGCCACCCAATGTTAGCAACTCCATAAGCGAGACAAAAATAAACTCAGAAGTTTTTCTTTCCGCAAACAAACCTGATTCCATGAATCCAGTCTCATAAGCAACTACTGCCGCCAATGCAAATACTATTGCAAAGACAAAAAACGCCATCAGCTGATTTCTTGTTTCTTTCATATCAATATAGTTTTTATTTTTCTTCGAACAATGTACGATTCGTAATAGAACGACCCAGTGTCACTTCATCGGCATACTCCAGCTCGTTACCAACAGCTATACCACGGGCTATTACGCTAACCTTAACACCTGTTGGTGCAAGCTTGCGATAGATATAGAAGTTTGTTGTATCACCTTCCATAGTAGGACTAAGTGCCAGAATAACCTCCTGAACTTCACCCTCACCTACCCGTTTTATCAACGAGTCAATCTCGATATCAGCAGGTCCCATGCCATCCATAGGCGATATTACCCCACCAAGAACATGATATAATCCATGAAACTGCTGAGTGTTCTCGATAGCCATAACATCCTGTATATTCTCAACTACACACACAATTGTCTGGTCACGACGATGATCAGCACAAATAGGACAGACGTCACTATCGCTTACATTATGGCACACCTTACAATATTTCACTTCAGCCTTTAACTTGCTAACAGCTTCGGCAAAACTTGCAACATCGGCATCGTCCTGACGAAGCATCCACAGAACAAGTCGCAAAGCAGTCTTGCGTCCTATTCCAGGAAGCTTAGAAAACTCCTGAACGGCTTTTTCTAGTAACTGTGATGGGTATTGTTGTTGTATCATATCTCCGAAAGTTCTAACCAACGCATTGATTTCTCATCGAGTTCGTCTTTAAGCAACGGCAGACGCTTACTCTTCTCAGTAAGTTCTTCAACAGATAGTGTTCCGCTGCAAAGAGCCTCTTCCAAAGCCTGCTGCTCAGCCTCAAGATCGGCAATTTCTTTTTCCAATTGCTCAAACTCGCGTTTCTCTTTATAAGTGAGCTTGCGTTTTTGCTGATTATTTATATCTGATGTGGTCTTTGTCTCTTTCTCAACTTTTACTTCCTTTGACTCTTTAGGATCATTAGGCTGAAGTTGACTCCATTGACGATACTGGGTATAGTTACCTGGGAAATCCTTTATCTCTCCCTCGCCTTTGAATACAAGAAGATGATCTACTACCTTATCCATAAAGTAGCGGTCGTGACTTACTACGATAACACACCCCGGGAAATCCTGAAGATATTCCTCGAGGATCTGTAGTGTAACAATATCAAGATCGTTTGTAGGCTCGTCGAGTACAAGGAAATTAGGATTCTTCATCAGAACCGTACAAAGATACAATTTGCGACGTTCACCACCACTTAGTTTATATACGTAATTATGCTGTTGCTCTGGAGTAAAGAGGAAATACTGCAGGAACTGCGAGGCAGAGAAATGCTTGCCTCCACCCATATCTATGTATTCGGCAATGTCCTTTACGACATCAATCACCTTCATCTGGTCGTCGAACTGCAATCCCTCCTGCGAGAAATATCCGAAACGCACCGTATCGCCAATATCAAATTTTCCATTATCAGGAGCAACCTGTCCCAATAACATTTTTATAAATGTAGACTTACCTGTACCATTGTTACCAACAATTCCCATCTTCTCGAATCTCGAGAAGTTATAGTAGAAATCTTTGAGTATAACTTTCTCTTCAAAGGCCTTCGATACATATTGGCACTCGAAAATCTTAGAACCAATATATACATTTCGAGATTTTAAGCGTATCTGGCGTTCCTCTATTCTCTGCTTGGCAACCTTCTCAAGTTCATAGAAAGCCTCTTCGCGATAACGGGCTTTATGTCCTCGTGCCTGAGGCATACGGCGCATCCACTCCAACTCTGTACGATACAAGTTGTTAGCCCTGGCTATCTCAGCACGACGATTGTCGATACGTTCTTGGCGCTTCTCAAGATAATAGCTATAGTTACCACGATAAGTATATATGGTTTGATCATCAAGCTCTAAAATTACAGAACAAACGCGATCAAGGAAGAAACGATCGTGAGTAACCATCAGCAGGGTCTTGTTGCCACGATTAAGGAATCCTTCGAGCCACTCAATCATCTCTAGATCCAAGTGGTTGGTTGGCTCATCGAGAATTAACAAATCGGGATCAGTAATAAGTACATTTGCCAATGCTACACGTTTCTGCTGACCGCCACTAAGCTGCCCCATGGGTTGTTCAAGATCACGAATCTTAAGCTGAGTAAGAATCTGCTTAGCTTTCAGCACCTTCTCTGGATCTCCCTTATGATTGAAACAAGCGTCAAGAACACTCTCTGCAGGGTCAAAATCAGGCGCCTGTTCAAGCATACCCACACGCAAATCCCTACGAAAGATTATCTCACCGCTATCATATCCCTCTTTACCAGAAAGGATGGATAGCAGCGTACTCTTACCGGTTCCGTTTTTGGCTATCAGCCCTACCTTTTGACCTTCGGCTACCGAAAAGCTAATGTCATGAAACAACACCAACGAGCCAAATGACTTCGTTAAGTGTTGAACGTCTAAATAAGGATTTTCCTTAGCCATTCTGCAACTCCTTATTTATGCCTTCGATATAATCCAGCACTTCATCTCGGCCCTGTTTCTTCTCAGAAGAAGTGACGAATATCGGCGGAAGTTCTTCCCAAGTTTCACTTAGGACCTTCTTATATGCTGCAACATTTTGTGCGGCTTTTGATGCACTTAGCTTGTCGGCCTTAGTAAATATAATGGCAAAGGGGACACTGCTTGTGCCAAGCCACTCGATAAACTCCAAATCAATCTTCTGTGCCTCCAAACGAATATCTATAAGTAGAAAGACATTAACCAACTGCTCTCTCTGTAAGATATATCCGTTAATCATCTGATCGAGTTTCTGAATTTCCTTCTTCGAGCGTTTAGCAAAGCCATAGCCAGGAAGGTCAACCAAATACCATTCATTATTTATAATAAAATGGTTTATCAGCAATGTCTTACCTGGTGTAGCACTTGTCTTTGCCAGATTTTTCTTGCCTGTAAGCATATTTATCAGACTCGACTTACCTACGTTCGATCTACCAATAAACGCATACTCGGGTTTAGTATCCTTAGGACACATAGACTCCATAGGAGCACTAAGCGTAAATTCTGCTTTCTTAATTTCCATTATATGTCATATTTTGGGTGCAAAGATACTAAAAAATTCCGAAAATGTTTGGTGGTTCGCAAAAATATGTGTACCTTTGCATCGTTTTTCCGAAACAGTGCTTCCTATCGCGAAGCATTTCCACTATTTTTTTCGAAATCAATTAATGTAATTTAAGTACATATTGTATGTATACAAAAGAAGAGTTAGAATCTATGGACATACCCCAACTTGTGGGTATTGCCGATCAGCTTGGCATCAAGGTTTCGCCTGATGACCAACTGGAAACTGTTGTTTATGCCATACTCGACAAGGCGGCAGAAAACAGTGCAACTGCAGACGATGCACCAAAACGCAAGCGAACACGCATTGCTAAAAAAGATACTAGCCGAGTATATACAGTAAACGGCGAAGATGGCGAGAACCTTGATACGAAATCAAACCGCACACGTAAAAAGGCAGAAACACCATCGCTCTTTACCGACATGCCCGCAGAGACACCTGCAGCAGAACCAGCAGCTCCTGTTGCAGAAGAAGAAAAGCCCAAAAAGCGCGGTCGCAAGACTAAGGCTGAAAAAGAAGCTGAGGAAGCAGCTGCTCGTGAAGCAGCAGAGGCAGCAACAGCCGAACCCGTTGCAAATGAGGATAATAATGTTAATACTGAAGATTTTGTTGTGCCCGAGGCTGCAGAGTTTGCCGTTGGTGCAAGCGACGAAGAAGAAGCCACTCCTAACGCAATAGAACAATTGCGTGAAAAAATGGCTGCTAGCAAAGCTCTTGTACCAGAATCAGAACCTTCAGAAGATTTCTCAGATAACAATGAGGATCAGATGGATCCTCTGACAGATGATGTTGATGAGAATGGTGTTTGGATGGGTGATCCAGGTGATGGTACAGACTTTATTACTATAGTCGACATCCCCATTGAGGATCAGGCAGCGATCCCCACACTCGACATTTTCGATCGTCCTATGGCTCCTCAGGTAAATGATGCATCAGTAGCCAATCGTGCAGCAGCAAATGCTCAGCCACGATATGACTTTGCCGACTTGATTGATGCAAACGGAGTACTCGAGATGCTTAGCGATGGTTATGGTTTCCTTCGCTCAAGCGACTACAACTATCTCTCATCACCTGATGATGTATATGTATCGCCACAGCAGATCAAGAAATATGGTCTTAAGACTGGTGACGTTGTAGATTGCAAGGTACGTCCACCTCATGAGGGTGAGAAGTTCTTCGCTATGACTGATGTTAATACCATCAACGGTCGTGATCCAGGCGAGGTACGTAAT
The DNA here is from genome assembly GCA_002351725.1 of Prevotella sp. UBA2809. Lineage (GTDB taxonomy): Bacteria > Bacteroidota > Bacteroidia > Bacteroidales > Bacteroidaceae > Prevotella. The sequence continues at coordinate 32,355 of DEHD01000008.1, forward strand.
CGTGTTGCCTTCGAGCACCTTACACCTCTGTTCCCAGAGGAGAAGTTCACACTTTGTGGCGACAAGTCTACCATCAATCCAAGCGTACGAATTGTAGATCTCTTCTCACCTATCGGTAAAGGTCAGCGTGCACTTATCGTAGCACAGCCAAAGACTGGTAAGACCGTTCTGATGAAGGATATTGCTAATGCCATTGCAGCTAATCATCCTGAGGCATATATCATGATGCTGCTCATCGACGAACGCCCTGAAGAGGTTACTGATATGGCTCGTACTGTTAACGCTGAGGTAATTGCATCTACATTTGATGAGCCTGCTGATCGTCACGTAAAGATTGCAGGTATCGTTCTTGAGAAAGCAAAGCGTATGGTTGAGTGTGGTCATGATGTAGTTATCTTCCTTGATTCTATCACACGTCTGGCTCGTGCTTACAACACTGTTGCTCCTACATCTGGTAAGATTCTTACTGGTGGTGTCGACAGTAACGCCCTACAGAAGCCAAAGCGTTTCTTCGGTGCTGCACGTAATATTGAAGGCGGTGGCTCACTTACCATTATTGCTACAGCTCTGGTTGATACCGGTTCTAAGATGGATGAGGTTATTTTCGAGGAATTCAAGGGTACAGGTAACAGCGAAATCCAGCTTAACCGCCAGCTTTCAAACAAGCGCATATTCCCAGCAATCGACTTGGTTCTGTCTTCGACTCGTCGCGACGATCTGCTGCTTGACGAAACAACACTGAACCGCATGTGGATTATCCGCAAGTTCATTGCCGATATGAACCCAATTGAGGCCATGAGCACCATACGCGACCGACTTGTTACTACACGCAGCAACGAGGAGTTCCTTATGTCAATGAACGGATAATGAAGAAATTATTATTTGTATGTCATGGCAACATCTGCCGTAGTCCGATGGCAGAGTTCGTAATGAAATACTTAGTAGAGAAAGAGGGGCTGACCGATCACTTCCTGATTGAGTCAGCCGCTACTTCTACTGAGGAAATTGGAAATCCTGTATATCCCCCAGCCCGACGCAAACTTGCTGAACACGGAATACGTTGCGATGGTCATTCTGCACGCCAGATTACCAGAGCAGATTATTCACGTTTCGACTTACTTATCGGTATGGATCAGTGGAACCTGCGTAACATGGAGCGATTCTTTGGAGGCGACCCAGAAGGAAAAATACGCCCATTACTCTCCAACAAGGACGTAGCAGATCCTTGGTACACAGGTGATTTTGAAGCAACATGGCAGGATGTTCTGAGAGGTTGCAAAGCACTATTAGAAGAATAAAATAGTAAAGCATAGCTTTTATAACTCAAAAGCATAGCTTTAGAGGTTCAAAACCATAGCTTTGGTGACTCAAAACCTATGCTTTTCTATTTTGACTTATCTTGTAAGATATCTAAAGGATTCAGTTTCTTCTTAATCATCTCACGAGCTTGCTCCTCGTCGAGGGTATATACATGATTAAACACGCCCACAGATACCATTTGGAATTCGTTATTATAATCAATAAAGCCGAGACTATAGAATCTATGGTCGCGCACAAGGAAATTTGTACTAAGATACTTATCTACAGCCATTGTAGCAGCTGCTGATGCTATAGATCCCAACGGACCATCAATATTGTTTTCGCGTAATTCGGCGTTAACAGTTTCCGTCATTACCGATTTGATGGTGTCTACATGCTGTTGTCTGTCAGGAGTTGTAGCCATCAGTGCTACAGCAACAACAGCGATAATACCCAGAAAAATAAGAAACTTCTTCATTGCTTAGTCAAGTTTATATGATATACGTAACATTTTTGTTGTTTCAGCAGAGACCTTAAAACGGTTATCTGTACGGCACCCCACAACCCATACAATAGAACCAGATGCATCAACGAGCACCAATTGGCGACGTTTCTGTAAAATAGATAATTTTATATCAGTAAGATAATCGCTCACCAATTTACGCCCTGTCATACCGAATGGAATAAACCAATCTCCATTCTCTATTGGGCGTATAGTTAGCGGGAACTTCACCTTATCAGCATCAACAGTTGCAATATCAGCCGATTTGGAGATGCTTAAGTTTTCTGTAATTTCAATTGTACAAGTAGTGGTTTCATCGTATCGATAAGTACCTGTTTCAGGAATCTTAATAGATTTCATCGGCTTACTGATTGGCTCAACAATAAGCTTTGTTCTATCAATAACCAAAGTATGTGTTAACGATGTAAACTCACGACCTGGTTCGCCATTAACAGCACAAAGTATTTGTTCTGTCTGTGTAGAATTGAATCCCAGCGGCGAAAGCCACTCGTGTAGGAACACTGATGGCGATGGTAGTTTCAGCAGATTGGTAATCAGCACCTCTCCAGCATCTGCATTCAGAACATTTTTCTCGCATGAGATTTCTTTATCGAAAACTTTCTCTGCCTCACGAAGATAATTCGCGGTTTTATCGATATTGGCTGTAGCACCAGGTGCGATTTCTTCGAGAAGAGGTAATACGCGCAAACGAATCTTGTTGCGAAGGACATCATCTACAAGATTGCTCGAATCAGTAACGTAGTTCTGGTCGATGGAATCAAGATATTCTATAATCTCATTCCTACTTAGGCAAAGCAGCGGACGAATTACATAATCGTTCTTCAGGCGGATACCTGTTAATCCATGTATTCCCGCACCACGAAGGAGATTCATCAAAAGCGTCTCAACAGCATCATCACGATGATGAGCGATACATATTCCTTTAGCTCCGATATCCTTACACAGCTGACGGAAATACCCGTATCTCAAATCGCGAGCAGCCATTTCTATGCTTACTTTATGAAGTTCTGCGTATTCCTTTGTATCAAAATGGATTACGTGCAACAGGACATTAAGCTTCTTACACAATTCGCGCACAAAGTTCTCATCCCTATCACTTTCGTTACCACGTAATTTAAAATTACAATGAGCAGCCTCAATATTATAACCAAGGTTTCGCAGAATCAACATCAATGCCACAGAGTCAGCACCACCGCTAAGCCCCACAAGATAAAGCTTACGGCTATCTAAAAGACAGTTCTTCTCTATGAATTTCTGAACTCTGCGTAACATAGCTATTCTACAAACAGGACAAGACCTTTAAGATACTCACCCTCAGGATGATAGATGTTAATAGGATGATCAGCAGGCTGATGCAACTGATGCAGGATACGAACCTTACGGCCAGCCTGTGCTGCAGCTGTAAATACAGCATTGCGGAAGTGATCTTTTGTAACCACCTGTGAACAACTGAACGTAAAGAGTATTCCGCCAGGTTGAATCTTCTGGAACGCCTTGTTATTCAGGCGTGTATAACCCTTCAGCGCATTATGCAAAGCACCACGATGTTTTGCGAAAGCAGGAGGATCAAGAATAATAAGATCATAATTATTACCTGCCTGCTCAAGATACTTAAACGCATCTTCGCAGAAGGCCTCATGACGCTTATCGCCCTCAAAATTCAATGCTATATTACGGTTTGTAAGTTCGATAGCCTTTGCACTGCTGTCAACAGAGTGAACCAACTTAGCTCCACCACGCATAGCATATACAGAGAATCCACCTGTATAACAGAACATATTCAATACGCTCTTACCTGCAGAATACTTCTCCAGCAGCGAACGGTTATCACGCTGGTCAACAAAGAAACCAGTTTTCTGTCCACGCAGCCAATCCACATAGAATTTCAGTCCGTTCTCAAGAGCCACATTATCATCAGAACCGCCATAGATAAAGCCATTCTCCATATCATCCATAAATGGCAATGTGGTTTCACTCTTATAGTAAACATTATCTATACGCTGACCCATTACTTTAACCAACTGCTCAGCAATTTCCTTACGACATAGATGCATACCTATGCTATGAGCCTGCATAACAGCTGTACGGTCATAAACGTCTATAATAAGTCCTGGCAGATTATCGCCCTCGCCGTGAACAAGTCGATAGGTATTATTCTGAGGATTATCAGCAATACCGATAGATTGGCGTACTTTTAATGCAGAAGTAAGGCGCGATGCCCAGAAATCAGCATCAATTGCGACATCACGGAACGAGAGTACTCTGACAGCAATCGAGCCCATTTGGAAGTGTCCCACAGCGATGAAATCGCCATGATTTGTAAGCACACGCACCAAATCGCCATCCTTCAAATCCTCATCAGCCTGCTGAATAGCACCAGAGAAAACCCAAGGATGGAATCGCAAAAGACTCTCTTCCTTACCACGTTTAAGATATATCTTCTTCATTTTTCTTATTTATTTCTTCAGGAACGATAACTAACTCATAATCATTACGTTCCAACATTCTTTTAAATTCACAATACAATCTTACACAAGCCCATGCATCGATAGCAGCATATCGTTTCTGCGACTCTTCAAGCACGTCGCGTTCCCAGTTTGTCAGCTGCTCGCGCTTGCTTATTCTCTCACCAAACACGTTGGCATAAAGCTTCATCAGACTCTGGTCTTCTATTCCTATCTTTCGGGCCATATCCTGCAAGTCAACAAATGTTCCCATATTGAATTCACCAAGTTCGCGCAGTCCATGAGCATCGTTACTCCATGCCAAGCCTACCTTAGTAACAGTTGTATCCTCAAGCAATCGCCTTACTGCAGGACATAAGCCAATGTAATTCAGGCGGAACAGGAAACAGCAATCAGCAGTAGAAACCTGAAGCAAAGAACACTTATGGCGAACTCCCTTCTTAAAACTTGGGCGTGTCTCTGTATCAAACCCCAGCACAGGCTGAGCCAACAGATAATCTACTGCACGTTCGGCTTCTGGTTCCGACAGCACAACAATTATCTTACCAGGGAAACTTACCCTAGGAAAGTCGGCAATTGTCTTCTTATCTACCTTGTTTTGTATCAACTTTTTCATTTCTGCGTGCAAAAATATAAAAAAAATCCCGATTTATGATGAAATCTTATTTTTTTCAGCTACTTTTGCACAAAATATCATAAAACTATATGAAGAAAGTAAAGAAAAAGACTACAAACAACGACAATAAGGAGCGCCTGAGTTTTATCTTCGGTGCCATACTTTTCGGTATTTCTATTTATCTGTGTTTTGCATTCGTATCATATTTCTCAACGGGTGCGGCCGACCAGACTCTTATTGAGGAACCTCGCGATGGCGAAGTGCTCAATGAGCATCATGAGTTTGAAAATACCTGCGGAAGTCTTGGAGCCTATGCAGCATGGTTCTTTATCAAGCGTTGTTTCGGATTACCAGCATTCCTTATTCCATTACTGCTCTTTGTAATAGCCATTCACCTTATGAAGGCCTACCGTGTAAATCTACTCAAGTGGACACTTTCAGTTGCTCTGCTTATGATTTGGGCATCGGTAGCACTTGCCACCTTCCTTCAGCCATTGTTTGCTGACGCAAGTTTCAGCCCTGGCGGCGATCATGGTATGTATATCAGTAATTACATTGGCAATCTTGTTGGAGCCCCAGGTCTTACGGCCATTCTTGCACTTATTGCTGTAGCATTCCTTACATACTTCAGTGCAGCAACAGTCATTTTCATTCGTAAGATGCTCAACCCAACCTTGTATATTAATAAGGTTAAGTTTACCGTTAACAGACCAGGCGAAGCTGAGCCCGAGAACTACGAGCCCGAAGAAGAGGAAGAGCCATTGGTGTTCGACGACCCAGCCACTCAGACTGTTGAATTCAAAGACAACGGCGAAACAGTAGTAATCGATGAGGGTTACCAGAACGAAGACAGCAACGTTAAGCCTGGATTCCTGAGCAGTCTCAGAAAGAAGAAGGAGACCGATGTTAAGCCAAAGCCAGAGGAGACAGAGAAGGTTGCCGATAGCGATATCGATATGGCAATAGAGGTGGCCAAGGGTGATACCGAGACTGCCGATAAGAAGACTTTGGTAGAGGATATTGAGAATATGGAGCCTTACGATCCAAAGCGTGATCTTGAGAACTACCACTATCCTACTCTCGACCTTCTTAAGAAGTACGATAATGACGGTAAGCCTTATATCGATATGGCTGAGCAGACAACTAACAAAAACCGTATTGTTGATGTTCTGCGCACCTTTGGTGTTGAAATCAGCAGCATCAAGGCTACCGTTGGTCCAACCATTACTCTTTACGAGATTACACTGGCTCAGGGTGTGCGTATCCAGAAGGTTAAGAATCTTGAGGATGATATTGCTCTTTCGCTTGCAGCCCTTGGCATACGTATCATTGCTCCAATGCCAGGTAAAGGAACTGTTGGTATCGAGGTTCCAAATGCCAAGCCTTCTACAGTATCTATGGAGTCTATCCTTAACTCTAAGAAGTTCCAGGAGTCTAAGATGGAGTTGCCTTGCGCCATCGGTAAGACCATTACCAACGAGGTGTTCATGTTCGATCTGGCCAAAGCCCCACACCTTCTTGTTGCTGGTGCTACTGGTCAGGGTAAGTCTGTTGGTCTTAACGCCATCATCACCTCTTTGTTATATAAGAAGCATCCTGCAGAGCTCAAGATAGTTCTTGTTGACCCAAAGAAAGTTGAGTTCAGTTTCTATGAGCCAATAGCAAATCACTTCCTGGCTAAGGTTCCCGATGAGGAGGCCGATCCAATCATCACCGATGTAACTAAGGTGGTTCGCACTCTTAACTCACTCTGTAAGGAGATGGATACCCGTTACGACCTGCTTAAGACGGCTCGTGCACATAATATCAAGGAGTACAACCAGAAGTTCATCGCACGCCAGCTTAATCCTAACAACGGCCATCGTTTCCTGCCATACATCGTGGTGGTAATCGACGAGTTCGGAGATTTGATTATGACAGCAGGTAAGGAGGTTGAGCTTCCAATCGCTCGTATCGCACAATTGGCTCGTGCCGTAGGTATCCACATGATCATCGCTACACAGCGACCAACAACCAATATCATCACTGGTACCATTAAAGCCAACTTCCCAAGCCGTATTGCTTTCAAGGTTTCAGCAGGTATCGACTCTAAGACCATTCTCGACCGAACAGGTGCACAGCAGCTTATTGGTCGAGGCGATATGTTGGCACTTGTTGGCGGTTCAGAGCCAGAGCGTGTTCAGTGCGCCTTTGTTGATACTCCAGAAGTTGAGCGCATCAATGAGTATATCAGCAACCAACAGAGCTATGGTGCTCCATTCGAACTCCCAGAGCCCGATATGCCTGAGGCAGATATGGGTGACGGTGGTGATAGAGATGTAGATATGGCACACCTCGACCCACTGTTCGACGATGCAGCCCGACTGATTGTTATGAACCAAAGCGGTTCTACATCACTCATACAGCGTAAGTTCGCCATAGGTTACAACCGTGCTGGCCGACTTATGGATCAGCTCGAAAAGGCTGGTGTTGTAGGTGCTGCTATGGGTTCTAAACCACGCGAAGTATTGATTCAGGACGAAAATAGTTTGAATAATCTTTTATGTAATCTAAGATAATTATGAAAGTAAGTATAATCAGGATAGCAGCCATTGCGCTGTTTACTTTTCAGAGTTCATTATTCACAGCAAATGCCCAATCAGCAAAGAGAGTGCTCGATAAGGCTGCAGCTTCAGTAACAGTTGCATCAGGTGTTAAGGCAAACTTCAGAATGACAACCACAACTGGTAACACAAGCGGTACCATAGCCATAAAGGGCAAGAAGTTCTACGCCACAACTCCACAAGCAAAGATATGGTTCGACGGTAAGACTCAGTGGACCTATCTTAAGAATAACGACGAAGTAAATGTAAGTAATCCAACAGAGGCACAGTTGCAGGCCATCAACCCCTACAACTTCATCAACCTCTATAAGAATGGATACACCTATACAATGAATACAGCTGGCACAAACTATGTTATTCATCTCACATCAAATAGTGCCAACCGTAAGATTAAGGAGCTGTTCATTACTGTCAACAAGAAGAGCTACGAGCCTATGCAGGTCAAGATGCTGCAAGGCAAGAAGTGGACCACTTTCGACATCACAAGCATCAAGAAGGAGAAAATCGCTGATAGTCAGTTCCGTTTTAATTCAAAAGACTTCCCAAAAGCAGAAATCATAGATCTCAGATAATCATCTTATGAACAAATTTCAACTTTATCGTCTTCTTCGCAAGAATACGAACCTTAGCTATAAGCGCAGCCCTGCTTTCGAACAAAACAAATGGGCAAAATTATTAATTTATATAGGTGCAGGCATGTTTGCCCTATACCTTATTTTGTTAGGTTGCGATGTTGGCATGGTGGCTAAAGGCGAGGCTGGCATGATGCTGGCTTTTGCCCCCATCTATATGGCCCTCGATTTCCTGCTGCGTTTCATCGTGCAAACCACACCCGGCATGATGGTTAAGCCCTACATTCTGCAACCCATTTCGCGATATACAGCCATTGAGTGTTTCTTGATTGACGCACACATAAGTGGCTACAATTTCCTGTGGCTTTGCATGTTTGTGCCCTACTCTATCATCCTGTTGTTTGCAGGCGAGAGTTTCGGGCTGGTACTGTTGGAATTGATAACCTGCGAGGTGCTGATGATTCTGAATAGTCAGATTTATCTGTTCTTCCGCACACTCATAAACCGCAGAGTGGTGTGGTTCATACCAGGTGTAGTATTCTATGCCCTGCCATTTGCACCGCTGATGCTGTCGCCCAAAGGCAGCACCTTCGATAAGATGATCGATATGATTATAGCTCATGGTTTGTCGTGGTATGCCCTGCCTATCATTCTGCTGGTTATCTGCGGGTTGTTTTTTGTAAACCGCCACATGCAGTTTATCTTTGTGTACGAGGAGATTTCAAAGAAGGCCGAGCGCCAGCTTAAGCATGTATCACAGTTTGCATTCTTCAACCGCTTTGGTCTGGTTGGTGAGTATCTCAAGATTGAGCTCAAGTCAAACCTCCGCAACAAGACCATGCGCACCCGTTGCATCTTCAGTCTTGTGGCTGTAGTTATATTCACACTGCTTGTATCTTATACCAGCATATACGACAATGAGCTTATGCAGAATTTCTGGTGTATCTACTGTTTTGCTCTTTACGGCGCCACAGCCCTGATAAAGATTATGGGCCAGGAAGGAAACTATATCGAGCTGCTGATGATGCACCGCGAAAACATTATTGCTCTACTCACAGCCAAGTTCTGGTTCTATAGCGCAGTGCTCATCATTCCATTCGTCATCATGTTGCCAGCAGTGTTTGCAGGTAAGTACACCCTCCTGATGATTACGGCATACATGCTACTTACAGCCGGATTCCTGCACTTCGTCATTTTCCAGTTGGCTGTTTACAACAAGCAAACCATTCCCCTTCAGCTGAAGGTGACAGCCAAGGGTAACTTCGAAAATGGCAGACAGCTTGTCATTGAGCTCTTTGCATTCTTCGGTCCTGTGCTCATCACTGGACTTGGTTACTTGTTAATAGGCCTCACATACACCTATATTATTATGTGCATCATTGGTCTCGCATTCATACTTACGCACCATCTCTGGATTCGCAATATCTACAACAGAATGATGAAAAGAAGGTATGAAAACATCGAAGGATTCGTCAGCACAAGAGATTTTTAGTCTTTTTTGAAAGAAAATCGCAAAAAAGTTTGGTGGAATCAAAAAAAGTTAGTACCTTTGCACCCGCAAAACAAGAAACGGATGCACCCGTAGCTCAGTTGGTAGAGCACCTGACTCTTAATCAGGGTGTCCAGAGTTCGAGCCTCTGCGGGTGTACGAAAAGCAAAAGAGATAAGTCCAAAAGCTTATCTCTTTTTATGTTTTTATTAGTTTTCTAATTTGTATCCTTTTACTACGATTGGTGGGCAGGCAGGGAGTTTTCTCATCTTACCCTTTACGGCATTGCGGGCGTAGCTGCTTTTAAAGTTGGCTGGGAAGAATACTCCACCATTGCCTTTATAGTCAACCACACTCACACTGATACAATATTTCTTTTTACCCTTAAGCACTATATGCTCGTCAGGACTTACGCTAAATTTCTTGCCATTATCTGCGGGTGATATATGCTTGTATATGGGCTTGTTCATAATGTTTATAAACTTCTTACCCTGCAGTTCGTAGACATTGAAACTAAGCACACACTCATCATATTTACACTTGGCTATAGACAGCAACAGTTCACTCAACACATAGTCCTTACTGTTTTTGAATATCGGCCCCCACTCCGTGCCGCCATCCTGATTGCCTACAAAACCTACTGTACTAACTTTTACCAACGAACGGCCCGATAGCGTTTTCGACTTGTTTTTCTTGCCAATCACCACCTCAGCCAGTTCAACGGTTTTATCCTTTAGTACAACCTTCAGATCATTTCCTTTGCTGTATGTAGCATAAGGCACGATAGCGTCCTGATACGACACATGCGTGAACGATAAGTCCTTTGTTCGTCCTGCAGGTATAGTGAGCGTAAAGTGGCCCTTCACATCGGAAATCACGCCCACGCTATCCTCATCAAAGCCTATGCTGACATATTCTACGGCCTCGCCGCGTTCGTTTACTACGTTGCCTTTTACTACGGTCTGAGCACTCGCTGCAATCATCAACTGCATTAATACAGTTAAGAGTATGCTTTTTTTCATTTTCTAAGTATTTATAAAATTATAGTGTTGCAAATTCGGCAGCAAATGTAATTATAATCCTCTAATTACTCGTTGTTTTTCAGTTTCTTTGTGATATGTTTTGATAGTTTCAGATTTAATTGGTTGTAATCCCTATAATATAAAAAGAGATAAGCTTTGGGGCTTATCTCTTTTGCTTATATCATATTTATTGCTTTATAATACAGCAGCGTGCTTTAGTTCGTTTTGGATGGCTTTATTGATAAAATCGTTTATTGTGGTGCCAGTAGCTGCCACAACAGCTGCCACTCGAGAGTGAAGCTCTGACGACATGCGAAGATTCAATCTCCCACTATATGGCTTAGCAGGTTCAACCCCATCAGCTTTACAAGCTTCGAGATAGCTGTCAACACCATTCTCAAAATCCTTACGTAATTCTTCGAGTGTATCGCCTTCATAGAGAATCAGCGCCTTGCTCATTCCCTGAACCTTTCCAAACAGGCAATTATCTTCCTTACTATACTCTACACTGCCTTTGTAGCCCTTATACTCCAAATAATCCATATCATTAATTATTTAATATGTCCATACTCTTTAAGATGCTGATAAATCGCCTTGATCATCCACTCTTTCATAATACTACCTGGATGTGGGCGATGAATATCAATGTAAACACCTAATGTATCATTCTTAAATCTAACACGAGAGCCAGAAGTTGCCCCTTTATTATGAACATTATATCCGAAGTGTGCTAAAAGTGCAATAGTTTCTTCGTACGTAAAGTCCTTGGGTTTCTTCTTGAAACGTTCAACCAATTTTTCTTTTGTACCCATAATTATGTATTTGGCTGCAAAAGTACTAAATTTAGTACTAACATCCAAACTTTTTTCCGATTATTTTAGTTTTCCACCTTATATCCTTTTTAAAAGTATCATTTCATAAAAAAAGTGGGTTCGATATTTGGTAGTAACAGGAAAAATGACTAACTTTGCAAGCGTAATCACATAGCAAGAAAGCCCAAGGGTTAATCATTGTTAAAAGTGATGCAAAAGCGGTCTTTTCGACGTGACTTGATGATTTAACGTAAATTCACAACCTGTTACCGATTCCAATTGGTAACATATACAGGGTCTAAGTGCCTGATATTCAAGAAGGGTTCGACACTCTGCGGGTGTACTAAACACGAGATAAGCAGTAGACCTAAATTGTCTGCTGCTTTTTTGTTTAAAATCCGCCACAAGATGTAGAGAATGCGGTATATAACGCAATTCAAACAAAAATTGTCTATAAATAGACATTGATTTAAATATCTTGGCATATCTTTGCAAAAAGGAAAAATAAATAGAATATATTGGTTAAGGTTTATGGTTGATTAATTTTAGTTTTTTAAGTAATTCAAGAAAAAGGTTCGTTGTGAAACGAGCCTTTTTTGGTTATTATAAGTATCTTAAATTACTTACCTTTATTAATTACATATATTCCAAGCGCAGCAAGTCCGCCAGCAAATATGTATTTTAAATGGAACGTCTCTCCTAGGCAGAGACACGAAGTAACTGTACCAACTATAGGAATAAGCGAATTATATATTGCAACCTTTCCTACAGGATTACAACTAAGTAGTTTGTTGTAGAGTGCAAATCCTATAGCAGAAATAGCAATGAGCAGCAACAGACATATAATTCCGAGCAAATTTACATTTGGCAGTGTACCGCCAAGGGCGAGTCCGGGAATGATGAGCAGCAAACCTCCGATTGAGAGACTATAGCCTGTCCCTACAAACACATCTACCCTACGACTCAAACCACGAGTCATCAAGTTAGAAACGGCCCCACAGATAGCGTTAAGGATAATCATACCGTCGCCCAGCCAGGTAAACTGTCCGCTTTCAGCTCCCCCAAGGTTCAGAGTAAGTATTCCGCAGAAACCAACGGCACAACCAAAAATCTTACTTGATGTGAGCTTGTCGCTCTTAAAACAGGCACAGGCCAGCAGTACTACAAGGAAGGTGCTCAATGAATTAAGAATAGCTGCGCGCGAACCTGCACTATGCGACATACCTACATAGAAGAAGAAATAGTGAAGCGTAGTGTTCATCAGCGCAAAAGCAAGAATAAAGCGCCAGTCTATCGCCTTGCTCGTCTTGAATGAGCGCCCATTGCTACGAGCAACAGACAACACTATCAAACCTGCTACAGCAAATCGGATTCCAGCAAAGAGCATCTTGCTGCCAGTCATATCTGCTGTAATACCAAAGGCATTGAATCCCACTTTAATAAGAGGGAAAGCCCAGCCCCATGCTATTGCAGCAGTAAGGGCAAAAACAACCACCCAAACGGGTTGTTGGAATATAGATTTTCTTAATTGTTCAGCCACTCTACTAATTTACTTTTTATCTGACTTAGCGCGCCAGGCATTAGCTCGCACTTTTATATTCTCCTGAAGACATTCACTATATAACCAAGGCTCACAGCTGTGTATGTCGCCCACATTTATAAAGTCCTTATATGCAGGATACTCCGAACCGCTATAGCCACTAACCACCAGTACATGATACTTTGGAGATAATGTAACTGTAATACTGTCATGAAGAGTAGCTGGTACAGAATCGGTTCGCCAGTTTACTGGATTAATACCCATACATGTTGCCCCAACAACAGGGTTGATATACTTAACATCCTTAACCGTGTTGTAACAGATTGTCACTCCAGTATCAGCCTCGCCCTTAGCAGCCTTAATGTGTTTTGTCTGCAGCGTATCATCAGGAGTTACCTTATAGCCCAGCACATAGGCTGCAGCTAACTGGTTATATGTTTCGTCATCAATATACTTCAGCAGCTCTACAACAGCCATACCACCCTGACTGAAACCAGCGATGATGAGCGGACGAGTCTTGTCACGATGCGTTTGGAAGTATTCAAAAGCACGACAAACATCGTCCATTGCCAAACGAGTACGAGCACGAGTGCTGTCTTCGTTATGCAACATGAAAGCCTCGATGGTTGCATGACGATAATAAGGTGCAAAAAAACGATTGCCAGGCGACATATACGCTGCCACCTTCTTTATCTCCAAATCGCCCATGTTCTGACGATGAACAGGATTATACACATCAGCATAATGGCATATGCGACCATCTTCAGTGGTCCAGTCTTCCTGCCACGTAGATACGACGTAGAACACATCAGCTCCACTATCGGTACTGTCTCCATCAGCTGTAATCCACATCTCAGAGTCGCTATAATCAGGCGCCTGAGGAATATACTGAGTCTTAGCACATGATGCCAGACAGATACAAGCCACTAAAGCCGATACACTAAATGTGTTGCGTAAAAATACTTCTTTTCCCATATCGGCAGCAAAATTACAAAAAAAATAAATAAAACCTTGTGGATTATAAAATAAAATATTACTTTTGCAGAGTTAAAATTATCATCAACCAACAATTATTGCATAATCCTTTTATGAAGAAAATTCTAACGTGCCTATTATTGGCAAGTACTGTGGCCGTTCAGGCACAGGTTCAACGTTTTTCAGGAAAGTCAGCACTTGAGGAAATTGCTGCTGACAAGTTTTTAGCTGCAGGCAACATGACTGATTACGATCACCTTACCCGCACTGCCCTAACCCCTACTCCTAAGGGCTACGAACCCTATTATTTCTCACACTATGGCAGACATGGAGCTCGCTTCCTGCTTGAGGAGAACGATTACGCCATGCCAGTTAAGACCTTGCGCCAGGCTAAGTTTGCAGGAAAACTTACACCACTTGGTGATAAGGTTTTGGCAAAGCTCGATTCAATGCAGAAGACCACCAAGGACCGTCTTGGCGACCTTACAGCTACAGGACAGCGCCAGCATCATGGCATTGCCAAGCGTATGACACAGAACTTCCCAGAGATTTTCAAGAGTCCTAACCTGCCTATACACTCTGTATCTACCACATCAATCCGCGCTATTATTTCGATGATGGCCGAGTGCGAAGAGCTTCAGGCTGCCAACCCGTCAGCAAAGATATACAACGACGCCAGCAAGGCCGATATGGTATATATGAACTACTCTGCCCCTCGTGGCGAAGGTGGCGGTATGTTCCGTCCTGACCTTATGAAGGCTATGCAGAAACAGCAGCAGATGAGCGACAGTCTTAAGCACCCAGAAAGACTGATGCAGCAGTTGTTTAACGATCAGCACTGGGTATACCTGAATGTTACAACAGGTCAGCTTATGAGCAAGATTGCTGATATAGCGCTTAACATGCAGAGCCACGATGGCGACGCTTCACTGCTGGAGCTGTTTACACCTGAGGAACTGCGCGACCTTTGGCGCAGCAACAACCTCTATTGGTATCTGCTTTACAGCAACGCCCCACAGACTGGCGGTCGTATGCCTTGGAATCAGAAGAATCTGTTGAAGAACATCATTGAAACAGCTGATACCGTTACTCAGGTTCAGGCATCACTGCGATTCGGACACGATACTGTTGTTCTGCCTCTGGTATGTATGCTCGATCTTGACGGAGCTGCTGTACAGGTTGAAAATCTCGACGAGCTTGAGAACTCGTTCCGTACATATTACCTTATACCAACAGGAAGTAATGTGCAGTTCATCTTCTACCGCCCAAAGAAAGGCAAGCAGGGCGACATTCTGTTGAAGGTTCTGTTCAACGAGCGCGAGGCTCACATGCCACTGGCTACCGACAACTGGCCATATTATAAGTGGAATGATTTCAAAGAGTATTATCTTAAGAAGATAGACGAGAACACCCCAAAGAAAAATAAGTAGCCGCTTGGCTACTTATTTTTTTCTATTCGATGTTGCGTGGACCACGACGCTTCTCACGCTTTTTCTTCTGATCGGCCTGATAGCTCTTATACTGATCATCAGTCAATATCTTCTTGAGCTCTGCATCGTAGGCTTTCATATTTGCCTCCATCTCCTTGCGATGCTCCTGCATCTTGCTGTCATCCTTTGGTGGTTCAGGGCGCTTGCCCTTCATCTCCTTTGGTGGCATTGGTGGGCGACCAGCTCCTGGATGTCCGTGATGATGTGGCCCACGTGGTCCCATCTTATCAGCATACTTTGTATTAAGCTCCAGCAGCTGCTTGGCTTGCTTATCGTTAAGTTTGTAGCGACTAACTGTCTCATCAGTACGATGCTTAATCATTTCTGTCTTGTCGAACTTGCCTGGATGACGACGTTCGTTCTGTGATTCCTGTGCCATAGCTGATGTTCCAACCAGCAAAGCGGCCATCATTGTTACAATAATCTTTTTCATTGTTCTACTTTTGTTTAATTGTTTATTATTCAAGTTATTATTCTCATTGTTGCAACTATCTTTTTGACGTATAAATGTACTTCAAGTTTAAATAACAACAAGCGTGTTTCAGTTAATGAAGCATTACTTTCAGCCAACAGGAAGATTCTTTCAACAAAACCAAACTAAAAAGGAAAAACGCCCATTCATCGAAAATAATGGGCCAAAAATTTGCACGTACAAAATAAAATGAGTACTTTTGCACTCGCTAATGGAGACCTGCCGATATGGCTCAGTTGGTAGAGCAACGCATTCGTAATGCGTGGGTCGCCGGTTCGAGTCCGGCTATCGGCTCTCCTAGGCAAAAAATCAGAGATCTTTTTATCGTTGCGGAATTAGCACATCGGTAGTGCACGGGCTTCCCAAGCCTGGGAGGCGGGTTCGATTCCCGTATTCCGCTCAGAGAATTGTAGAGGGCAATGAGCCCCCTACTTTTTTTATCTAAGTCTTAAAGCATCGCCAACCTTAATCTGATAATCAGGCGATAGTTTATTCATCTTATACAGATTCTTCAAACGTATACCATACTGCTGTGCAATGGTGTACATCGACTCGCCCTGGCGAACATAATGCAGGCGGCCCTTGTAATCCTTAGGAGCCTTGCGCTGCTTTTTCTTTAGCCATACAATCTCACCCTCGTCCAGATGATCCTTGCGATGACGCTCGTTATATTTGGCAATCTTGCGATAGCTTATGCCAACCTCCTGACCAATAGACTTGAATGTATCGCCACGACGAGCTATTAAATAATAGTTCTTATTAAATATCTTGATGGTATGCAGTGAGGCGCCACCCACCTCACGATCTTTGGTACGCTGGGCCATGAAGTGATCGTAGCCCTTAGCGCTATCATACTGATAGAGTTTGTATAACTGGATAATCTCAATCAATTTCTCTGCATAAACAGGATTAGTAGCATAGCCAGCAGCCTTCAAGCCTCTGGCCCAACCCTTATAATCTGTAGTCTTAAGCTGAAACAACGAACGATAACGCTGATTTGCAGCCAGGAATTTCGAGTGATCCTCGTAAGAATCATATGCAGAATCGTACACGCGGAAACAGTCGTTTCTCTGATCGTCATCGTGATATGTACGACGTCCTTCCCATCCATTGTTGCACTTAATGCCAAAGTGATTATTGCTTGTGCGGGTAAGCTCGCTGCGACCAGCACCACTCTCAAGCAATCCCTGAGCCAAGGTTATTGATGCAGGTATGCGATAACGCTGCATCTGCTCAATGGCTATATCCTTATATTGATCTACATATTGCTGATATGCTTGGTTCCATTTTATCTGCGAAAAGACAGATAAGGACATTGAAATGGCAATGAAAAGGAAAAATTTTCTCATATTTTTGCGATTATTTTGTGCAAAAGTAATGAATTCTCTCGAATAATTTGTAATTTTGCCGAAAAATATAGCATTTTATGAGGGAACTGGAGCTAAAGTCGGTTATTAAGGTGTGCAACATGGACGAACTGAGTGCCGAAGAAAAACACCTTGTTGAATTAGCAATAGAGGCTACAAGCCGTAGTTATGCACCCTACTCAAAATTCCACGTAGGTGCAGCAGTAAGACTTGATAATGGCGTAGAGATAATTGGTTGCAATCAAGAGAATGCAGCCTATCCATCAGGTCTGTGCGCAGAGCGTACTGCATTGTTTGCCGCTGGAGCCCAATATCCCGATGTTCCTGTAAGAATGCTGGCTATTGCAGCAAGAGGTACCCATGGTGAGCTTGAAGACGAGCCTGTTCCTCCATGTGGCTCTTGCAGACAAGTAATGATAGAATCAGAGACACGTGCCAATGCACCAATGCGTATACTTCTTTATGGAAAGAAATATGTATACGTTATCGACGGAATCAGAAAGCTGATGCCACTTACATTCTCTGAGTTTTAACGGTAACACCCCAATCCCAAAGCACGCGATAAAGAATCGAGATGGAAGTCGTAATCAAGGTTGTCTTCATCAACTTTGATAAAATTGTCTTTTCCTTGAATTGAGTCGTTAGGCGATTCCCAAATGATGTTGCTGAAATGCTGGGGGTCATCTTCAACAGCAGGTGTTCGCAACAAGCAGTTGTCAAAACTATAGTTAAACTCTTGTTCGCCTGAGGTCATATATCCCATCACCACATCATCATCGTAGCCAGTAAGTATAGAACCACTGCAAATCACATTATACAGCGGAGCATACTGATTAGAAAAATACAGTGCAGCTCCACGACCACCAACAAAGGAATAGAATTGTGCAAGAGTGCAGTTCACAATCTCTACCATACCACCGTTAATAGCCAGACAATTCCCCATAGAGTTTGAAAGCTGACAATATTCCAAACGTACATAAGCGTTGGTTAGACCGATACCATCACCCTGAGAGTTATGCACCACACACTGATACAGCTGCAGACGATAATTCTCAGAATCAAATGCTGCTGAATCACAAACCACTCCCTGGCACGCATTCCTTATCTGAGTGTTATTCAGTATATTACCATCCGAACTCTCATAGAACCTTATTCCTCGCCATTGTCCTGACAAACGGTCGTAAGGCAGATATGTGAACATACGGTCCAGACGGTCACCACGCATAATGCAATTATCCGTATACAAGGTGCCACGAACATCAAGCCCTGCACCATCGTGGAAATATAATGTGGTATTACGGATGGTGAGTTTTACTCCCTCATTAACAACAAAGTCACCATAAACAAGCAAAGGCTTATCCGACTCGATAACAGAGTCCTTCTCGATCACAGGCGAATACATCTTAACTGCATCCCATGCCCAAGCCTGAAGACATACACTCTGTTCTACTCCACTCTCCATCGAGAACACCAGATTATCCGTTATCGATTCAGGCTCGTTACGATATGTCTCATACGGCGTTATCTCAACAAACACCAATATACTATCCTTTTGGCGAATTTCTATACCATTGGTTTGCGAGCCGTTCGAGTTATCAAGATAAATGCCATCTACATTAACGCGGAAACCTGTCTGGTTGCCTCTCTTCAGATACACACTCGTCATACGCACACCATCGTTATTGCGATTATGAACCCAGAATGAATATGTAGATGACGAGGTACGACTGAAAACAGTATCAAGCTTTATTGTATCTGCAGGAAATTCAATACGTAATCCTGATGATTCTGAAAACGAGTCGTCTTCAGCACAAGCCACAAACAGGGCCAGAACGAATATAAAAAAGAAAATCCGTTTCATCTTATTGATAAAACGGATTAATAGGATATTTATTGTGTAATTACTTGCCAAAGTAGCGCTTAAGCAGTCCAGCGAAGCCAGCACCATGACGAGCCTCGTCCTTAGCCATCTCGTGAACAGTGTCGTGGATAGCATCGAAGCCAGCAGCCTTAGCGTTCTTTGCGATACGGAACTTATCCTCGCACGCACCTGCTTCAGCAGCAGCACGCTTCTCAAGGTTTGTCTTGGTATCCCATACACACTCGCCCAGCAACTCAGCAAAGCGTGAAGCATGATCAGCCTCCTCAAAAGCATAACGCTTGAAAGCCTCAGCAATCTCAGGATAACCCTCGCGATCAGCCTGACGAGCCATAGCCAGATACATACCAACCTCACCACACTCACCGTTGAAGTGGGCACGCAGGTCGTTGATCATCTCCTCTGATACACCTTCGGGCTTACCATCACCAATACGATGCACTGTAGCATAAGTTACATCACCATCGTCCTTAAGCTCAGAGAACTTAGAAGCAGGAGCCTTACAGATTGGACACTTCTCAGGAGCTGAGTCACCCTCATGAATGTAACCACAAACAGCGCAAATAAATTTCTTTGTCATAATTCAATATTTGTTTAGTTATTAATAATGTGAATAATATACGTTAGTAAATAGTAAACTACAATACTTCCGTTTGCAAATATATGAATAAAAAATAAATCCCACAAATTTTTTGCAGGATTTATTATCAATTATCGCAAATTTGCGTTTTAAATGCTTTTGATAGTCTTTATTATCTCATCGATAGTAACAAGACTCTGCTCACCGCTCTCCATGTTCTTAAGGGTAAGTTTTCCTTCTGCCATCTCGTTCTCACCAGCCAGTGCAACAAATGGAATCTGCTTAGCGTTAGCATACGACATCTGCTTCTTCATCTTTGTTGAGTCTGGGAATATCTCTGTACGGATGCCAGCCTCGCGAGCCTTAGCCACAGCAGGCAGACAGTAAGCTGTCTCCTTGTCGCCAAAGTTGATGAACAGCAGCTGAGTGCCGTTGGTAGCATCCTTTGGATAGCAGTCGAGTGCATTCAGTACATCGAAGATACGATCTACACCAAACGAGATACCTACACCTGAGATACCTGGCATTCCGAAGATACCAGTGAGGTTGTCGTAACGACCACCACCTGTGATAGAACCAATCTGAACATCGAGTGCCTTAACCTCAAAGATAGCACCTGTATAATAGTTCAGACCGCGAGCCAGAGTAAGGTCGAGCTGTATTTCGTTCTTAAGTCCGAGTGTCTTCAGCGTGTCGAGGATGAAACGAGTCTCCTCTACTCCCTTCAGTCCTGTCTCGCTTGTAGCCAGAACCTCAGCGATAGTATTCAGCTTCTCATCGTTAGTACCCTCGAGCGAGATGATTGGCTGAAGCTTCTCAATCTGCTCATCCGAGAGTCCGTCCTCACGAAGCTCCTCATTAACATTGTCAAGACCAATCTTATCGAGTTTATCGATAGCAACGGTGATATCAACAATCTTATCTGCTGCTCCGATTACCTCTGCAATACCAGTCAGGATCTTGCGGTTGTTAATCTTAATCTGAACTCTCACACCGAATCGTGTGAATACAGTATCTACGATCTGCATCAGCTCTACCTCGTTAAGCAGAGAGTCAGAGCCTACGATATCGCCATCAAACTGCCAGAACTCACGATAGCGTCCCTTCTGTGGACGGTCTGCGCGCCATACTGGCTGCATCTGGTAACGCTTGAATGGCAACTGCAGCTCCTCGCGATGCATTACCACATAGCGGGCAAAGGGAACAGTAAGGTCATAACGGAGTCCCTTTTCGCAGAGTTTTGCAGCCAATCTAAGTGAATTGCGCTCAGCAAGCTCCTCGGGTGTTACCTTCGAGAGGTAGTCGCCTGAATTCAGGACCTTGAAAAGCAGCTTATCACCCTCCTCGCCATATTTTCCCATCAGTGTTCCGAGGGTTTCCATAGCTGGAGTTTCAATCTGCTGGAAGCCATAAAGCTGGTAAACCTGCTTAATGGTATCGAATATATAATTGCGCTTCGCCATCTCCATTGGCGAGAAATCGCGCGTGCCTTTTGGTATACTTGGTTTCTGTGCCATTTATTACTTTCTTACAATTGTCTGGTCACGATCAGGACCGATAGAAATAATTTTAATAGGAGTCTCTAACTGCTTCTCTAAGAATAAGATATAGTCGCTGAACTCCTTGGGAAACTGATCCTCGCTGGTGAACTTTGTCATATCTGTCTTCCAGCCTGGCAGCTCCTGATAAACAGGCTCAATGCCCTCCTCGATGTTATATGGGAAGTAGTCAATCTCCTGTCCGTTCTGCTTATAAGCCACGCAAGCCTTGATAGTGTCGAATCCATCGAGAACATCGCTCTTCATCATGATGAGCTGGGTAACACCGTTAACCATGATTGAATACTTAAGAGCAACGAGGTCAATCCAACCGCAACGACGCTCACGACCTGTCACAGCACCATACTCATGACCCAGGTCACGAATCTTTTTACCAGTTTCATCGAAGAGCTCTGTTGGGAAAGGACCAGCACCAACACGTGTGCAGTAAGCCTTCATGATACCGTAAACATCGCCAATCTTGTTAGGACCGATACCCAGACCAGTGCAAGCACCAGCGCAGATGGTGTTAGATGATGTTACGAAAGGATAAGAACCAAAGTCAACATCGAGCATAGTACCCTGAGCACCCTCGCAGAGAACGCTCTTACCGCTCTTAAGCAGATTGTTGAGCTCATGCTCAGAATCAACAATTGGGAACTGACGGAGGTACTCTACACCCTCAAGCCACTTCTTCTCTACCTCAGTGATGTCGTATTCGAAGTTGAGCGACTTCAGGATAGCCTCATGACGAGCCTTTGCCTTAGCGTATTTCTCCTCAAAGTTCTCAAGGATATCACCAACACGCAGACCGTTACGACTAACCTTATCAGTATAAGTAGGACCAATACCCTTTCCAGTAGTACCTACCTTGTCCTTACCCTTCTGAGCCTCATATGCAGCATCGAGAACGCGATGGGTTGGCATGATGAGATGAGCCTTCTTTGAGATGTGCAGACGACTACGAAGCTCGTGTCCGCTTGCCTCAAGAGCCTTGGCCTCGTCCATAAACAGGTCTGGAGCCAATACTACACCATTACCGATGATGTTAACCTTGTCGCCCTGGAAAATACCAGATGGAATAGAGCGAAGCACATACTTCTGGCCCTCGAACTCAAGAGTATGACCAGCATTAGGACCACCCTGGAAACGGGCTACCACGTCGTACTTTGGGGTTAACACGTCAACCACCTTACCTTTTCCTTCATCGCCCCACTGCAAACCGAGCAGGACATCTACTTTTCCTTTGTTCATTTTTCTGCTGTATTCTTGTTATTACTTTCTTTCTTCTTAGTTGCGTTCTTGCGTTTGGCGCTCTTAGCCTGACATGTACTACAGATACCGTAGATATAAAGCGTAAATCCGTCTTTTCTGAATCGCTTAAGCTGCAAGCTCTCAACGGCAGCTATTATCTCTGGCGATTTTATCTCGGTAACCTTTCCGCACTGAGAGCATATCTGATGACAGTGGCTCTGATTGTCGTAACATGCCTCGTATTTTGTAGAGCCTTGGAAACGATGCCTGATAACAAGTCTGAGCGACAAAAACAGATTAAGCGTGTTGTATAGCGTTGCTCTGCTAACAGGGAAATCCATTTCCTTATCCAATCGGGCTTTCAGCTCATCGATGGTAAAGTGTCCGTGAATGCTGTAAACTGCTCTTAGAATGCTGTATCGCTCAGGTGTCTTGCGATGATTGTTCATCTCAAGATAGTTATCCAGAAGCCTTTCTACAGCAGAAATAACACTTTCTTTCATCTGATTCTTTCACGAAAACCGCACAAAGGTACACATTTTCCGTCAGATAAAAGAAACATTCTCTATAAAAAATCCAAATTAGCGCGTTTTAATGCACTTTTTGCAAGTCTTTCGTATACTAATCCAAGTTCAGCAAAACGCATCACGGCATTCATGGCTGCTTTTTTCACAATCAGACTGTCGCCCTGAAGCGCTGCCAAGGCCTGATCGATAAACTCGTTTATACCACGCTCGTTAGGCTCCTGATGGTTCATGAACAAGCGCGAAAGGATATGAAAGCCACAAAGCTGATACAGTTCCTTGTCGGATGCCATCCACGTATAAGCCTTCTCTGGGGCATATGGCAGATACTGATACAGATTGAAGGTAGCTTGCTCAGCTATCTCCTGACAGTCAGTCTGTTCCATCCATATATCCGCTACTTCCGGCAGCATTTTATCAGCAGGCATAAGCATCGTAGCCAGAATCTTGCACTCGCGCACATTCTCCTTCCAAAGAGCAATGGCGAGATCGTAGTTTTGGCCGATTTCTTCGGCCTTTGCCTTCAGCCTGGGCAAGGTGGCACCCCAGTTCAGTTTGTAGTCAACACCTTTATTTCGCATAGATGCAGCAACCATTCCGTCCATCATCAGGCGGAATGATTGCTTTATCTCCTTTATCTGCTCCTTTAAATCCATTAAATCTTTAATGTTTCATGTTTAATGTTTAATCTAAATAAGCGTCGCGTATTCAGCGCTATAGCGAAGCATCTGATGTGCATAGCTCTCGCCATAGTAAACCTGAACATCGCATATCTCATTCTTCTCGTTGTAAACAGGCAACAGCTGAGGATTAATAAATCCCTTGTATGGTGCAAGGTTCAAGCGCTTATAACGCTCTAAGACCTCAGCATGCAGCTCTGCATCCACCTTAACGGCATAACACTCCACAAGATCTCTTGCTGCCTCATAGTCGCCTTCGCTCTTTATGCGCTGAATCTCAGCAAGCAGCTGGGCTATAAGAGCGCGAAGCTTAGGATAATCCGTGATTTCAACGTATGTCTTACCATCGCGCTTAACCATCTTGATGGCATCGCCTTTCTCATAGCACCAATGGGCTATAAGGGCACGATTACGCATGTGGGCCTCTTCTATCTGATTGCCTGGGGTGATACGTATAAGCTGAGTCATCAGACCGTTCATCATGTATGTGTAATACTGCGACATATACGCCTTTTCATCGGGCACCAAACCAAGCTCTATCAGCTTTGGGTCGGCTATGTAATACAGTCCGAAGAGATCGGCTCTCGCCTCTTCTATCGTACTGCTATAAGCCTTCAGCGCATCAGGGTCTACACCTGGAAGCAGCTGTCCGCTACCATGACCTAAGCACTCATGCAGGTCGGTATGCAGATCATCACACACATCACCATATTTCTCGATTATATCGAGTGTTTCCTTGTCGATAACAAACTCCTCCTTGAAACCGCTTCCGCGCGAGGCCTTGTTATACGCATCGGTGATATTGCTGATGGTAATACTCTTGCTACCGTACTGGGCTCTAATCCAGTCGGCATTTGGCAGGTTAATACCTATTGCCGTTGCAGGATACTCATCGCCACCAAGCATAGCAGCACAGATAACATTGGCTGATACGCCTTTTACCACAGGCTTGCGGAAACGAGGGTCTACTGGCGAGTGATTCTCAAACCACTGAGCGTTCTTGCTTATAGTCTGAGTGCGGTGCGTGGCCTCCTCGTCGATATACTCCACAAGTCCTTCCCACGAACCTTTCAATCCTAAGGGATCGCCATACACCTCGATGAATCCGTTGATGAAGTCGATAGCAGAATCATGCTCTTTCAGCCATTCAACACAATATTTATTGAAAGTCTGCAAATCACCTGTCTTATAATAAGTTATGAGCTCAGAAATTACCTTTTTCTGCTGCTCATTCTCTGCCACTTCAAGCGCTTTCTCCAACCAATATATAATATGGTATATAGCGTTAGAGTATTTTCCGCCAGCCTTCCATACCAGTTCCTTCACCTCGCCATCCTCCTTTACAAGGGTTGAGTTCAGTCCATACGAAGGCGGAGTGTCAGGATTTTGCTCATTTTGCTTCATTCCAAAGTAGAAAGCCTCAGCCTCGGCCTGGGTAACCCCGTCGTAGAAGTTACAAGCCGATGTTACCAGCAAGTCCTCACCGTCAGCCTGGTTAACACGCTTAGACATCACGGTTTCATCGAAGATTACAGGGAAGAGCTCATCGCACATCTCATCGATTGATTCGCCCGATTTCAACGGCAGTTTACCTGCTTCTACCCTATGCAGGGCATCGCGAAGATATTCGGCTGTGAATTCAGGCTTGAACTTCTCGCATCCATAATGATGGTGAATACCGCTTGAGAACCACACACGCTTAAGATACACTTCAAGCGCCTTGAACTCATCGGTATCGTGCGATATATTCATATCAACATACACAACCTCCAACATCTTGCGGATGCGGAGGTTGTATTTTCCAAACTGATCAAATGTAATGTCTCGCCCGAACAAAGTGGCTTTCGAGAGATAGTAGACTAATGTTTTCTGCTGCAACGAAAGCTTTTCAAAGCCGTTCAAACGATATCTGAGCATTTGCAAGTCAGCAAAACGCTCGTTCTGATAGTTGAATTCCACTGATTACTTCTTCTCTGTTTTCTTTTCTGTCTTTGGTTTGCGACCACGTTTTGCCTCAGTCTTCTTCATTGAAGGATGCTGCATAAGGTGCTGCATGCGATAGTCACGTGGAGTCATACCCATAATTCTGTAGAAAGATGCGTAGAACGACTGACGGTTAGCAAAACCTACCATATCACTTACCTCTTCCATACGTAAATCCTGAAAACGCTTGTCAACAAGGATGGTCATAGCCTCGTCAATTCTGTACTTATTAACAAATGATGTGTAATTCATATGGAAACGTACATTAACGACAGCTGAAATGTAGCGGGTATTAGTGCCTAATTCTTCTGCAAGCTTCTTTGCTGAGAAATCCTTGTCACGATACTTCTTCTGCATGACGATGATGTTCATGATTTTTTCCTGCATCTCGTCCATCATCTTTGGGCTTACCAAACTTCTGTAAGCTGCTTCTTTTTCCTTTTTTTCTGTAATGTTGTACTTTGCCATTTGCGTTTGCTAAATTTTAATGATGTGCAAAATTAGAAAGATTTTTTGAATTAGCAAGGGATTTAGAAGAAAATTTATAAAAAATGTAGTACCTTTGCAGAAAATTTAGATATTTATGGATATTTTTAGCGTTTTACGAACATATTTCGGATACAATTCCTTCCGCCAGAATCAAGAAGAAATCATCAGACACGTCATCGCAGGCAACGATGCACTTGTGTTGATGCCCACGAGTGGAGGAAAGAGTATCTGCTACCAGATTCCTGCACTCACAATGTCAGGAATTACGATAGTTATTTCGCCACTCATAAGCCTTATGAAAGACCAGGTAGAGGCACTACGTTCAAACGGCATCGAGGCCGAGGCTCTCAACAGCGGGAACGACGTTACTGCCGATACCGTTATCCGTCGCAAATGTATGGCTGGTCAGATAAAGCTGCTGTATATTTCTCCAGAGAAGGTGATGGCCGAGATGGACTATCTGCTTAAGAACATCAACATATCGCTATTTGCCATCGATGAGGCTCACTGCATAAGTCAGTGGGGCCACGATTTCCGCCCTGAATACACCCAGCTGGGCATCCTGCGTGAAAAGTTCCCCGATGTTCCTATGATGGCACTCACAGCCACTGCTGATAAGATTACCCGCCACGATATCATCGAGCAACTTAAACTAAGGAATGCGCGCGAGTTCGTGTCAAGTTTCGACCGCCCCAACCTCAGCCTGTCAGTAAAACGCGGATATAAAAGTGCCGAGAAGATGCACTTCATCCTTAACTTCATCAAGGCCCGCCCTAACGATGCTGGCATCATCTACTGTCTGAGCCGCAAGACCACTGAGAAAGTAGCTGCCGACCTCCGCAAAAAGGGCATTAACGCAGCAGCTTACCACGCTGGTCTCTCTAATCTCGAACGCAGTCAGACTCAGGAGCAGTTCAAGAACGACCAGCTCTTGGTGGTCTGCGCCACCATCGCCTTCGGAATGGGTATCGACAAGAGTAATGTGCGCTGGGTAATCCACTTCAACATGCCCAAGAGCATAGAGAGCTTCTATCAGGAGATTGGTCGCGCTGGGCGTGATGGCGCCCCTGCCGATACCGTGCTGTTCTACTCGCTTGCTGATATTATCCAGCTTACCGAGTTTGCTCGCCAGAGCGGACAGCAGGATGTAAACATGGGCAAGCTCAAGCGCATGCAGGAGTATGCTGAGTCGAGAGTCTGTCGTCGAAGGATACTGCTCAACTACTTCAGCGAGCAGACTGATCACGACTGCAACAACTGCGACATCTGCGAGAATCCCCCACGCCGTTTCGATGGCACCAAATACGTGCAGATGGCCCTTAGTGCCGCCAAGCGAACAAACGAGGAGATAAGGGTCTCTACCATCATCGAGATTCTTAAGGGCATGCGCTCGCCAAGCATCGTGCGCCATGGCTACGACCAGCTCAAGACGTTCGGAGTGGGTCGCGACGTGAGTCTTAACGACTGGCAGGACTACCTGCTGCAGATGCTCCAGATGGGATTCATCGAGATAGCCTACAACGACGGCAACAAGGTGAAGGTTACTGATATTGGCGACGATGTGCTATACGGACGCAAGACAGCCGAGCTGTGCGTCATCGACCATAGCGCTAAGGAAGAGCCTAAGAAAAAACCCAAGCTGCGCCTCGAGATACCCACCATCACCATCCCAGGCCTTTCTCCCACCACTGGCATCGAAGACCCCAAGCTGTTCGAAGCCCTTCGCCAGCTACGAAAAGCGTGTGCCGAAGAAGAAGGCTTCCCACCCTACATCGTTTTCAGCGATAAGGTGCTCCATTCGCTCGCCACAATCAAGCCCACCAGTCTCGACCAGTTTGGCAACATTGCAGGCATCGGCGAGCACAAAAAAGGCAAGTATGGTGCCCGTTTTGTAGAGCTCATCCAAAAGTACGTATAAGTGCCAATTTACACCTTATTATAATAGTAAAAGGCAAAAATAAACTAAAAAACGGGCATAAAAATGTCACTTTTTGCTAAAAACGAGCACAGAATCGCGATTTTGTGCAAAATTATTAGTACCTTTGCATGGTAAAATCATCTAAGATGGCTAAGAAAAAGATATTATTCATCAATCAGGAGATCACTCCTTACGTCCCCGACAATTCACTGTCGCTCATGGGAAAAGAGCTTCCAAAGGTAATGCAGGAGCGTAGTCACGAGATCCGCACTTTCATGCCTAAGTGGGGCAATATCAATGAGCGTCGCGGTCAGTTGCACGAAGTCATCCGACTCTCGGGTATGAACCTTATCATTAACGACACCGATCATCCCTTGATCATCAAGGTAGCATCTATCCAGTCAGCTCGTGTACAGGTATATTTCATCGATAACGATGACTACTTCGGAAAGCGACTCATTGAGCGCGATGAGGCAGGTGTTGAGTATGAAGATAATGGCGAACGCGCTATATTCTTTGCACGTGGTGTGCTCGAAACGGTTAAGAAGCTGCGCTGGGTTCCCGATATCATCCACTGTCAGGGTTGGATGAGCGGCGTTGTGCCCTTCTACATAAAGACAGCCTATCGCGACGAACCATCGTTTGCAGAGACCAAGGTTATAACATCGCTCTACGATAAGACTCTGCAGAAGGACTTCGGAGGCGATTTCAAGCAGTTCCTCGAGTTCCGCGATGCCAAGGCATCACTTTTAGGCGACTATAAGGATACCTTCGACTTCGACGAGCTCAACAAGCTGGCAATCGATTATAGCGATGGTGTTATCCAGGCCACCCCAGGCGTCGAGAAGCAGTTGCTCGACTATGCCAAAGCCAAGAACATCCCGCTGTTAGGATATCATGAGGACTTTGCCGATGCCTACGAGACATTCTACGAGTCGCTCTATCCCAACGAGGCCGAATAAGTATTTGAACTAAGATATATTTTCATACATGAAACTAAGATTGTTTACAGCGATTGCGTTTATAGCAATGGCGATGATTTCTTGTACCGAGGATACCGACACCATCGGATCGTCTATCACAAACGATACCGACAGGCTGTTATTCTCAACAGGTGTCTACAACGCTACATCAAGATCTATATTGGCCGATTCAGTCTACTCGCATAATTCCGACTGCTATTTCGGAATGGTGAAGGACCCCGAGACTAATACCTATGTTAAGAGCGACATCATGGCGCAGTTCAACATGATTGAGGGTTTCAGCCTTCCCAGCGAGGATAAGATGCTGAGCAAGATCGACGGCGAGGTAGTAGCCGACTCATGCTGTATCTCACTCTTTGTGAAGTACTCAAAGTCGTACGGCGACACCCTTAATGCCATGAAGATGCGCGTTTCAGAGCTTAACGCCCCCATCGACGATAAGTACACCCACTATAGCAACTTCGACCTGAAGAAGAACGGATACATCCGCAACGACGGACTGAAGATAAACAAGATGTTCACTGTACGCGACCTGAAGCTCAGCGATGGCAACCTGTACAGTCTGCAGCATAACATCCCCTATCAGGGCACATCAAGCGATAGCGGCTATTACGACCGCATCCTCATCCCAATGAATGTTCCTTATACCGCCAAAGACGGCCGTACATATAATAACTACGGAACATACGTTATGCGCACCTACTATGAGCACCCAGAGTATTTCACTAACTCTTACCGCTTTGTACACAACGTGTGCCCAGGTTTCAACTTCGAGATTACCGATGGTCTTGGCGTGATGGCAAACATCATGGAGATCGACATCCAGATGTTCTACAACTTCATCACCCCTGCCGACTCCACAGCCTATACATCTGTATATCTGTCGTCAACACCTGAGGTTCTGCAGACAGCCCACATCGTTAACGACCGCACGGCTCTCGAGGATCTGGTCAACGATAACAGCTGCACCTACCTCAAGTCGCCCGCAGGCATCTTTACCGAGGTAACACTGCCAGTAGATGAGATTTCTCAGGCTCACGTCAACGACTCACTGCTCTCAGTAAGCATCAGCTTCAGCCGCCAGAACAGCAATGTAGAGACCTCTAACCCCATCAGCACACCTTCAAGCATACTGATGGTTCACAAGGACAGCCTGTACTCATTCTTCGAGAATAAGACCATGTACGACTATAAGAGCTCGTTCTACGCTGCGCTCAGCTCTACCAACACCTACTCATTCAACAGTATTGGTAACATTATCACACTGATGGCTCGACAGAAGGCTGAGGGACTTAAGAGCGACCCCAACTGGGTGGCTAAGCATCCTGACTGGAACAAGGTAGTGCTTGTGCCTGTCTCAACCACAGTTAAGTACAGCAGCGACTACTATGGCAATACCACCAGCACCGTTTCGGCTGTTGGCAACCAGTTAGGCCTATCAAGCACCAAGCTTGTTGGCGGACCTAACTCACCTATCGAGGTAAAGGTAATCTACGCCAAGTTTAACGATTGATTATTATGGCCGACGGATTTTTAGAGAAGCATCACGAGGATTACGAAGCCCGCAAGGCGGCTTGGATCCGCAAGAAGAAACATCTTCCCAAGGCTAAACCCAGAAATATAGAGCGCCCCGATGATGAGGCGCTCTAATTCTTTTCTTATCCTATTATCTTAAACTTCGCGAACTTAAGCAGCAGCTGCTTCGTACCAGCGTTACGGAACTCCACCGTAGCCTTGGTATTCTCGCCCGTACCCTCTATCCGCACCACCGTGCCCACTCCAAAGCGCTGATGCTCTATCCTTGCCCACTCGTGCAGATCGCTCGCACTCGGAGCCGATGCCATAGGTCGTGGAGCCACAGCATTATACACACGCTTAAAGTTTGGTCCGAATGGGTCAACAGGCTTCTCCTGCTGTCGTGGAGCCACAGCCCTGGGCTTTGGGTCGGCCTTGAACTGCGTAGCCACAGGCCTAGGGTTCTGCATCCAATTATTATATGGTTTTCTGCTCTCAGCACTGCCCGCCTCACCATGAACCTCTAATAGCTCAGGGTCAATGTCGCGGATAAATCGCGAAGGCGTGTCATACTCCATGCGTCCGTAGCGGAACCTGTTCTGCGCGCATGTCAGTATGCAGTGCTTCTCAGCACGCGTAATGGCCACATACAGCAGTCGTCGCTCCTCCTCCAGTTCTCGCATAGAGTTCGTACACATCGGACTTGGGAAGATGTTCTCCTCCAGTCCTACTACGAATACCGTTGGGAACTCCAGTCCCTTCGCAGCATGTATCGTCATCAGCACCACCTTGTCGTTACTGTCCCCCTCGTCGCTGTCAAGGTCAGTCAGCAGCGCCACCTCCTGCAGGAAGTCAGGCAGATAAATCTCATCGCCCATATCCTCCTCTTTTCGGCTCTCCACAAAGTCCTGCATACCGCCTAAGAACTCCTCAAGGTTCTCCTGTCGCGACAAGTCCTCTGGGTTTCTTCCGCTGTATATATCCTTGCTTATGCCAGAGTTCATTATTATGTCGTGACCCAGTGTGTAGGCATCCTCCGTCTGCAGTCGCTCTATCCAGCCCTCTATCAGCTGTCGGAAGTTCTGCAGCTTTGTCATCGTGCCCTTGCTCACGTCCATGGGGAACAGCCCAGGCTCCTTTATCACCTGCCACAAGCTCACTCCGTATGCCTGTGCCGTCTGTATTATCTTTCCCACCGTAGTGTCGCCTATTCCTCGCGCAGGGTAGTTTATTATGCGCTTAAACGCCTCCTCGTCGTTAGGGTTCGCTATCAGTCGGAAGTAAGCTATCACGTCCTTTATCTCCTTGCGCTGGTAGAAGCTCAGTCCTCCGTATATCCTGTACGGTATACCATCCTTGCGCATCTGCTCCTCAAAGCTACGGCTCTGCGAGTTAGTGCGGTAAAGTATGGCAAAGTCGCTCCAGCTGCAGCGGTCGTTAGCTTTCAGTCGCTTAATATCCTGCGTCACAATCATCGCCTCTTCCCTGTCGCTGTAGGCAGGCTTTAGCTGCAGTCGCTCGCCATGCTCGTTTTTCGAGAACACGTTCTTTGGAATCTGGCGTTCATTACGCCTGATGAGCGAGTTGGCCGCCTGCACTATCAGCTGTGTCGAACGGTAGTTCTGTTCCAGTTTAAACAGCTTAGCATCGTTATACAAGCTCTGGAAGTTCAGGATATTGTCGATGTTAGCTCCACGGAAGCTGTAGATGCTCTGCGCATCGTCGCCCACCACGCACACCTTCTGTCGCTCCTGCGTCAGCTGGTACACTATCTGCTGCTGTGCGTAGTTAGTGTCCTGATACTCATCCACCAGCACAAACTGGAACTTCTCCACATATTTTCTGCGCACATCCTCGTGGTTCTTGAATAGTATCCACGTCTGCACCAGCAGGTCGTCAAAGTCCATTGCGTTCGCCTGTCGACATCTCTCCGCGTACCTTATATATATATTCGATACCTGAGGCCGCTTCTGACTCGCGTCGTCAGCTGCCCACGAGCTCTGCTGATACGCCTGCGGCAGCAGCAGATGGTTCTTCGCCATCGATATGCGGTCGGCCACCGACGAAGGCTTATACACCTTATCGTCCAGCCCCATCTCCTTTATTATCGTTTTTACCAGCGATCGCGCATCCGTCTGGTCGTAGATGGTAAAGTTAGAGTTATAACCTAATTTGTCAGCCTCTGCCCGCAGTATGCGCGCAAACACACTGTGGAATGTGCCCATCTGCAGGTATCGCGCCTGTTCCTCGCCCACCAGCCGGCCTATGCGCTCTTTCATCTCTCGCGCCGCCTTGTTCGTAAAGGTCAGAGCCAGTATCTGCCACGGCGCCATTCCCTGCTGCAGCAGCCATGCTATCTTATATGTAAGCACGCGTGTTTTTCCTGATCCGGCACCCGCAATCACCAGACTGGCACCATCACAGTATTCCACCGCAACGCGCTGACTATCATTCAGTTGTGTTAGTATATCACTATTCATTTACACCTATTCTTGTATTGCAGATGCAAAGATACGAAAAAGTCGAGAGCAGAACAAAAGATTTGCAATCTTTTTTATGCCGAGCGTTAGTATCTTCGCGATTTTCAATCGCAAGGTTACAAAATAAAGCCGAAAGCGCAAAGACTTTCGACTTTATTTTTACGCGTATCCCCCCTCTGTCATGTCGAGCGTAGTCGAGACATCTCCTCTACGAGTTGATAAACGCGACCTTCCTCCTATTGTTATTCAGCCTCAACGCGAAATTAAAGTTATACCCTCATTGTTGACGTTATTCTGGAAAGGTGTGAGAAATGGTCGATTCTCCCACTCTTTGCGAGGCAATTACACATTTACAATAAAATATAGCATGTTGCATTATACTTTTGCTAGCCGCGTCGGCGTTTAGGCGCGTCGGCGTTACATTAGGATTTTGTATGTATTAGCATCAGGAGGAAATATATTCTATTTTAAATTATTATATATTATAATATATAATAATTATATATAGTATATATGCAGCTCTGCGAACCTATCAATTTTCCAAAAGACGCGCCTAAACGCCTAAACGGCGACGCGCCTTGATTGAAATGGCGAAATAAAATCAAAAATAATTGGGGGAAACTATTGTTTTGTACTGAATTTTTTCGTACCTTTGCATTGTCAATATGAGAGAAAGCGGGCGGCGGTATTAAGGATAAAAATTGCGAGACTTAAATCTAGAAATTGCGCACATTAATCCTAGCAATTGCAACCTTTAACTGTAGTGTCATACGGCTCACAATAGTGACAGCGAGAATAGTAACAAAATTTTTAACAACACAAAAACAAAACTAGAATTATGGTCATTAAAGTCTCAGGAAAAGAATGTATTCGCACAAAAGGTCTATCATCGCGACAGACCTTGATTCGTAAATAACTAAACAATTTACTAATAAAAGAAAAATAATTTTCCGATTATTCTTTGGTAATCGGAAATATATTTTTATCTTTGCAGCGATAAATTATTTAAGAAACAAAAAACTATGAGTGAAGAAATTCTGAATCAGAACGAGTCAGCTACAAATGCTATGACCGTGACTGAAAGTATGAAGAGTGAACTGCTTTGTGCTGCAAAGTGGGCAAAGTTTATGTGCATCGTGGGATGCGTTAGCGTGGCACTGATGCTGTTAGAGGCTGTGGCGATGATGGCGTTTGGTGCTGTGGCAGCAAAGCTGATGCCTGACATGCCATTCGGAGCAGCAATGGGAGTATTATACCTTATCATCGCAGCTCTATACATCTATCCACTGATGAAGGGATTCCAGTTTGCTAACGCTACAAAGGTTGCATGCCTTTATAACGACCAGTATCAGCTGGCTCGTGGCGTGACAGGCCTGAAAGACCTGATAAAGTTTACAGGTATACTGACAATAGTAGTAATATCTATATGCGTGATAGTAATAGTATTTGCAATACTGTTTGCTGCAATAGGTATAGCAGCAATGCAGCACTAAACCATAAAAGAGGTTGAGGAATTTGCTGAAGAGTAATTTTTACCTTTTTTTCTTTGGTGGAAACAAAAAAAGTTGTACTTTTGCAGCAGTTATTATCAACTAATTTTGTACAACCAATAAAAAACTTTTTCAAAAAATGAAGAAACTAACAATGATTTTCGCCGCACTGGCAATGACTTTGGCAATGCAGGCTCAGACAAAATTCCACGACGTTGAGGCTAACGAGGCTCAGGGTAAGGTGAAATCTATCAGCATGAGCGTGATGGGTATGCCACGTACAACTGACTTTACCGAGGACGGAAAGATGAAGATGGAGGGGCTTACCGATGCTAAGTATGATGCCGAGGGCTACATACAGGAGTGCAAGATGAGCGTACAGGGCCAGGAGGCTACTGTGAAGTTTGCTTGGGAGAATGGTAAGCTTATCAGCCAGACAACAAGCGTGATGGGACAGGAGATAAAGCAGACCTTGGTTTACGACGAGAAGGGACTGGTGAAGGCTCAGAAAATGAACATGATGGGACAGGACGTTGAGATGCCCTTCAGCGACTATAAGTTTGACGACAAGGGTAACTGGACAAGCCGTAAGACCAGCATGATGGGACAGGAAATGGAGATGACTCGCACTATCACTTACTACGAGTAATCGCATAAAAATTACTTTTATATCAAGTGGGCTCATTTTTTAAGAAAGTGAGCCCTTTTTTTAACACTTTACGGCGGGGCAGAATTTGGAGGATTGAATTATTATTCGTAACTTTGCAGCCGATTAACAGTAACTCAAAATAAACCCAATACAGATATGAAAAAAGAACTGAAAAAAGTGTTGGTACTCGGATCGGGTGCCTTGAAAATCGGACAAGCTGGTGAGTTTGACTATTCTGGCTCACAGGCGCTGAAGGCACTGCGTGAGGAGGGTATCAAAAGTGTACTCGTAAACCCTAACATCGCTACCATCCAGACTAGCGAGGGTATTGCAGACAAGGTTTACTTCCAGCCTGTGAACACTCACTTTGTGACTGAGATCATAAAGAAGGAGCGCCCAGACGGAATTCTGCTGGCATTTGGCGGACAGACTGCGCTGAACTGCGGTACTGAGCTCTACCTGAACGGAACACTGAAGGAGTATGGCGTTGAGGTGCTTGGCACAAGCGTAGAGGCTATCATGAACACTGAAGACCGCGACCTGTTTGTGAAGAAGCTGGGCGAGGTTGACCTGAAGGTGCCAGTGAGCCACGCTGTAGAGTCGATGGAGGATGCGCTGAAGGCTGCGCACGAGATAGGTTTTCCAATAATGATTCGCTCGGCTTACGCTCTGGGCGGTCTGGGCTCGGGTATCTGCCCTGACGAGAAGAAGTTTATTGAGCTGGCTGAATCGGCCTTCACCTTTGCTCCACAGATTCTTGTGGAGGAGAGCCTGAAGGGATGGAAGGAGATAGAGTTTGAGTGCATTCGCGATGCTAACGACCGCTGCTTTACAGTGGCATCGATGGAGAACTTCGACCCTCTAGGCATCCACACTGGTGAATCAATAGTAGTGGCTCCTACCTGCTCGCTGCGTGAGGAGCAGGTGAAGATGCTGCAGGAGATCACAATTAAGTGTGTGAAGCACCTGGGTATCGTGGGCGAGTGTAACATCCAGTTCGCATTCAACGCTGAGACTAACGACTATCGTATCATCGAGATTAACGCCCGCCTGAGCCGTTCATCGGCCTTAGCTTCAAAGGCTACAGGCTATCCCCTCGCCTTCGTGGCTGCTAAGATAGCACTGGGCTACACTCTCGACCAGATTGGCGAGATGGGCACAACATCGAGCGCATACGTGGCTCCACAGCTGGATTATATGATATGTAAGATTCCTCGCTGGGACCTGACGAAGTTTGCTGGCGTGAGCCGCCAGATTGGCTCGTCGATGAAGTCGGTTGGTGAGATTATGAGCATCGGCCGCAGCTTCGAGGAGATGATTCAGAAGGGACTGCGTATGATCGGACAGGGCATGCACGGATTTGTGGGCAACGACCACACTAAGTTCGACAACCTGGACGAGGAACTGGCTAACCCTACCGACCTGCGTATATTCGCTATTGCTCAGGCCTTGGAGGAGGGCTACACCATAGAGCGTATTGAGGAACTGACAAAGATTGACGTGTGGTTCCTGGAGCGCCTGAAGCACATTGTTGACCTGAAGCACGAGCTGCTGAAGTACAACAAGCTGGAGGAGCTGCCTGATGAGTTGCTGCTTGAGGTGAAGCGCTGCGGATTCAGCGACTTCCAGATAGCACGCTTTGTGCTGAAGCCTCAGGGCGGAAACATGGAGAAGGAAAACCTGATAGTACGTAAGTATCGCCAGCAGAAGGGCATCGTGCCATCGGTAAAACGCATTCCTACTGTGGCTTCGGAGCATCCTGAGCTTACAAACTATCTGTATTTTACCTACACCCACGTGCCTGCATTCGGAAATACTGAGGGTGAGAAATATGTAGCTGCTCACGATATTAATTATTATAATAATGAGAAGTCGGTGGTTGTGCTGGGTTCGGGTGCTTACCGCATCGGATCATCGGTAGAGTTCGACTGGTGCTCGGTTAACGCCATCAACACTGCACGCAAGCTGGGTTACAAGAGTATAATGATTAACTACAACCCTGAGACTGTATCTACAGACTACGACATGTGCGACCGTCTGTACTTCGACGAGCTCTCGCTGGAGCGCGTGCTCGACGTTATCGACCTGGAGTCGCCTCGCGGTGTGATTGTATCAGTGGGCGGACAGATTCCTAACAACCTGGCTATGAAGCTGCATCGTCAGGGTGTGCCCGTACTGGGAACATCGCCTGTTGACATCGACCGCGCTGAGAACCGCGATAAGTTCTCGGCTATGCTCGACAAACTGGGCATCGACCAGCCTGCATGGCAGGCTCTTACATCGTTCGACGACGTGAAGGACTTTGTGGCTAAGGTGGGATATCCTGTTCTGGTGCGCCCATCGTACGTGCTCTCGGGTGCTGCAATGAACGTTTGCTACGACGAGGAGGAGCTGCACCGATTCCTGAACATGGCTACAGAGGTGTCGAAGGAGTTCCCCGTTGTTGTGTCGAAGTTCATGACTGAGACCAAGGAGATTGAGTTTGACGCTGTTGCCGACAAGGGCGAGGTGATTGAGTATGCCATCTCAGAGCACGTTGAGTATGCAGGTGTTCACTCTGGCGATGCCACCATGGTGTTCCCTGCACAGAACATCTACTTCTCTACCATCCGACAGATTAAGAAGATAGCCCGCAAGATTGCTTCCGAGCTGAACATCAGCGGACCATTCAACATACAGTTCCTGGCTAAGAACCGCGAGGTGAAGGTGATTGAGTGTAACCTGCGCGCCAGCCGTTCGTTCCCATTTGTATCGAAGATCCTGAAGCGTAACTTCATCGAGACTGCTACAAAGATTATGCTCGACGCTCCTTATCAGAAGCCTGACAAGAGCGAGTTCGACATCGATCGCATTGGTGTAAAAGCCAGTCAGTTCTCATTCGCTCGCTTGCAGAATGCCGACCCAGTGCTGGGCGTTGACATGAGCTCTACTGGTGAGGTGGGCTGCCTGGGCGACGACCTGAACGAGGCTCTGCTCAACGCGCTGATTGCCACAGGCTACTCTATTCCTAAGGATGCCGTACTGATTTCATCAGGTGGCGCCAAGGGTAAGGTGAGCTTGCTTGAGCCTGCACAGCAGTTGGCTAAGAAGGGTTACACCATCTACGCTACAGCTGGTACAGCCAAGTTCTTTAACGACAACGGCGTGAAAGCTATCGCTGTAGCTTGGCCTGATGAAGAATGTTCAATGGTCAATGGTCAATGTTCAATGATTAACGTGATGGATCTGATCTCTCAGCACAAGGTGGGACTGGTAATCAACGTGCCTAAGAACCACACCAGTCGTGAGCTGACAAACGGATATAAGATTCGTCGTGGTGCCATCGACCACAATATCCCATTGATGACTAACGTGCGTCTGGCTAAGGCTTTCATCGAGGCATTTACAGCTATGAGCTTGGATGACGTGAAGATTAAGTCATGGCAGGAGTATAATAATTAAACATTAAACATTGATAGACGAATATAAGACACTGAAAAGCGGAGGCGAGGGGTACTACACCGAGAAGCGTAGCAAATTCCTTGCCTTCGCTCATCATGTACAGACGGTTGATGAAATAAAAGACCTGATAGCTGGCTATCGTAAGAAATACTACGACGCCCGCCACGTTTGCTATGCATATATGCTGGGTCCTGAACGACTGGAGTTCCGCGCCAACGACGATGGCGAGCCATCGAGTACTGCTGGCAAACCAATATTGGGACAGATAAACTCAAACGAGCTGACGGACATTCTCATTGTGGTGGTGCGCTACTATGGCGGAGTGAACCTTGGCACCAGCGGACTGATAGTGGCCTATCGCGAAGCTGCTGCTGATGCCCTCGCCCACTCTGAGATTGAGACGCGACAGGTTGAGGAAATCATCACCTACTCTTTCGCCTATCCGCTGATGAACGATGTAATGCGCATTGTGAAGGATATGCAGCCTCGCATTGTGTCGCAGACATACGACAACACTTGCGAGATAAAGCTGAGCATACGCAAGAGCGAGGCCGAGCAGCTGAAAAGCCGACTGGAGAAGCTTTCGTTCGAATAAAAATGTGACTGGCTGGGTAACTTTTACCAAAATAATTTTGGTGGTTTCATAAAAATGCATTACCTTTGCATCCGGTTTCGGAAAGTTAATACTTCGTATTGACCTTCCTCGCGCTCAGCCAATTGCAAGTAAACTTGCTTGGCGTTCGCTTACTCGGAAGGTTGGCAGAGTGATCGATCGCGCTGGACTCGAAATCCGGTATACCCCTTTCGGGTATCGGGGGTTTGAATCCCTCACCTTCCGCTAAAGCAAAAGGAAAAGGCTCATCATTTCGATGAGCCTTTCTTCTTTTTATTTATCCTCAAGCGGAGCATTCTTTAGTTGCTCGAGCGCCTTACTCAACTGATCGGGGCACGAGGTGAGCTTGGAACCGCAACGGATTCCGCTGACACGCGAGATGACATCGTCGATCTTCTGTCCGCAAACAAGCTTGCTTATTCCCTGCAGGTTGCCATTGCAACCGCCAAGGAAGAACACCTGCTGAATTACATCGTTCTCATCAGCAGTAACGTCGATGAGCTGCGAACAGGTGCCTTGAGTCTGATACTGTATGTGCTTGGTCTTCATGGGCTTAGCTCAGTTTGTGGATTACCAGACCAGAGCGCAGCTTTGGCTCGAACCATGTGGCCTTTGGTGGCATAATCTTACCACTATCAGCTATGTCCATAATCTGCTGCATTGATACAGGATACAGGGCCAGAGCAGCACGCATCTCGCCAGAATCAACACGACGCTTGAGCTCCTTCAAGCCACGCAGACCTCCAACGAAGTCGATGCGCTGTGATGAACGCAGGTCGCCAATGTTCAGAATCTCATCGAGAATCAGACGGCTTGAGATGTCGACATCAAGCACTCCGATTGGGTCGGTATTATCGTATGTACCCTCCTTAGCCTTAAGGCTGTACCAGTGCTTATCGAGATAGAGTGAGAACTCGTGCAGCTGCTGGGGCTTATAGATCTCAGTGCCCTTATCCTCAACCTCGAAGTTTACCTGCAGCGATGCGAGGAACTCTTCTGACGACAGACCGTTGAGGTCCTTAACCACGCGGTTGTAGTCGAGAATGGTGAGCTGTGATGCCTGGAAGCAAACTGCCATGAAGTAGTTGTACTCCTCAGTGCCGTTGTGGTTAGGATTCTGCTTCTGCTTCTCAGCACCAACAAGTGCAGCAGCTGCTGAACGGTGGTGACCATCGGCGATATACAGACTTGGCATCTTGGCAAACTCATCAGTAATCACCTGGGTATCCTTATCGTCGTTGATTACCCAGAACTGATGGCGGAAACCATCGATAGGTGCAACGAAATCGTACTCAGGCTCGGTAGCAGCATAGCGCATGATGAGTTCGTTGAGCACAGCGTTGTCAGGATATGCAAAGAATACAGGCTCGATGTTGGCATTGTTTACACGAACATGCTTCATGCGGTCTTCCTCCTTATCGCGACGTGTGAGCTCATGCTTCTTGATGTTGCCCTTCATGTAGTCGTCAACATAAGCGCCAACCACCAGTCCGTACTGAGTCTTACCATTCATGGTCTGCGCATAAATATAATAATGTTCGCGCGAATCCTGAACCAGCCATCCCTTGTCCTGGAACTTCTGGAAGTTCTCAGCAGCCTTCTCGTACACACGTGGATCGTACTCGGATGTGCCTACGGGGAAGTCGATCTCAGGCTTGATGATGTGATACAGACTCATCTCGTTATCGCCAGCCTCGGCGCGAGCTTCTTCAGAATCGAGCACGTCGTATGGACGTGATTCTACTTTCTCCACCAGCTCTTTTGGTGGGCGGATACCCTTAAAAGGTTTTACTATTGCCATACTATTTTGATTGTTAAATGATTATTGCTCTTTAGTGGTGCAAAATTACTCAAAAGTTCTGAAATTGCAAAATCTTTATGATATTATTTGGTGGCATCGCAAATAATTCGTATCTTTGCGCAAATTTTGAACTATAAAACAACTAATTAATATCTTTAAAATGAAACAAATTCTACTTTTAGCATGCGGTTTGCTGATGAGTTTTTCAGCACAAGCACAGAGCTTTGAAAACGCAAAAGACGCTGTAAAGAACATGGGCGTAGGTTGGAATCTGGGTAACACGCTCGATGCTAACGATGCAAGCAAGACTTGGACTACTACAGAGCAGCACGAGACTTGCTGGGGACAGCCTGTAACCAAACCTGAACTGATGAAGATGATGAAAGAGGCTGGTTTCAACTCTATCCGCGTACCAGTGACATGGTATCAGGAGATGGACAGCGAGGGTAACGTTAACGATGCGTGGATGAATCGCGTAAAAGAGGTGGTTGACTACGTTATCGACAATGGTATGTACTGTATCCTGAATGTGCATCACGACACTGGCGATGGCTCTACACACTGGATTCATGCCAGCAGCACCAACTATAACAAGAACAAGGCAAAGTTCGAGAAGCTGTGGAAGCAGATTGCTGAGACCTTAAAGGACTACGACCAGCACCTGCTGTTTGAGGGTTACAACGAGATGCTCGACGATAACAACAACTGGAACGAGCCAAGTAACAAGACTGACGGCTACAAGGCTATCAACGACTACGCCAAGAGCTTTGTTACAACAGTTCGTAACTCAGGCGGTAACAATGCAAGTCGCAACCTGATAGTAAACACCTACTCTGCCAGCAGCACC
This sequence comes from Prevotella sp. UBA2809, assembly GCA_002351725.1. Classification (GTDB taxonomy): domain Bacteria; phylum Bacteroidota; class Bacteroidia; order Bacteroidales; family Bacteroidaceae; genus Prevotella. The sequence continues at coordinate 74,264 of DEHD01000008.1, forward strand.
CCTAACGCCATGCAGAATCTGGATAAACCCGAGAATAGCAATCACATCATCTTCCAGATTCACAGCTATCCAAACTGGAAGAGCAAGAGCAACGCCAAGACTGAAATTGACAATCTGATTAGCAACATCAAGTCGAAGCTTATTGACAGAGCTCCTGTTATCATAGGCGAATATGCTACATTCACCACATGGCCTTCGGATATCGACTATTACGCTAAGGATAAGGAAGTAGCCCTCTATGCTATGGACTATCTTATCAAGAAGACAAAAGAGAATGGTATCGGAACATGCTATTGGATGGGAATGTCGGATGGTTCTTATCGCGACATGCCCGCATTCCATCAGGCAGACCTTGCTCAGACTCTTATCAAGGCATACTACGGAAGCATCGACGGATACAAGTATCCTACATCTGAAGATTTCGATATTACTTACGACATCACTTATAATGACGAATGGTCGGAGGCTTTCCTCTTCGGAAGCTGGAGTCGTACAGCCGTTAAACTGGATGGCTACAAAGGCATTCGCGTGGTTATGGACAAGGCTTATGGCAACAAGCTGCAGTTGAAGATTTATGGCGACAAGAAAAGTGGCACTAACTACAACGAGCAGTATGTGACTCTGTCAGAAGATTCTGAAACAACAACAGCAGTATTCGATACTTCAATACTAGGCTCAACATTCTGGGGAGTAACTCTGCAGACTAATTCTGGCGCCACTACTGCCACACTGAAAGAGGCAAAGCTGATTAAGGCAGATGACACAGAAGAATCACTTTCAGCAACAGCTGCATGGGGATGCACAGTAGAGGCTAAGTCAACTCCAAAGCCAACTGGCATTCATGCCATTAAGTATGTAAAGAGCGAGGATGATGGCGCTATCTACAACCTGCAGGGCCAGCGCGTTGACAATCCTAAGAAAGGTATCTTCATCAAGGCTGGCAAGAAGGTAGTTTTCTAATAGAAGATTTAAGATAAAACCAAAAAGAAATCCCTCTCCAATTTGGAGGGGGATTCTTTTAATTATATAAGTTTCCCGATTATTACTTGTTTACCTGGAACTTAGTGTCGCCATCCTTGAAGAAAGCGTTAATCTGCTTAGCAGCAGCGATACCAGCGTTGATGTTGGCCTCGGCTGTCTGAGCACCCATCTTCTTAGGAGTTGAGAAGTAACGACCCTCGAACTTAGCAAACTCGTCGTTTGCATCTGGCATAATGTCGGTAACAAACTTCAGGTCCTCACGCTCAGCCATCAGCTTAATCAGCTCAGGCTCGTTGATAACCTCCTTACGGGCTGTGTTAACCAGCACACCACCCTTCTTCATCTTGCCAACCAGTGCAGCGTTGATGCTCTGCTTGGTCTCAGGTGTTGCAGGGATGTGCAGTGATACTACATCGCAAGTCTCGAACAATTTCTCCTGGCAGCAAACAGCATGTACGCCAGCCTTCTCGATAACCTCTGCTGGGCAGAATGCATCGTAAGCATAAACGTCCATACCAAAGCCCTTAGCGATACGAGCCACATTGCGACCTACATTACCGAAAGCCAGGATACCCAGCTTCTTACCAAGCAGCTCTGAACCGCTCTTACCGTTGTAGAAACCACGCACGGCCATAACGAGCAGACCGAATACCAACTCGGCTACAGCGTTTGAGTTCTGACCAGGAGTGTTCTCAGCTACTACGTTGTGAGCTGTGGCAGCTGCGAGGTCGATGTTATCGTAACCAGCACCAGCGCGAACCACAATCTTCAACTGCTTAGCAGCATCCAGAACCTCTGCGTCAACTTTATCACTACGGATAATCAATGCATCGGCATCCTTAACTGCATCCAGCAACTGAGCCTTCTCTGTATATTTCTCGAGCAGCACCAGCTCATTGCCTGCTGCCTCAATCTCTGCCTTGATACCATTAACAGCAGCTGCTGCAAATGGCTTCTCTGTTGCAACTAATACTTTCATTGTTATTTTAATTAATGATTTGCTTCGAATTCCTTCATGCAAGCAACCAGAGCGTTGCAGCCCTCGATGGTCTGGGCGTTGTAGCAAGATGCGCGGAAACCACCAACTGAACGGTGACCCTTAACACCAACCATACCCTTTGAAGTAGCGAAGTCGAGGAAGTCCTTCTCAAGCTCCTTATACTCATCAGCCATAACGAAGCAGAGGTTCATCAGTGAGCGGTCCTCAGCCACAGCTGTGCCCTTGAACATCTTGTTGCGGTCGATCTCGCCGTAAACAATCTCTGCACGCTGCTGAGCCATCTTGTCCATTGCAGCAACACCACCCTGAGCCTTAATCCAGCGCAGGTTCTCCAGAGCGCTATAGATGGGCACTACAGGAGGAGTATTGAACATAGAGCCCTTATCTACGTGTGTACGATAGTCGAGCATTGTTGGAATCTCACGTGGAGCCTTACCCAGAGCGTCGTCCTTAACAATAACGATAGTAACACCAGCCATAGCCAGGTTCTTCTGAGCACCAGCGTAGATAGCATCGTACTTAGCTACGTCAACAGGACGGCTGAAGATATCAGACGACATATCAGCAATCAGACGTACGGGAACGTCGAGGTCCTTACGGATCTCTGTACCATAGATAGTATTGTTAGTTGTGATGTGCAGATAGTCAGCATCAGCGGGAACTGTCCAATCCTTAGGGATGAAGGTATAGTTGGCGTCGGCCGAAGAAGCCACCTCTACTACCTCACCGAAAAGCTTAGCTTCCTTCATAGCCTTCTTAGCCCAAACACCAGTGTTCAGGTAAGCAGCCTTCTTAATCAGGAAGTTATAAGGAATCATACAGAACTCCAGACTGGCACCACCACCAAGGAAGATTACTGAGTAGCCCTCGGGCACCTCAAGAAGCTCTTTTACAAGAGCCACAGCCTCGTCTACTACAGGCTGGAAATCCTTTGCACGATGGCTGATCTCCATCAGTGAGAGACCTGAGCCGTTGAAATCAAGACACTGCTGAGCAGTCTTTTCGATCACCTCGCGGGGAAGCATCGATGGACCTGCGTTAAAGTTGTACTTCTTCATTTGATTGTTTATTTTTTAAATGGTTTGTATTCTATGTTTCGTAAAAACGCTGCGAAATTACACTTTTTATTTTAATCCACCAAATATTTAAGCAGAAATTCACAGAATTTACCGTTTTTCTTTCATTTTGTCAACTCAACATATCAGTTTTCTTTATCTTTTGATAGTTTCTTATACCTTATTATATATAATGACGTTGCAAAGATACTACTTTTTTTCTAAATTCTTAATTCTTAAATCTAAATTTTTATTATCTTTGCAAGCAATATGGCACAAAAGTTACATCACATCATCATCAGTCTGGCTTCAAACTATAATCAGGAGGCCAATCTCGAGGCTGCACGCACTCAGCTCACGCAGTTGCTCACCGAGGTGCATTTCACATCGGCCATCTATACCGAGCCCATCAACTCGCTGCGCAGCGAGCCCTATCTCAACCAGCTTTGCGAGGGCACCACGGCCTTTGGACCAGAGTTGCTTAGCGAGGTGCTAAAGGAAACAGAGAAGCGCCAAGGGCGAACACATAATGAGGATGGAATAGTAACTCTCGACCTCGACCTGCTGCAGTACGACGACCAGCGATTTCATCATCGCGACTGGGAGCGCAGCTATGTAAAGGATTTAATCAACGAATTATGAAGAAGTTATTAATAATCAGCGTTTTATCATTATCGTTTTCAGCATCTTTCGCGCAGCGATTCAGCGATTATTTCTGCGATCGCACCCTGCGCCTCGACTATATCTTTGCTGGCAATAATCTCACTCAGAACATATATGTAGACGAGCTTGTATCCATGCCACGCTGGTATGGCAAGCGCCAGCATCTGGCTGAAGTTCCGCTAAAAGGCAACGGACAGATAATAGTACGCACCACAGATACCAAAGAGGTTATCTACCGCAACTCGTTTTCAACGCTGTTCCAGGAGTGGCTGGCCACTGACGAGGCAAAGCACACGCAGAAATCGTTCGAGAACGTGTTTCTGGTGCCCTTCCCCAAGCAGCCAGTAGATGTAACAGTAGAGCTTTACGACTATCACGACCGCGTGAGCGCCACCACATCGCATCGCGTTGACCCCAAGGATATACTTATCCGAAAGACCGATTCCATCGCCACAATGCCATATATCACGCTGCAGCAGGCTGCTGACACCAGTCGCTGCATACATGTGGCCTACGTGGCTGAGGGATATCAGGCTGACGAAATGCCCCGTTTTATCGAGGATTGTAAGGTTGCGATGGAATCGCTGTTCAAGCACGAGCCATTCAAGCATATGAAAGACCGCTTCAACATAGTTGCAGTGCAGTCGCCATCAATAGACACAGGCACCAGCGAGCCCAACAAGGGTATCTGGAAGAACACCGTTCTTGGTTCACACTTCGATACCTTCTACAGCAACCGCTATCTCACCACCCTGCATCTCAAGCGCCTGCACAACGTGCTGGCAGGCACCCCATACGAGCATATCATAGTGCTGGTAAATACCGATCGTTACGGAGGTGGAGGCATTTACAACTCCTACAACCTTACCTACGTCAACGGTCCCAGCTTCCGCCCTGTGGTGGTCCACGAATTCGGCCATTCCTTCGGAGGCCTGGCCGATGAGTATCCTTATGGCGACGACGACCCCATGTATTTTGCAGACACAGAGCCATGGGAGCCCAATATTACAACAAAGCACGATTTCAACGGCAAATGGGAGAACCTTGTGCGCGAAGGAAAAGCCGGTTTAATCGAGGGAGGCGGATACCTCTCAAAGGGCGTTTGGCGAGGTTACGAGAACTGCCGTATGCGCACCAACGAGGAGCCTGAGTTCTGTATGGTATGCCAGCAGTGGCTGGAACGTTTAATAGATTTCTACACAAAATGATAATGGATTCAAGAATCACTGAAATAACATCACTCCAACAGCCTGGTATTGAGATATTTGGCACACTCACTGAGGCTCAGCTACGAAACAAACTGAATGCAGAAAAAGGCCTTTTCATCGCAGAGAGCCCCAAGGTGATACGTGTGGCCATGCAGGCTGGCTACGAGCCCACAGCACTGCTGTGTGAGCGTCGCCATATCACAGGCGATGCAGCTGATATCATTGCTGCCTGTGGCGATATTCCTATTTATACTGGCGAACGCGAGTTGCTTGCCCAGCTCACTGGCTATACCCTAACCCGCGGTGTGCTTTGCGCCATGCGTCGCAAGCCAGAGCCAGCCCTTGCTGATGTGCTGAAAGATGCCAGCAGAGTGTGCGTCATCGATGCAGTATGCGATACCACCAACATCGGAGCCATCTTCCGCAGTGCAGCAGCCCTTGGCATAGATGCCGTACTGCTAACCCGTAGCAGCTGCGACCCGCTTAATCGTCGCGCCATCCGCGTGTCTATGGGCACTGTGTTCCTTGTTCCCTGGACTTGGCTCGACTCCTATACCGATCTGCAGGCTCTTGGATTCCGCACTGCAGCAATGGCACTTACCGACAAGTCGATATCGCTCGACGACCCTATACTTAAGCAGCAGCCCAAGTTAGCATTTATCATGGGTACTGAGGGCGATGGACTTCCTCAGGCCACAATAGAAAATGCGGACTATACAGTCCGCATCCCTATGTCACATCAGGTCGACTCACTTAATGTTGCTGCAGCTGCAGCCGTCGCCTTCTGGGAATTACGTAAGCAATAGATTACTTCTTCTTTTTCTTGGCGTCTTCGCCCTCGCGAGGCAGTCTGTCTACATACCTCATCTCGCGCATGATGCGAGTCTGACGCTTAAGCATATACCCCGAAGGATTCTTGCTCGAGAACTTTCTGGGGTTAGGCAGTGTAGCCGCTATCAGCGCACATTGCGCCTTCGACAGATTCTCGGCAGTAGTATTAAAGTGCTCCTCAGCCACAGCATCAGCACCATAAATACCATCGCCCATCTCAATCGAGTTAAGATACACCTCCATAATCCTCTGCTTGCTCCACATCACCTCTATCAACGCAGTAAAGTACACCTCAAAGCCCTTGCGCACCCACGAGCGGCCTGGCCACAGGAAAACGTTCTTAGCCGTTTGCTGTGAAATGGTTGATGCTCCAAGCTTTCGTTTCTCAGGATGCTCCTTGTTGCGCTTGGCTGCGTGTTCTATCGCCTGATAGTCAAATCCGTGGTGCTGCATAAACTTAGCATCCTCGCTGGCCATCACAGCCATCGGCAACGATGGCGATATCTTCTCCAGCGGCACCCAGTGGTGCTTCATCTTCAAGCTCTTACCCTCGCCCACCTGTTCAAAACAGCGTATAAACATCAGTGGTGTAAAGTACACAGGCAGAAAACGAAGTGCCACAACAGAAAGGATAGTGGAAGCAAAGAATGCCACCACTATCCACTTTAATGTTTTCTTAAGAACCTTCAATTATTTAATTCTTAAATTTTTGCATTTTTACATTTTTACTTTCCAGCCTCTGCGTTTGCCTCGTTAATCATCTTCTCAGAAGCATACATGTAAACCTCAACACGACGGTTCTGCTTACGACCCTCAGCTGTAGAGTTGTCAGCTACAGGATTTGTAGAACCCTGACCGTCGATAGTCTTGATCTGTGCAGAAGCAACACCCTGTGACTTCAGGAACTTAGAAACGCTCTGAGCACGGTTCTTTGACAGAGGATTGTTAATAGCGTCGCTACCAGTGTTGTCAGTATGACCAATGATGGCGATATCCATATCTCTGTTTTCCTTCAGCACATCAGCAAACTGAGTCAGCGAAGCCTTAGATGTAGCATTCAGATCAGCCTTGTTTGTAGCGAACAGGATACCAGAATCGAAAGTAACCTTTACAGCCTCCAGACCGTTAGCGTCAGTGATAGTCTCCACCTGAGCGTTCTTAACAGCCTCGGCCTCCTTCTTAGCCTTATCCATCTTCTTACCGATGATGGCACCTGTTGTAGCACCTACAGTACCACCGATAACAGCGCCGATAGCAGTGTTTCCAGCTATCTTACCGATGATGGCACCAACCACTGCGCCACCGCCAGCACCTATTGCAGTACCCTTAGCAGTGTTACTTACGTTACATCCTACCAATACCAGTGCAGCACACAGTCCTGCAGCAATTGATTTCAAATTCTTCATAATTCTCTAATCTTTAATTAATCGTTAAACATTCGTTTCTGCGTGCAAAGATATGATATAAATCCGAAACAAACAACTTTTTTAAGCAATAATAAACAAAAATCATTGTTATATGGGATTTTTTCAGTACCTTTGCAGGCAAAATTGAAATCATAGGAAAAATATTGAAATGGCAAAAGAATTAAAAGAACTTACAAAAAGGGCTGATAACTACAGCCAGTGGTTTAACGACCTGGTTGTAAAGGCCGATCTGGCTGAGCAGAGCGCCGTACGCGGATGTATGGTGATTAAGCCCTACGGCTACGCCATCTGGGAGAAGATGCAGCAGCAGCTGGACAAGATGTTTAAGGAGACTGGAGCACAGAACGCATACTTCCCCTTGCTGATTCCAAAGTCGTTCCTCTCAAAGGAGGCTGAGCACGTTGAAGGTTTCGCCAAGGAGTGCGCTGTGGTTACTCACTACCGTCTGCGCGCCAAGGAGGACAAGAGCGGCGTTGAGGTTGACCCAACTGCTAAGCTGGAGGAAGAGCTGATTGTTCGCCCAACATCAGAGACAATTATCTGGAATACATATAAGAACTGGATTCAGTCATGGCGCGATCTGCCATTGATGTGCAACCAGTGGTGTAACGTTATGCGCTGGGAGATGCGTACTCGCCCATTCCTGCGCACAAGTGAGTTCCTCTGGCAGGAAGGTCACACTGCTCATGCCACACGCGAGGAGGCTGAGGAGGAAGCACAGAAGATGCTGAAGGTTTATGCCAAGTTTGCTGAGGAGTGGATGGCTGTGCCTGTGGTACAGGGTGTGAAGAGTGAGACTGAGCGTTTTGCCGGTGCTCTGGACACATACACCATCGAGGCTATGATGCAGGACGGTAAGGCTCTGCAGAGCGGTACAAGCCACTTCCTTGGTCAGAACTTTGCTAAGGCTTTCGAGGTTACATATCTTAATAAGGAGAACAAGCCTGAGTATGTATGGGCTACTTCATGGGGTGTTTCTACACGACTGATTGGTGCTCTGATCATGACTCACAGTGATGACAACGGACTGGTATTGCCTCCACGTCTGGCTCCTATCCAGGTGGTTATCATTCCTATCGCCAACAAGCCTGAGCAGATGGACCAGGTGAACAATGCAGTACAGCCTATCATCGACGAGCTGCGCAGCAAGGGCATCAGCGTGAAGTTTGACAATGCTGACAATAAGCGCCCTGGATTCAAGTTTGCTGACTATGAGCTGAAGGGTGTTCCTGTACGTCTGGTTTTGGGTGCTCGCGACTTGGAGAACGGCACTATCGAGGTGATGCGCCGTGACACTCTGGAGAAGGAGACACGCTCTATCGACGGAATAGCTCAGTATGTAGAGAAGCTGCTTGAGGACATCCAGCAGAACATCTTCAAGAAGGCTAAGGACTATCGTGATGCTCACATCTACGAGTGCGAGAACTACGAGGAGTTCAAGGAGAAGGTTAAGGATGGTGGATTCTTCCTGTGCCACTGGGACGGTACTGCCGAGACTGAGGCAAGAATCAAGGAGGAGACTCAGGCCACAATACGATGCGTGCCATTCGGAGTTGAGCAGACTCCTGGTGTGGACATGGTAACAGGCAAGCCTGCTAAGGCTCGAGTTATAATAGCCCGCTCTTACTAAGAGCGAGCTATTATAAAAGCAAAAGAGGAACCTTCGCAGGTTCCTCTTTTTTTAACCATAAACTAATGTTCTAAAAAATAATTCAAACATTACTTTATGGAGGCCGAAATATCACTTACCTCACGATAAACGATCTTCTAATTAACCTTAATAATCTAATACCATGAAAAACACGTTGCAAAAGTAGGTTTTTTCTTGGTAAATCGGTAAACTAGAAGAAGGAAATCGATGGATTTTAACGTTTGTTCAATAAATCATCATCACGCTTTACGATATTTTGCAATTTCAAGCGTTTAATACGCTGTTGCTGAGCCTCGGTGAGTACGGGCTGAGCAACGGGTTGCCATGTGGCAGAATAGTAGTGTACCCTACTCTCTCCGTAGATGGAATCAACCAGGAAGGTCTCTACCACAGCCACTACGCTATCCATAGCAATCATGTCGACACGCAGCGATGGGTTCATCTGTATCGACAGACTGTCGTCAGCAAGCGACAGCATCTGACTGGTTCCGCCAAGCTGATTACGAACCTCGGCCTTCATACCTGAGTCGAGGAAATCGATAAAGTCAAGACGGTTGTTCTTTGAGAGATAAGGCATAAGGGAGTCAGGCATCTCCCTGAAAGCGTCGCGAATCTGGACGCTCTGGGCTGATGCCTGACTAAATGTTGCGGCCACTAACAGGGCCATAAGAGTTTTCTTCATTATCCGCGAGATGGTCTTAAATCCTTTACACGAACGGCCTTGCCCTCGCTCTGTGGCAGTGAGCCCTTCTTAACAAGCTTGACCTGAGGAGTGAGCAGAATCTCGTCCTTAAGGGCGCGCTGGATGTCCTTCATCATCTTCTGCATCTCAGGATAGATTTCAGTCTCCAGGCTATCAAGCTCAACTTCTACGGTCATAACATCATTATCGTCGATGGTCTCAAGGGTGATGAGGTAGTTGCTGCCCAGTCCAGGATACTGAACCAGAATCTTCTCTACCTGCATTGGGAATACGTTTACACCCTTGATGATAAACATATCATCGGTACGACCCTTGATACGGTCGATACGGCGATGGGTACGGCCACACTTACATGGCTCAGCGATGATACGGGTGAGGTCGCGAGTGCGATAGCGCAGGATAGGCATCATATCACGATCGAGCGTGGTGAGCACCATCTCGCCCATCTCACCATCGGGCACTGGCTCGAGAGTATCTGGGTCGACAATCTCTACGATATAGTTATCCTCCCAAAGGTGCATACCGTCCTGATACTTACACTCGAAAGCTACACCAGGGCCATTCATCTCTGTCATACCAAACGAGTTGTAGGCCTTTACACCAAGCATGCGCTCGATGCGACGACGCTGCTCCTCAGTGTGAGGCTCGGCTCCGATGCACAGGGTGCGGAGCTTGGTAGTAGAGGGGTCGACACCCTCTTCCTTGAACACCTCAGCCAAACGGATGGCATAAGAAGGAATGGCATGCAGACAGGTTGTGCCAAAGTCCTTAATAAACTTAATCTGACGCTTTGAGTTACCAGCTGCAGCAGGAACAGTCATAGCACCAAGCCACTCGGCACCATACTGGAATCCCAGTCCGCCAGTAAACATACCATAGCCACTTGAGTTCTGGAATACATCGCTCTTACGACAACCAACCATATAGAGGTTGCGGGCAATCATATTGGCCCACGAACAGATGTCGTGCTCTGAATAGATAACCACACATGGATTTCCTGTGGTACCACTGGTAGAGTGGATACGAACAGCATCGTCTAAATTTCCGCCAACAAGTCCGAAGGGATAATTATCGCGCAGATCCTGCTTTGTGGTGAAAGGAATCTTGCGAAGGTCATCCAGGCTGTTGATAGAGTCGGCAGTGATGCCGAGATCGCCCAAACGCTTCTTGTAAAATGGCGATTTCAGACAGACATTGATGGTGTCCTTTAGTTTTTTAACCTGCAACTGCTGGAGCTGCTCTCTTGGCATGGTCTCGATTTCGGGCTGCCAGTGTTCGCCATCTGGCTTGATGGTAGCCATAATCTTCTCGTCAGTCATATCTTATAGTTTATTTGGTTTATCTCATTCTATTATTGTTATTGTTGTGCTAACTGCATCATCATAACTGCAGAAAGACCTGCTGTCTCTGTGCGCAGGCGGCTCTCGCCAAGGTTTACTGACACCCAGCCAGCGGCCACAGCCTGACGAACCTCGTCGATAGAGAAATCGCCCTCAGGACCAACAAGCACAGTAACATCGTCAGTATCGGATGGCTTGCGCAGCTCATCGAACAGGTTTACACGAGGTACTTCTTCGTAGCAGTGGGCTATATACTTGCGACCCTCGATAGGCTGCTTGAGGAAAGCATCGAAATGAACCATCTCGTTAACCTTTGGCTTCCAGGCCTTGTGGCTCTGCTTAACAGCAGCTGTTACAATCTTATCGAGGCGCACAAGCTTTACCAGTCGGCGCTCAGAGAACTTGCAATTAAGGAATGATACCTCGTCGATACCTATCTCAGTAGCTTTCTCCATCATCCACTCAATACGATCCATCATCTTTGTTGGAGCAATGCCAAGGTGCAGATGTCCCTTCCACTGGCGCTGCTGCGGCAGTTTCTCGATAATCTCGTAGTAACAGTGATGTGTGGCGGCAACAGTTACCTTACCACGGAAATAATTGCCCTCGCCATCCATCAGGAAAAGCTCGTCGCCACTTTTTAGGCGTAACACACGCATGGCGTGCATTGCCTCATCGGTGGGCAACTCTGTCTGATTCTCAGCATCAGGCACAAAGAAATATCTTGTTTCCTTCATATCAAACTTTAGAAATTATTTTTTAGTTTCCGGATGGAATACCAAAGCAAAGGCTACACCTACAGCAAGTGCAAAGCCTGCGAAGATGAACCAACAGGTGGTCCAGTCGCCCTCAAGGAATCCATTCTCCCAGTAACAGTAATGATTAACTATCTCGCCAGCAGCAAGTGTGCCTACCGTGGCACCAACACCATTGGTCATCATCATGAACAAACCCTGAGCAGAGGCCTTGATACTTGGCTCGCACACCTGATCGACAAAGATACCGCCTGAGACATTGAAGAAGTCGAAAGCGACACCATAGACGATGCAAGAAAGGATGAACATGATAACACCAGGCATGGCTGGATTACCTACTCCGAAGAATCCAAAGCGGAACACCCATGCGAACATTGACATGAGCATTACAACCTTAATGCCATAGCGCTTAAGGAAGAATGGAATCATCAATATACACAGTGCCTCACTAATCTGAGAGATACTGGTGAGCAGAGTAGCATTATTAGCTGCAAACGATGTGGCTACAGCTGCATCGGCACTACCCTTGAAGCTAGTGATGAAAGGACCAGCATAGCCGTTGGTTACCTGCAGACACATGCCAAGCAGGGCTGAAAATATAAAGAACAGAGCCATCTGCTTTGACTTGAAAAGCTTGAAGGCATCGAGGCCCAGGCTCTCTACAAGCGAAACCTTCTTCTCGGTTCTGTCGATCTTGCACTCTGGCAATGTGAAGCAATACAAGCACAAAGCTACACTGATAATGCCAGATACGAAGAACTGCATGTAGGTGTACTGGAACTTATAACCGTTATCTGCCAGAGTCATAGAGAAACTTCCATCCTGCCATACAGCACAGTTGACAAACCACATGGTTACGATAAATCCCACTGTGCCAAGCACACGGATTGGTGGGAAATCCTTAACGGTATCGCCACCGTTGTTCTTCAATATAGTGAATGCTGTGGTATTGGCCAATGCGATAGTTGGCATGAAGAATGCCACGCTAAGGGTATAGAGTGCTATGAACAGCGACTTATCCTGCAGTTCGTTACCATAACCAGCCTGCATGCCAAGCCACCAGCACCCCAGCATAAAGCCTCCTGCTGCCAGATGGCACAAGCCCAACAATCGCTGGGGTTGGATATACTTATCGGCTACAATACCCATGAGTGTGGGCATAAAAATACTAACGATACCCTGAATAGCATAGAACCAAGAAATCTTGTCGCCAAGTCCGGCTACTCCAAGGTAGTTTCCCATACATGTTAGATAAGCTCCCCATACAGCGAACTCAAGGAAGTTCATCAATGACAATCGGAATTTCAGATTCATAATTATACTTAGTTATTGGGTTTATTACTTTTCTTTATCTGATGCATATTAGGCAGCGGCTTAGGCTGGTGCATCTGCTTTTGTTGCATCTCGCGCATCTTGTTAATCTCGCCCACGGTCAAAGGACGATTTCCTGGATGAGGCATAGGACGGCGCAACGAGTCGTACTGAACAGAATCAGGCTTAACAATGTGAGTGCTGTCTATCTGCTGAGGAATCACAGGCTGCTCTACAATCTTGTTGTGGAACTTAGCCAGGGTGATATTGTCGACAAACATCAAGCACAGACTATTGGTATTATCAGTGCTTGGACGATTGCCACACATCACAAATCCCTTAATCTCCTTGACACGCTCCTTGCAATAAGGTATGCGAAGGGTTGTTGTGCCTGAAGTAGAAATGGTGGCAAACGCCTTAGTGGTGCTATCGTTGGCATAGGTTACTGCCAGATAGGCTACAGCCTGACGATTACCATTCTGCATAAGCCATGTGGTGTTGAAGCTCATCATAAAGCTATCACCCTGGTGGAATGTGGTGTCAGCCTGCTGACTGAAGGTGTAGAGATGATAAGGACGATCGTTGAGCAGCATAAGCGCACGATTGCCTGTCCACACATCTACAGTGTCGCCACTGGTAGAGTTAGAAACCATGTTCTGCACCTCGTTAACAACAGCACCATATTTCTCAGCCTCCGCATTAAGACGGCTCTGCACATTCTTGTAAATCTCCTGGAATCTGTCAGCGCGGGTATAGTAATAAACCAGCGAAGAGTCGAATTCGGCCTGGGTAATGCCATGCTCCTTGAGCACCAACTCGAATGTAAGGCGACGATTATAATCGCTATTGCCATCCTGCTGGGCAGCAATACCCTGAGCTATGTGATAGTCGTAGATAAGGTCTTCCATATCGTCGGGCTGGATATACTGCGACGGAACCTGGGGTTTACAGCTGGCCAACAAAAGCACTGCTGCCACCACATTTATAATATGTAAAGCCTTATTCTTCAACTTTCTTCTCTTCTTTCTTTATTGATATTTTACTAATCTCCTCTCTGTAAAACAACAGCAGCAAAACCACGCTGACACTGATGCTCGCATCAGCAAAATTAAACACTGGACTGAAGAACACAAAATGATCGCCTCCAACAAAAGGCATCCACGTGGGCCATTCTGTCTCAATAAGAGGGAAGTAGAACATATCTACCACCTTACCCATAAGGAATGGGGCGTAACCCGTACCAAAGGGAACGAAATAAGACAGATAATAGGGCGATGACTCGTTGAACACCAGTCCGTAGAACATACAGTCGATAAGGTTGCCAGCTGCACCAGCCAGAACCATCGACAGACAGACGATATAACCTGTGCGGGCATTCTTCTTTACCTGCTGCCAGATATAATAACCCAGCACACAGATGGCTGCAACACGGAACAACGAGAGGATAATCTTGCTGCCCAGCTGCATACCAAAGGCCATGCCCATGTTCTCAATAAACGTGATGTAGAACCAGTCGGTGATGTGAATACTCTCATGGAGACTCATCGAGGTCTTCACCCAGATTTTTATTGCCTGGTCAATAAGGAGAATGGCGACAACTATCAGCGTCGCCAATCTGCCTTTTGTGATAAGAGAACTACGCGTCACTTTTTCTGGTTAAGCTTAGACTCAACACTAAGGGTTGCATGAGGAACAGCGCGAAGGCGCTCCTTTGGAATAAGCTTGCCAGTGATACGGTCGATACCATAGGTCTTGTTCTCGATACGTACCAAAGCAGCCTTCAAACCCTGAATAAACTTCTGCTGGCGTGCAGCCATTGAGATGAGCTCCTCCTTTGACTGAGTAGCACTACCCTCCTCCAATGCCTTGTAGGTGGGTGATGTATCGTCTACATCGTTGCTATCTTCGTTGGTAAGAACGCGCATCATCTGCTCGTAATCACGCTTGGCCAAAGCCATCTTTTCGTTTATGATCTGACGGAACTCCTCGAGCTCCTCATCAGTATAGCGAGTCTTCTCTGCCATAATACTTTAATGTTTAGTTATTGATTATTATTTAATTCTTAGTAACTTTAATGTTCAACTTAAACTCATCGAACTCAACTTCCTGACCGTCATTAGGTTGTAGAGTAACATTATCGGCCAGAACCTGAGTCTTGATGTAGTCGGCGAAGCTGTCAACTGCCTTCTGCACATCATCGTTAGGAGCAATCTCAACGTTGATACGATCAGTAATCTCGAAGCCACTCTCCTTACGGATGTTCTGAATACGGTTGATGAGCTCGCGGGCCATACCCTCGTTCTTCAACTCCTCGGTGAGTTCTACCTCGAGTGCTACAGTAAGGTTACCCTCGTTAGCTACCAGCCAGCCAGGAATATCCTCGCTGATGATTTCAACATCGACAGCCTCGACGGTGATGTCCTGACCCTCGACATTGATAGCGATGGTGCCCTGCTTCTCGAGCTCGGCAATCTGCTCCTGACTAAGGGCATCCATAGCAGCAGCCACACTCTTCATGAGCTTACCGAACTTCTTACCCATAGTACGGAAGTTACACTTCACCTTCTTAACCAGCACGCCAGCACCCTCAACAAAACGGAGTTCCTTAACGTTAACCTCGTTCATAATCAGGTCCTTAACGGCCTCGATATGCTTCTTCTGAGTCTCGTCGACAGCAGGAATCATGATGGCCTGCAGTGGCTGACGAACTTTGATGTTTACCTTACGGCGCAGAGCAAGTACCATAGAGGTAATCTTCTGTGCCATCTGCATACGAGCCTCGAGATCCTTATCAATCTGGGCATCGTCAGCTACAGGGAACTTATCGAGGTGTACAGAATCGAGCTCACCGCCCAGATCCTTATACAGCTGATCAGCATAGAATGGAGCGAATGGAGCAAGCAGCTTGGCAACTGTCATCAAGCAGGTGTACAGTGTCTGATAAGCTGAGAGCTTATCCTCGCTCATCTCCTTACCCCAGAAACGTTTACGATTAAGACGTACGAACCAGTTACTCAGGTCGTCGTTAACGAATGCATCGATCAGTCGACCAGCACGTGTTGGATCGTATCCGTCGAGCTCGGCCTCAACACCCTTGATAAGTGTATTCAGGCATGACAGAATCCAGCGGTCAATCTCAGGACGCTTCTCGAATGCAACCTGTGCAGCTGTTGGGTCGAAACCATCAACATTAGCATACAGCGCAAAGAAGCTATATGTGTTATAAAGTGTTCCGAAGAACTTACGACGTACCTCGTCTACGCCCTCTGGGTCGAACTTAAGGTTGTCCCAAGGCTCTGAGTTGGTCATCATATACAGACGTACAGCATCGCTACCGTACTTGCCAATCATATCGAATGGGTTAACCACGTTACCAACGTGCTTCGACATTTTGTTGCCCTTAGCATCGAGCACAAGTCCTGAAGAAATTACATTCTTGAAGGCTACAGAGTCGAAGATCATAGTAGCAATGGCATGCAGAGTAAAGAACCAACCACGTGTCTGGTCAACACCCTCGTTGATGAAGTCGCAAGGGAATGCGATACCCTTATCAATCAGGTCCTTATTCTCAAATGGATAGTGGATCTGTGCGTATGGCATAGAACCAGAATCGAACCAAACGTCAATCAGGTCGGTCTCGCGCTTCATTGGCTTACCGCTCTCTGAAACAAGTACGATATTATCAACGTAAGGACGGTGGAGGTCGATCTTATCGTAGTTCTCCTTGCTCCAGTCGCAAGGTACGAAACCATTATCCTTAAGTGGGTTGCTCTTCATGAAACCAGCCTTTACTGACTTCTCGATTTCGTTGTAGAGTTCCTCAACACTGCCAATACAGATTTCCTTGCCATCCTCGTCGCGCCAGATAGGAAGTGGTGTACCCCAGAAGCGTGAGCGAGACAAGTTCCAGTCGTTCAGGTTCTCAAGCCAGTTACCGAAGCGGCCTGTACCAGTGCTCTCAGGCTGCCAGTTAATAGTCTTGTTCAACTCAACCATACGATCCTTCTTGGCTGTGCTGCGGATGAACCAGCTATCCAAAGGATAATAGAGCACAGGCTTATCCGTACGCCAGCAGTGAGGATAGTTGTGTACATGCTTCTCTATCTTGAGAGCAGTACCCTCCTGCTTCATCTCCATACAGATTACAATGTTCAGGTCCTCTGCTTTTGCAGCAGCCTGCTCGTCGTACTTACCATCCTTATTGAACTCAGGAGCATAAGCATTCTTAACGAAATCGCCAGCATGGTGACCATAAGCAGCCTTATCAACACACTTTGCTACGAAGTTATCGTCGAGCTCGTCCATAACATAGTACTTACCCTGAAGGTCGACCATTGGACGTGTTTCACCTTTTTTATTAATAAGGAACAAGCTTGGGATGTGAGCATCCTTAGCAACCTTGGCGTCGTCGGCACCAAAGGTTGGAGCGATATGTACGATACCAGCACCATCCTCAGTTGTTACATAATCGCCAGGGATTACGCGGAAAGCCTCGCTCTCCATCTCAACAAACTTATCCTTGCCATTCTCACCTGCGAATACCTTCTCAGGATGAGCAGCTGCGTACTCCTTAACATAGTCGGCAGCATTCTGGTCGAGCTTAGCAGATGGCTTAACCCAAGGCATGAGCTGCTGATACTTCATACCAACCAGCTCCTCACCAGTATAATGACCTACGATACGATAAGGAACGAACTTCTCGCCCTTGTTGTACTCAGGCATCTCGTCGCCATCAGTCATGTTACCCTCTGGTGCGAGATAAGCGTTAAGGCGGCTCTCGGCCAGGATAATGGTAATCTTCTCGCCATTATAAGCGTTATATGTCTCAACAGCTACATAGTCGATCTTAGGACCTACGCAGAGAGCTGTGTTCGAAGGCAATGTCCAAGGTGTTGTTGTCCAAGCCACGAAGTAAGGAGTACCCCACTTGGTCCACTCTTCCTTAGGATTTAGAGCCTTGAACAGAGCAGTAACAGTGGTATCCTTAACATCGCGATAGCAACCTGGCTGGTTCAACTCGTGCGAGCTAAGACCTGTACCTGCACCAGGAGAATATGGCTGGATGGTGTAACCCTTATAGAGCAGTCCCTTGTTGTAGAACTGCTTGAGCAACCACCAGAGAGTCTCGATGTATTTGTTATCGTAAGTGATATATGGGTTGTCGAGATCAACAAAGTATCCCATCTTCTCAGTGAGGTCGCGCCACTCCTGAGTGAACATCATCACATTCTCGCGGCACTTCTTGTTGTAATCCTCTGTAGAGATATACTTTGCACTCTGCTTATTATCAATATCAGCCTTTGTGATACCAAGTTCCTTCTCAACGCCAAGCTCAACAGGCAGTCCGTGGGTATCCCAACCAGCCTTACGCTTAACCTGATAGCCCTTCATCGTCTTATAGCGATTAAAGGTATCCTTGATGGTACGTGCCAGCACGTGGTGAATTCCAGGGTGACCATTAGCTGATGGAGGACCCTCGAAGAAAACAAACTGCGGGCAGCCTTCGCGCTCATCTACCGAGCGCCAGAAGACATTCTTCTCCCGCCACATTTCCAGGATATCATTGTTTACCTGGGTTAGATTCAAGCCGTTATGTTCGGCGAACTTTTTTGCCATATCTTAATTATTATTTCTATCTTCTCTTATTTAGCGTGCAAAGGTACTAAAAATATCCAATTTGACCAAAGGAAATAAATATTTTTAATATTTCTGCTAAAAAAGTATGATATTTCAGAATAATTGCTTATATTTGCCAACAGAAATCCAATAATTATAACTTAAAACATTTAAAAAGTACCTATGATTACATTATCAATGATTCTACAACTCTGCATCGTGCTGGGTGCATTGTGGGTAGGCTCTCGCTACGGTAGTTTGGCTCTTGGAGCTATTTCTGGAATCGGATTGGCAATCCTGGTGTTCGGATTTGGGTTAAAACCTGGTACACCACCTACCGATGTTATCTACATTATTATAGCAGCCGTGACGTGTGCTGGTATTATGCAAGCCTCGGGCGGAATGGACTGGTTGATACAGATTGCTGAGAGATTGCTGCGAAAGCATCCTGATCACATCACCTTTTTTGCTCCGCTTTGCACATTCTTCTTGACTGTGCTGGTAGGAACAGGTCACGTAGTATACACCCTTATGCCTATTATCTGCGACATAGCACTGAAGAAAGGTATACGACCTGAGCGTCCTTGTGGAGTAGCATCAATAGCATCGCAGGTTGGTATCACATGTTCGCCAATCGCTGCAGCCGTTGTGGCATTCGTAACGATTTCGAATGCAAACCACTTCGATATCACCATCCCTCGTGTACTCATGATCAGCATTCCTGCTTGTCTTTGCGGACTGATAGCTGCTGCCGCCGCTTCATACCATCGCGGACTTGACCTGGACAAGGATCCTGAGTTCCAGAAGAAGATTGCTGACCCTGCACAGCGTGAGTACATCTACGGTAGCACAGCAACAACACTGGACAAGGAAATTCCACAGTCGGCCAAGAATGCCGTATTTATCTTCTTGGGAGCACTTGCTGTTATCGTATTGTTTGCTGCCCTACCCGATTTGCTGCCTTCATATCCAACTGTAAAAGCAATTAAGGGTGCTGGCGATGCTACTTTAGCTGGCGGAGGTTCGATTTCTGCAGCAGCTCTTGCAAAGGCAGGCATTGTGGCAGAAGGATTTACAGAAAAGGGAACGGTTGACCTGAAGATGAACCTGGTAATCCAGATTGTAATGATTTCGGCTGCAGCCCTTATGATTATCTTCTGCAAGGCTCAACCCAAAAAAGCTGTTGCTGGTCCTGTATGGCAGTCAGGTATGGTGGCCGTTGTAGCTATTTATGGTATCGCTTGGCTTGCTGACACATATTTCTCTAACTATATGACCGAGATGCAGGATATGCTTGCCAATATCGTCAAAGAATATCCTTGGAGTATCGCCTTTGTATTCTTCATGGTTTCAGTACTCATCAACTCACAGGGTGCAGTGGTTGTTGCCATGTTGCCTCTGGCATATAAGTTGGGTATTCCTGGTCCTGTACTGCTGGGTGTGCTACCTGCGGTTTACGGCTACTTCTTCATTCCTAACTACCCCAGCGATATCGCAACGGTCAACTTCGACCGTTCGGGCACTACGGTGATTGGCAAATACCTGCTGAACCACTCGTTCATGATGCCAGGACTCATCAGCGTAATCGTCTCTACGATAGTGGCTTACGCCCTTGCAATGCTGTTCTACTAAACCCCTATAAAAAAAATAGCCCCCGCTAAAAAAACTTAGCGGGGGTTACTTTTTTTTATATGCTTAGAGATTCAAGCTCTTCTTGATAGCCTCAATCTTCTCCTCAGCAGCCTTGGTGCAGCGCTCATAGTCAGCTGCCTCCTTGAAGCTCGGATCCTTCACCTCAGTATAGAACTTAATCTTTGGCTCAGTTCCTGAAGGACGAACAGAAACCTTAGTACCATCCTCGCAGAACCACTGCAGAACGTTACTTGTGTCTGGCATGTTCAGTTTCTCTACACTACCGTCAGCCTTCTTAGCCTCCAGAGTCTTATAGTCCTTCCACAAGCAAACCTTGCTACCGCCCAGCTCCTTTGGAGGATTAGCACGGAAGTCGGCCATCATCTGCTTAATCTCGTCAGCACCTGTCTTACCTGGACGAACCACATTGATGGTTACCTCCTTAGAGAATCCGTACTCCTTATAGATGTTCATCAGCAAGTCGTACAGAGTCATACCGTTGTCGCGAGCCCATGCAGCAATCTCACAGATCAAGCAGATAGATGCTGGAGAGTCCTTATCACGAACCTTATCGAATGGCAGGAATCCGAAGCTCTCCTCACCACCACCGATGTACTTCTTAACGCCCTCAGAGATGCGGATCTCGTTGGCAATCCACTTGAAGCCTGTATAGCAGTCGCGATACTCTACGCCGTTCTTCTTAGCAATCTCAGCAATAACCTCGGTAGTAACGATGGTCTTTACCAGGAACTCGTTACCCTTGAGCTGACCAAGCTTCTTCTTGTTGGCGATGATGTACCATGAGAACATCATACATGTCTGGTTTCCATTCAGGATCTCCCACTCGCCCTTAGCGTTACGACATACGATAGCCAGACGGTCAGCATCTGGGTCAGAAGCGATTACCAAGTCTGCATTCAGACGTGTACCCAGCTTCATACCAAGTGTCATAGCCTCGGCATTCTCAGGGTTAGGACTTACTACTGTTGGGAAGTTACCATCGATAACCATCTGCTCAGGAACAACATGGATATTCTGGAAGCCCCATGAACGCAGAGCCTCAGGAATGATAACACGACCAGTTCCGTGCATTGGGCTGTAAACAATGTTCAGGTCTTTCTGGCGCAAAATAACGTCCTGATCTACCATAGCCTCCTTAACAGCCTGCAGGTAGTCCCAGTCCATCTCACCACCAATGATGTCGATGAGCTCCTTATTGCCCTCGAACTTAACGTCCTCAATCTTAACCTTGTTTACCTCATCGATAATACCCTTATCGTGTGGAGCCAGCACCTGAGCACCATCGTCCCAATATGCCTTATATCCGTTATACTCACGTGGGTTGTGAGAAGCGGTTACGTTTACACCAGCCTGGCATCCGAGCTGACGGATAGCAAACGAAATCTCTGGTGTAGGACGCAGACTCTCGAACAGGTAAACCTTAATGCCATTAGCAGAGAAAATATCAGCTACTGTCTCAGCAAACATACGTCCGTTGTTACGGCAGTCATGACCTACTACAACAGAACTCTGTTTGCCGGGGAATGCTTTCAGGATATAGTTTGCAAAACCCTGTGTAGCCATACCAACAATGTACTTGTTCATGCGGTTGGTACCAGCACCCATAATACCACGAAGGCCACCTGTACCAAACTCAAGATTCTGATAGAAAGCATCGATCAGCGCTGTCTTGTCAGCATTGTCGAGCATTGCCTGTACTTCCTTACGTGTCTCCTCATCAAAGGCGGGAGAAAGCCATTCTTTAGCCCGTGCCTCGCACTGAGCAATCAGTTGAGCATTGTCTGCCATAATCTTAATGTTTTATTTCTTTAGATTGTTATTGAATTCCATTCTACAAAGATACATAAAAAGACAGAAGAATAGGCGAAAAGCCGTTTCTATTTATAGAATCTTAACTTTTCGCCTATTCCTGACTTCTCTCTTCATTACTTTCTCAGAATCTTATCGATTTCGTCGAACTGCTTACCCATATTAAGATTGAAGTATATCCTATACAATGCTGGGGCCCATTTGTCTTTTTCGTCTGGAGCCATCTCGCGATATTTCTCCATATAAGGACGCGCCCTCTCGTACATCTTCTTTATCTGCTTTTTGTACTTACGCGAATCCATACGCTGAGCTATGTTCAGACAGGCTATGCCACCATTATAATATATATCAGCCAAATCAGGATTAAGTGCTATCAACTGGTCGCTAAACTTCAAGCAATCTCCATACTTTTTCAGATTTAGCATAACCATCGACTTGGCAAAAAGGAACAGTTCATTAAGCGTATCAGTCTTAAGTGCTTCGTTCACCACGCTATCAGCCATCTCGTAGTTTCCCCTGCGATTGTAGTTGTCCATCAGTCGAGGGAAGAAATAATTAGACTTCGGATACTTCTTGAATCCTTGCCATAAGGTTGCTGTATACATAGAATCGTCCTCCAGTTTCTCCCACGCCTCTGCCATATACTGCAATGTATACTCCAGCTTCTGCTCATCACGCTGCGCTGTAGATGCATGGCGCAACACGAGAACAGGATCGTTCATCCTATATCCGCAGTAAGTTGCCCAGTATGCCACCTCACCCATCTTGGGGTCTTTATACATAAAGTCATATCCCGTGAATAACGGCTGACGATCGCAGTCGAGATACATCTCGAAGAAGTCGAAGGCAGTCTTAAAGTCACCCTTCTTAAGGTGATGCGCTCCTCCATAATAGATATTTGGACGATATCCCTGCATCTTTGCAGCATTTGACTTGCGATATTCAGGGTTAGACTTACCGTTCTTATCTGGTTTAGCATCTATTGAGTCAAGTCGCTCTGCTATAACAAACATACGTTTGGCCAAATCGAAGAACTTTGTTGTATCTACCTTTTCCTTAATATACATCTTCTCGTTCAGAGCCAGATATTGCTTTTCTACAGCCTGAAGCCAGATATCGTATATTCGGGTATTCTCCTCGTTAGCCTTATCCTTAAGCAGGTCTGTCATAAGTTTCTCAGCCTGCTCTATATTCTTACCGCTTTTAAGTATTGTTCGAGCGTCACCAATCTGCTTTCGCTGAGCGCAACATGTTGCACTCATCATCAGTCCACAGACGGCAAAAAAGACATATTTCATCATCCAGTTTACACCTTATTATATATATAGCGGCTGCAAAGTTACAAAAAAACTCAATTCGGCGAAGCCAAAGTTACAAAAAAACTACAAAAAATTTGCAAACTACAGAAAAATTAATTAATTTTGCACCCAGATAGTCAACTAAAGGCCATATTATCATGAGTAAAAAGTATTTGCTTTGGGGATATGCTATTATTGCATTTTTCATTATTGTTATATTGTGTTCGATTACTTTCACCACATTTATGGGTATGAAAGGAGCTAGAGATAGTATGTCTAACCCTGAGAACAGAAAAGCCATATATGATAATGCAGCTAAAGTTGCTCACGATACTGGTCTTACCATACCTGATTTCCGCATCAAGGAGCATAAACCAGGCGAATATCAGGAAGGAAACTTGTTCCGCGATACTCTTGTTGTTTACTTCTACAAAGGCATACCCGAAAGTGTATTCGATTCGTTTAGAG
Organism: Prevotella sp. UBA2809; assembly: GCA_002351725.1. Lineage (GTDB taxonomy): Bacteria > Bacteroidota > Bacteroidia > Bacteroidales > Bacteroidaceae > Prevotella. The sequence goes on from DEHD01000008.1 coordinate 98,033, forward strand.
ATAGAGCAGAAGCTATCGAGAATGCAAAAGACACAACAAAAAGCGTAGAAATAGATAGTCTGAATTACCACTATCAGGACTTCTATGTAGGTGGTTTCTCATGCTACTTAGGTGTACATATAAACAAGGAGTCACAATACGGTGAGATAATTTACGGCAACTGGAAACCCGCAAAAGAATAATTAGAGACATTTCTTTGCAAGATTTCACTGAAAAGTTTGGCAGTTTCGGAAAAAATGTCTACCTTTGCAGCCGATTTCCGTAAAAGGATATCATAAACAACAAGGCTGGTTCGGTAGCTCAGCTGGATAGAGCAACTGCCTTCTAAGCAGTAGGTCTTGGGTTCGAGCCCCAACCGAATCACAAAAATGAAGGTTAGCGTAATGCTAGCCTTTTTTGTTTGTAAACTACTGATTTTTAAGGATTTCAGGGAATCAAAGAAGTTCAAAATTTTACCAATTCTCATTTTTCTTATAATTGTATTTTCTCAAAATCAGCGCATTTTTTAACCAAAAGTTGACCTCAAGTTTACCCGAGGTTGACCTCAAAAACAAAAATTGCTATGCTGACAATTAAAGCAGAAGTCCAAAAGGACAAGAAAAGAGCAGATGGAACGTATAATGTTAAAGTGCGTTTTATCAAAGACAAAAAGGTGAAGCGAATCTCAACAAACATTTTTGCTTCAAATGGAGACCTTACAGCAGACTTAAAACTGAAAGAAGGATCAACAACAAAGCAGGAAGCAGACCGTCTAGTATTACATTACAGGACGTCATATAATTCCCTGCATATTGATTCTGAAAATTGTGATGTCAACGAGATTGTAAACCGACTCATTAATAAAGATGAAGTTGACAAACCTATTGATTTCATCGCATTCTGTCGAGAATGGATTTGCACCACTCCTATCAAGAGTAAAGACATTTACTCAAATAGCCTAAAATCCTTTATTAAATTTCTTGGCAAAGAAGAGTTGGAGATTAAGGAATTAACTGTTGAACTATTGGAGAAATATCGTGACCATATTAATAATGTACGCGCGCATAGAGTGAAGAAACTAGAAGAAGAAGGCAGACGCATACCTTCAAATCGATGCGTCTCGCTCTATCTTACCAACTTGCGTCACCTATTTAATGAAGCACAGAGATACTATAACAAACCCGATAAAGGATTAATACGAATACCACATTCACCATTTGAATATTTTAGGATTCCTAAGGAAGAAGCAACACGAAAGAGAGCTATCTTACCTCAGCAAATAAAAAATATTTGGAACCTACCCTATCAGAATTATTATAAGGGATATAAAGGGACATGCCGTTTTGACCTTGCCAAAGATTGCTTTATCATGTCTTTTTGTCTTATCGGGATTAATTCTGTCGATCTTTATAATGCAACTGAATTAAGAGGCAACAGACTTGTTTACTACCGAACAAAGACCAAAGATCGAAGACTAGATAAAGCTAAGATGGAAGTTGTAGTTCCAGATATAATCCAGCCAATTATTGAGAAGTATCGAGATCCATCAGGAAAACGATTATTCAAATTCTATAAAATATACAGTGACTCCAGAGCATTTAATAAGGCTATCAATTCTGGACTAAAAGAAATCGGGGAAATTTTAAATATCGAAGACTTTGAGTATTATGCAGCCCGTCACTCTTGGGCAACTATTGCCCTCAATAAATGTAGAATAGATAAATACACCGTTCATGCAGCCCTCAACCATGTAGATGCATCCATGCGAGTGACCGACATATACATAGAACGGGACTTCGTGAATGAAAACAAGGCCAATGCAAAGGTAATTAAGTACGTTTTTGGAAAATAACACAAAACTCCCCTGCCAGATGATGAGCAGGGGAGAACTTATCGTTTTTATTTGCTGTCAGCTGCATTTCTTGTAAGGAGATAATCCTTTAAGATTCCGTTTGTATCAAATTCCACCAATTCCTCAAAATCAAAGATAGGAACTCCACAATCCAAGAATCTTTGTGGTATATCGCCCCATGAACCTTTCAGAACTTTTTGCCGATTTTCGGCATTCAAAGTTGCAACATACGTGGCTGCTACAAAAGGTTCTACTTTGCGAATATTGCATTGTTTCTCGAAAGATTTTCTGTCCAATATATCAGCAACGATTTGTGTGAATCTTGATTTGAATTGTCTTTCCGAAAAGCCATTGCTATTTTCTTCCTGTTTTGCATTGTACCTAACGACGGCTATTCGTACACAATCTCCATATAAACCACATCTCGAAGTGTCTATTTGACCATTAAATAACCTTTGAGCGTTTGCGAGAATTAAGAAATATGGGTCTTTCTTTCGAGAGCCTTTCTTTCCTTGTTTCTCATTCACCACTTGACTTGTTCCCTCAACAAGTTCATTATTGCTGTTTACAGCTTCTGAAGAAATTAATGCTTTTGGCATAATTTAAATTTTAAAAAAATTAAAATTTGCTTGTGACTTAACACACTGCATTAATCTAAATCTTATTGAACTGCCACCCGAAACCCTCGGCAACAACTCTCATCTGAATCTTGGATGACTTCAAAGGGTGTGAAGTCAGAGCCTCAGCCATGCCTCCCGACAGGCTAACCCTATCGTCTGGCATTAACATATTTGCAAAATGCATACCAAACTAATATTTTACGTCAAAATGACATAAAAGACATCGTTTTCTCTCTGTAAAACACCACGAAACATTGTTTTGTGCATCATTTTATAAATTATCACCATGTTCTCAATGTTATTATACACAAAAGTGCATACGTCCTGGCATAAAATAATCACCATGTGCATGTCACTGCCAGTATGACAGACCTAAATACATATTATAGCACTTACAATTTCAACACGGAATTACCAGAAACATACAATATCAACAGCTGACAGATGATTCTTTGCCAAACAGTAATACTAAAAATCACCTATAGACACCTTATATATAATATATAGCCTCAACTAATCACGCCCCCTCTCCCCTTACTGATGGAAACGAAACCATGAAAGACATTTGCAAGCGTTTTCACTACCCCTTCAGTCCCTCCACCGATGCCTAAAGAAAAAGAATGCTTAATATAAAAATATTAGGCAATCCCCTTTTTTCATTTATTATTCACAATTTAATTTCATTTATTATGGAGAAAATCCTATTTCCAACCGTTGCAAACGGTAAAAGATTCGATTTCTCAGATGCTGAGATTATCGAGCCGGTGGATGAGATGCGAGTAAACAACGTCAAGTTAACAAAGCATTTCATTGAAGCTAACACAGTCGAGGTAACTTTAGACCAACTAAAGAACGACTGCATTACTCCCGTATTTGCAAAGGACAATGAACTTACACTGAGTCACCCGCTGTTTATTGAAACAGTAGGAGAAGCCTCAAAAGACTTCTTTAGAGGTGAACAGGTGGAAAGTCCTATTATCCGCTGTTCACACATTATTAAGGGACGTATTCCCTCTGCTATTCACAAGCCTGCAAACCAATTACTAGAAAGTGACAAAACTCAGTACTTTGAGCGTTGCGCCTTCTCTATTGATGTTCCTACAATATATCAGGACATCAATGGTAATAGGCTTTACCTCTCAATTGTTGGCGTAAGAGCATACAACAGACAAAATCTATTCTCTAAGAAAGTGCCTGACATTTTCCAACTTGCAATCGGATTTAAAAACACCGTATGCTGCAATTTATGCATTTTCACAGATGGCTACAAAGCTGAACTAAGAGCGAGCAACACAAATGAACTATATAAGCAGATTCTTGACCTTTACCACGGCTTCAATCCTGCAAAACAAATTCATTTGATGCAACAACTCTGCAATTCCTATCTATCTGAACATCAATTCTGCCAAATAATAGGCAAAGCTAGACTTTGGCAGCATCTACCATTAAGACTGCAAAGAAACATTCCTCAATTGCTTATAACTGATACCCAACTCAACAACGTTGCGAAATCCTATATTAATGATGAAGATTTCGGCAGTTATGGCAATGACATCGACCTTTGGAAATTCTACAACCTTCTTAATGGCTCAACTAAGTCATCATACATCGATTCTTTCTTGGATAGAACAGTTAATGCAACAGAAATTGCACTTGGAATCAATGCTGCACTGATTGGTACTGATGACAAATATAAATGGTTCATAGAATAATAACTCATCGGGGAACATTCCAAATAAAAACGGAGTGTTCCCCTTTAATTACTAAAAAAATGGAAAAGTATGTAAAGCTATACCCTTCTGACAGCCTAATACATCAAATTCATGCAGCATTGGCAGCCGCTTGTTATTTATCAAATAAGAAGAAGGGAATAAAACGTGAAGCATGGTATAGAATCAGATTATTAAACGTCTTCACAAAACGGTGCTACATCGACATTAATGCAATTGATGTTATAGAAGACCAAACAATTGACAAAGGATGCTATAAGGGATTAAGATTTATTCGATATGAAGTAAAACAAAATCCTTGGAAAATAGATTATTTGGAATATAGACATGGTGACGGATTCTTTGCTATAGGCGACAAATTAGACCTATTACGTGAAGCACCATTCATTTGGCCTCCATAGATGGGGATAGAGCGCAAACTCTATCCTCTTTTTTGTATGTATGTAAGTAAAATATTAAAAATGATGCACAAAAATGCTGTTTTTGAATAAAAACGCTTGTAATATGAAAAAATATCTCTATCTTTGCCAATGAGTTTCAAGTGTTTCTGTGTGCAGAGCATGTTATAAAGGACTCAACTTAGAAAAGAGCAGTTGTAATTATCCTGTAAGGAAATCTGGAAAATTTCAATCATCAGGGATAATAGGCAATATGCTCATGCTTGGGATTAGTATATCCTTATGGATTATCATATCTCTGGGCATGGGCTATTGTTCATTGTCTGATGATAGGTATTCCAGAACCTCCTTACGATAATTTTCAATAGTCCCATGCTTCTTTAAAATAATCCGCTATACATCTTGGGAACTGGTAGCCTAAAACTATGTATCTATGAAGAAATTATTCTTATTAGTAACAGCTACAATGTTAAGCATATCTACTTATGCTCAGTACACTTATGACATTACAATTAAGAAAGAGCCTGATTATACTCAGTATGGCGTAGGTTATACCCCAACCACATCTCCTAATACAAAAAGTTCCGTTCCCGATCCTTACGAGATTAATCGTCGAAACAGCGAAGCGATACGAAACATTGAAAACAAATGGGCGGCAGAAGATAGAGCCATTCAGGAAGCCAACAGAATAGTTTCACAAGAGGTTCAGTTATTCCAGGGCATCAAACTTGGCACTAACCAATCGACACTAATTAGAGCGAATGTAATAACAAGAAAAAATGGACGAATTGATATAACATGTATGGGTATTAAGAATGGCCAGAATTGGAGACCTTGCAGCAAGCCTATTATGTCTCTTCAAAACATGTATAACAATGCTAAGAGCGAATCAGAAAAGAGTATGATTCTAGACTTGATGGATTTGGGCAATTATCTTCTTGATACAGGTAATGAAATGTTTGTAATTAAGTAAATATTAAGATGAAGACTTCGATTTATATCATTAGGTGTATAGCTCTTTGTGCCTTATTACTATCCTCAACTTATGCCTTTTCTCAAAAAGGGATATCAACTGCGTATTTATATAAGGGATATTGGAGCCAATGGATAGATGCTGGGTTTAATTATTATGGCATGACAGGAGATTCAAAAATAGGTCTTGCTGGTGAATATGACCATTTTTGTATATTTGATAAAGGAAGACATCCCTCAGATTTCTTTTTCAAGTTTAGAATATCAAATTATATTCGACCATCTAAAAAAGAAATTAAACAGCATTACAAGAAAAAAACAGAATGGGTCTATAGTGGTTATGTAGAATATTACGTCTCTGATTTATATCCAACATTTGAAGATTGTTTAAGAGAACTCCACAGACCCTTAAAGAGTAACGATGTGGAAACGGACGAGTACAATAGGAAATTATCCGTTTTAAGAGCCTCAAGAATGAGTAAAGGTTTGAGTTTCACCCCCATTGGATATAAGAAAGTAACTAAGTCTGCAACAATTAAAATAATGCCATACAAGAAATTGCCTCAATGTTATAATTTCTTTTTTGACAATGTAGGTTATGCTATCGACTTGGGAATGTTCTATGTTGTATTTGACCCTAATCGAAGAAGATAGAATAGTATAGTTGAAGATTGTGAAAATTGACAGATATGGAAGATTATAGGTCAAACTACAAAGGAAAAGTCTTTGGCATCAAAAGAATAGGCGGCTTCTTCGCAGTAGAGGAGGCCAACCTATTTGGAGACTTGACCAAATATGATTTCATAATGAAGGATCGCCTCACATATAGTTATAATGGGAATCATAACTACTGTGCTGAGATTATGAAAGAAGCTTGTGATGAACCTGAATTTAATGGATGGAAGATAGAAAATCTTTATTTCTATGGAAATTGGTACGGACAAGCTCCTGCATTCAATCTTATAAATGAAAATGGTGAGGAATATCATTCTGACCAATTTACACAAGAAAGGAATTGGTATGATAAGCAGCCAGAAGTGATGATAAGAGAGACTCTATTAAAGGTATTGAAATTCACCGAGCAGAATCATACTGAGAATCAATAACAAAGATAATGAATAACTATGAACAGCTGATGCAGGATGCATCGCATGGCAACAAGAATGCCTTTAAGGAATTGTATTCTTATGCTGGCTCTGGCAATGCCGAAGCACAGTATTATCTCGCCTTATATTATAAAGAGGCGAAAGGTAGTGGGGCTGATTCTGATTATGCCTATTGGATGAATAAGTCAAAAGATAATGGTTTTGTAGCAGCACAGAACAGTGTAATTCCAGAACCAACTACAGAGAAAACAGAACAGAAGCCAGAGATAGAATCAGATGATTCATTGAAGAAACTCTTGATGATGTTTTCTTTTATGGGACGAAGCAGCAGGACGGAATACATCATCAGTTTTATTGGAGCAATCATTTTCATATTTGCTGTTGGCAATGTAGAGGATGATATAGTAAGAAGAATCCTACAATTAGCAGCTGATGTGTTTATCTACTCTCAATGTGTAAGACGACTACATGATTTTGGCGCATCTGGATTTTATGTACTGATTCCTGTAGCATCATGGATATATGCTGCATTTCCCAAAGGAGATAAAGGCGAGAATGAATATGGGAAAGCACCTGCTTGAAGCACTAATGGTATTATTAGGATGGTATGAAAATAGGACAAGTTGGTAAAGTTGAAGTTGTTGGAGAGGTTAGTAATCGCCTTCTTAAATCCGCAAGTATGGTTGGTATTTGGGGAGATAGAGAAGGTATGATAACTACTATTTGGGATAATTACAAGAAAAAAAATTTGGAAAAAGTCCTAAATGACAATAGAAAGACTGAGCAGGATTTGGAGAACTATAAAAATGGATTCATTTCAGAAACAGAATGGGAAAATGGAAAGGAAACTATAAGCTGGGTTGAGACTTATACTTTCTTTCCATGTCTTCACGATTTGCCAAATGAGGATCCAGAGCAATTCTTCAAGGAAATAGAAGAGCCTTACAACTATCATGTTACATTCCTTTTAGATCATTATGCTGAACGTCGTTTCATATTTAACCATCTGGAATATGGTTTAGGCACATGGGACACGGTAGTGAAAGAATCGCTAAGAACTTTCGCACCTTACTCAAAACCCGCTTTACTGTTATTGGAAAAATTCTATGATTTAGGTCGTTTCCTCAGAGCGCAAGAACATACGTACTCCCAAGCTTTACAAGAAGTACGTAATGGCAAGAAAATCTCTCATTGGATATGGTACATATTTCCACAGATGAAAGGACTTGGCAAGAGCGAATTATCTCTAACATACGGAATTACATGGCGTGACGAGGCAGAAGCATATATTGTGCATCCTGTGCTGAGGGAAAGACTAATAGAAATATCAGAAGCCGTGCTCAATAATGAGAAGTCTGTATATGATATATTCGGTCAGGATGCTATCAAAGTCAGGTCTTGCATCTTACTATTCGCCTCAGTATCGGATATTTCCGTGTTTAAACAGTTAAAGAGTAAATATCGTTGGTAATATGGATAAACAAAATGATAAGACCATTGAAAAGAATGGTTTGGTTTTGAGTGAAGATGGAAAGATTGTAGTGGGAGTTGTAGATACTTCCATTACAGAGGTTATCATTCCAGAAGGTATAGAGGCAATTGGTGATTATGCTTTCAAAGGATGCAGGCAATTAAATACAGTAAATCTTCCATATAGTCTAAAGAAAATTGGCTTTGGGGCATTCGTTGGTACGCATCTAAAAGAAATTGCTATTCCTGAAGGTGTAGAAGAAATTGAAGAAGCTGCTTTTTATGACTCTGGTCTTTCTGTTGTCTCACTACCTAGCACATTGAAGATTTTGGAAGAAGCCTTCTTAGGTTGCAGGATAAGTAGTATGTATATAAGTGTTAGGAATCTAGAAAGTCTAAAAATATATGGGCAAAAAGAAAGCTTTCTTAGCAATGAGCGGATGCCTTGGGGAAACTTTACACGTCCTAATTGGACTAAGATATACGTCCCATCTGATATGGTTGATACATATAAAAAGCATCCTGTTTTTGGAAGGTTTGAACATATAGAGGACATTACCCAACCAGATGAGTAAATGAATTAGTGACTTTTTCTTGGGTAAAATGGTGCCTGTGACTTATTAAAACAAATAAAAACAAATATCATTGGTAAGATGGAATTATTTAAAAAGCTATTTGGGAAACAGCATGATAAAGAACTGGAAGAAAAGCCTGTTGAATATAGTGTCATGTACCCCCAAATCGAAGTAGTCGATTTAGAAGATTGGAAATGGGGCTATGATCCTTATGGCTATCCTGAGCAAAAAGAAGCATCAGAAGAAATTGGTGTAGTGTGGGATATATGGCCAATTATTATATCACATTCATACAATCTACTTGTGGATAAATATAAAGGAAAATGGGAAAAGCCAAATAACGTGCCGAAGTTCTATCATCTACGATTTTCATATAATAATAAAGACTACGGCGTATTTATAGCATTACAAGGCGGTGACAGTACCAAAGCAACTATGGAAAGGACTGCCTACGAAGCCTTTGTAAAGGGTTGTGAAGAGAATAACATGATTCCACTAATTGCTAATGGATGGGGAATAATTTATGAACCCAATGAAAATCAGCCTTATTATATACGTCTGTATGATGGCTATACATTTGAAATAGTTAATATAAAATGACTTATTTATGAAAATATTGAGATTATATACTCTTTTCTAAAAAAGTCACTCTAGACTAAAGAAATCAAGTAGAATGGGCTTTATGCTCATTCTCTTTTTATATGGTGCAACTCCAAATGAAAATTCGGACTTTAGGGATACATAAAAAATATTTCAAAAAATCTTGTGCTTACTAAAAAAATGCCATATCTTTACTTATAGAAGCTTGGGGATCTGGAGGACTTTTCTATACTTGTATTTTCTTAGTAACTCATGGCATATAAATTTGTTTAATTTCAACTCCAGATCCTTCGAGCTTTGTAAAACATAACAAGAAGAGCATCCCAATTCCATTTTAAAAAAAACGGAAAATGATTTGGAAGTAATATTTAAGATGTATATATTTGATACAGTTATAGGTTAAGACCGAACAAGATACTGACAAATAATTGGGCATAATGTATATGCCTTTTTATTTTTCACATGGTGAAAGTTTATTTTTCAGAGGCTCTCTTATATAAAAGGAAAAAAGTATCGCATCATTCCAGATAAACTCAAAAATCAGATTCGTCAATATGAATTAAATGCTGATGTATATGGAGAAAAAAAGAATCTCAAATGATTATGGAGGTAGAGCAGACATTAGAAAAGATAGTAATTTTGATAAAATGATAGATAAAATGATTGAAAGTAACTTAGACAGATGGGATCCGTATGATTATGGTCGATGAATAAGTTAGATTTATGAAAACATCTAAAAACATGATACCCTGATTATGAATATTATTATTGATGGTGGGTAGACTCGTTATCTTAGCGAGCTTCCCGATTTTTAGGATGGACTACCACATGGGATAGTCAACAAAACAAAAACGGACGTGGGCGGTACTTATGTTGCGGCAAACTGTAGTTCAAACTACATAATAGTCTGCCCATTCCGTGATTTAGTAGATAGCATAGCAGCAGATAAGAATAACAAATATGAGGTATTCAAGTGTTATGGCAAAACAAAAGAAAGTGAGTTCAGGAAATATACCAAAGAACACTAGATTTACAAGATTGCCATTACCTATGACAGTCTTGGTAAATTACTAAGATGGTTGAATGACGAAACAAAAGGTTGGAAGTTGCTTATAGATGAATATCACTTGATACTTGAAGATATGGATTTTAGAGAGAATGCTATAATGGAGATGATCTATACTGTAACCAAGTTCGACCATTACACTTTTCTTTCAGCAACTCCAATGGACGAAGATTATGAAATAGACTTCTTCAAGCAACTACCACATTATAAAGTGGTATGGAAGAAAGGACTACCTATTGTTGTGAAGAAGATAAAAACAACATGCCTCAGCAAAGGATTATGTAACTTGATTAAGATTTTCCGTGAAGATGGATTCAGAATACCAGATATAAATGGAGAATTAAAAGAAGTTGAACAGTTGTTCATCTTTTTAAACTCAGTTACTACCGCAAGGCAAATAGCAGATACGCTTGAACTTGACGAAGATGAAATAAAGATATGCTGTGCAGAAAGGAAAAGGAATAGACTTTTACTTGGTAAATATTAGATTGAATCGGTATGCAGCCCCAATAAAACAATCAACTTCTTCACCAAGAAATGTTTCCAAGGCTGTAACCTCTTTTCCAACAATGGACTTATTATCGTGGCGAGTGACGCATACAGGACGCAAACACTAATAGATATATCTACTACTATGGAGCAAATATCAGGCCGTTTAAGAGAAAATGACGATTACAAGAACATATTCCGTAACACAATGGTACATATATACTCCACGAACAAGAACATTCTGACAGATGAAGAATTTGAGTAGAAGATGAAAAAGAAAGAGGAAGATGCAGCACGTCTGTTATCATTACAAGAAAAGGCTGACGAGAAGGAACTGGCTACTTTAATAAGAAAAGTGAATATTGAAACGGACTTGCTATCCATTATAAATGGGAGACTGAAATATAATGAGATTAAAAAGAAATCATTCTACTTTAAATAGGATATTAGAAAGACATATAAGGATGGTATCTACCTACGAGCAAGGTATGACGAATCAGAGAAATTCATCCAAACCAACCAAGAATTGTGGAAGGATTTTGATATAGAGATGGCTAGAGCCGTTACCATTTCATACGAACAGTTATTGAAAGATTATCTGGATCATCCATCAGAATCATACGAACAAGAATACCCAGAGTTTAAAGATTTCAGACGATACCTGAAAGAAACAGAAATGAATAGTTGCAGATGGAATAAGGATAAGATGATGAAGATGGTTGAAGATTACAAAAAGATGAATGCCGTATATAAAGCTATATATCGGAAAGGGTTTATCAGTAGCAAAGACTTAAAGGCTCTCTTTACTAAAGAATTCAAGAAGAGGGGTATCTCCATAAGCCCCAAAGCAACACAGATAATGAATTGTGACCTATATGAGATAAAGAAAAGTAAAGTACGTATTAAAGGAAAACTGACAGACGGATATGAGATTGGTGACTGGAAATTCAAAATTGAAATGTAATTATGAAACAACTAATAAAACGAGGCGAAAAGCATATTAATATCGTGGATATTATCAATTAGAAAGGAGATATATACTATCTCAACTTAATGAAGAAAATGGCATAGAACAGATAATTTGAATGAAATATGAACTATGATTATGAAGGATTTATAGCTACTTTTTAATGAATCGACGAGCCTTTTTGAGATATTGAATAAACAAGGTTTAAAATGCACAAATGAAAACATAGAAATATTAAAAGAAGAACTTGAACAACATGGCATAGATTATTCATGCATTCCAACAAAGACATTATTTAAGAAACTACCTTTGGAAGAAATACTTATAGAAGACAGTAACTACGATTCTTCCAAATTAAAGAAAAAGCTTATTGAAGCAGGTCTAAAAGAGGATCGTTGCGAAGAGTGTGGTATCGGTAATGAATGGAATGGCAAACCACTAACATTACAAGTCCATCATATAAACGGGAATCACAGAGATAACAGGATTGAAAACCTACAAATTCTATGTCCGAATTGTCATAGCCAGACGGAAAACTATGGAAGTAAAAATATAAAGAAACATAATTACTGTGCAGATTGTGGAAAAGAGATTGCTTTGGGTTCTACATGGTGTACTAAATGTGCAGCAAAGCATCATCGAGTTTACAAAGTCGATATTGACAAGAGGCCTACCAAGAAAGAACTTTTTGAACTAATAAAAACAAAGCCCTTTACAGAAATTGGTAGAATGTTTGGTGTTACAGATAATACTATTAGGAAATGGTGCAAGAATATGGGATTACCATCTACTAAGAAAGAGTTGCTAATCATATATTCAGAACAGCCATAAATTATGGATTATTACAAAACGGGAGAAAGGTAATTCTTTTCTTCCGTTTTTTGTTTTTTAACGTGGAGCATACTTAAATAGTCGAATAAAATGTTTAATTTTACAACCGAAAAGCAAGAGGAATTTACTAATAGTTTACCTATAGTTGACCTTTAGCTTATAAGAGAGTTCTATAACATGCTGATAATGAGACTACAACAATATATTAAGGATATAGCCTTCTAAGCAGTAGGTCTTGGGTTCGAGCCCCAACCGAATCACAAAAAAGAGAGGTATTGTCGATACCTCTCTTTTTTATTTCCATATCATTATTCTCCAAATATCTCTTTTAGTTTAGCTTGGAGACCTTCTGCACGAAGACCACGAGCAACAATCTTGCCCTGAGGGTCGATAAGCAGATTGTCGGGGATGCTGTTTACACCATAGACCTCAGCAGCAACTGTACGCCAGTACTTAAGATCTGATAGGTGAATCCAAGGCATCTTAAGCTGCTCGATAGCCTTAACCCAAGCCTCTTTCTTGCTATCGAAAGACAAGCCAACAACATCAAAACCCTTTGTATGATACTTATCGTAAGCAGCTACTACATTAGGCATCTCCATACGACAGGGTCCACACCATGATGCCCAGAAATCAACAAGCACCCAACGGCCCTTGCCTACATACTCGCTGAGCTTATGCATGTTACCATCAACATCAGCCTCCTCAAGATCGGTGAACTGCTGACCAATAAACGCATTCTTTTTAGCGCGAACAGCCATTTCCTGAGCCAGATATTCCAACTGAGGCTTTACTGTAGGATAACTAAGCCACATTGGCTTGGTTGCAACAACACTATCAAGACGCTCCATACCAAAGTGCTCGGCATATTCCATGAGGAAAGCAACAGGGATAAGAGTATTGCGCTCGTCCTTAAAAATCTTAGCAATGAGCTCGGGGTTTGGAGTAGTGTTAGCCAAATCGTATTTCACCAGACGCTCGTTAACAGGCGAACCCTTGAGAGTATTGTCGTTAAGATTAACTGATACAGGAGTACCATCGTTGAAGAAAAGTGTTAACCAAGCGGCTTTCTCGCCACCAACTGCCATCAGGGCATCCTTATCGGCTTCGCCAGTAATGGTGAACTTGCCATCAGCAACAACAGCAGTACCAATAAGAGCACGACTGTTACGATCAGCCAGCATCACCTTGGTTCCATTCTCACTACAAACACCAGTAACAACACACTTTATCTTTTGTGCCCCAACGGGCAGAGCAGCCAAAACCAAGAGGGCTGCGGTCAAAATCTTTTTCATATCTAGTTTCTTTATTTGTTAAATATCACTTTACTGCGACAACACTCCACGTCGCCATCCTTACAGATACGTACACAATACTCGTTTTCATTAGTCTGCGACATATAGAACGAAAGCGTATCGCCCTGATGAGCCTCGGCCACATAGGCTATCTCGAAACGTTTAATCTGATGCTCACGATACCAATCCAGATTCCATAAATCGAGTACATGCTCGATGTATTTGACCGAATTGATATGGCCATTGATATCTACATCGTTATATTTGGTTTCGACAGTAGCAACCAACTGTGCCGAATCGTCCATTTTCACACGTCCGCCCTTATCAATGGGGCATTCTTTATCAGTAACAATCCAGTTGTTGATAGCACCATTGTCAATCGCATATATGTCAGTTGGCTGACGTGTCTCGGTATCAATCATAGCCCAGATACTGCGACCATAGCCATACACCTTGCCATCCTCGCCTACCACACGGAAGTTACGACTGGTAAAGTACTTCATGGCACTCTCAACCCAGGTTTCAACATTAAACTTGGTGTACATCTGCGGCATCTCGTCCATCTCAATAGCCAGTCGTGAGAGTACCCATGAACGCTTGATGGTCATCAGATATTTCATACCGAAACCACGTGCCGACGAATGATAATCAGCAGCATTCAGCATGTGATTACCCATATGCCCCATAAACAATCGCTGCGAAAAATCACAGTGAAAGGGCTCTGCTAAAAACTCATAAACTCCAATCTTATCCATTCTCTTGTCTCGACTCTAAAAATTCGCTCACCTGTTCCTGCATACCACGGGTTACAGCAATACGTCCGCTACGCGTGTACTGCAACACGCAACCAAACGTATCCAGCGCACGGAACAAAGATATGATGTCCTCAGTAACTCCATGCATCTGCACGATGGTATAGGTGGGATTTACCTCAATAATATTAGCCTGAGAACGACGGATAGTACGTGATATTTCAGGATTTTCAAGCACCATCGGAGTTGACAGCTTATACAAGCCCGACTCACGGATAAACAACTGTTCGTCCGTGAAGTAGTTGGCCTTGATCACATCTATCTTCTTTTCTATCTGATGGGTAATCTTGATAATCTGATCCTCGTCGCTCCAAGCCGTGATGGTGTACTTATGCACACCAGGAATACTTGAGGCCGAAACATTCAGGCTCTCGATATTTACCTGGCGACGAGTGAACACAGCTGTAATCTGATTCAGAATACCAGCCACATTCTCCGAGTAAACCAGCAGTGTATATAATTTCTTCTTATTTTCCATAATTATCAAAACTATTAAATCTCAAGCTGCATTTTGTCAACGTCCATACCTGGAGGTGTCATTGGCAGAACATTATCCTCCTCGAGGATGGCGCACTCCAGCAGGAATGGGCCATCGGTAGTAAGCATCTTCTTTACAAGGCCGGGCAGATCCTTACGATCGACTGCTGCCGCATAGTTAATACCATAACCTTTGGCAATGAGCTCGTAGTTAGGGTTCATCATCTTGGTGAACGATTTACGGCGCATCCAGAACATATCCTGCCACTGGCGCACGTTTCCCAGATAGTTATTATTCATAACAATCATCTTGACAGGAGCCTGTTGCTCCATGATAGTGCCCAGTTCCTGTATGCACATCTGGAATCCACCGTCGCCCATAAAGCAGCACACGGTGCGCTTGCTGTCGGCAAAGGTAGCTCCGATGGCAGCAGGCAGTCCATATCCCATCGTTCCAAGACCGCCACTGGTGCAGAGACTGCGCTTGTGGTGATACTTGAAGTAGCGTGTTGCAAACAGCTGGTTCTGACCAACATCCGTCACAAGAACTGTATCGTCAGGCGATAACTCTGCCACCATGTGCACCACCTCTCCCATTCTCAGCGGCCCCTCCTTGGGATGGATGGCAGGCTCGATAACCTTCTCGCGCTCTTTATCGTCGAGAGCCTTAAACGAGTCGCGCCACTCCTGATGATTATTTGCGTTGACCAGTGCCGTGATAGCAGGTAACGATTCCTTACAATCCGCCACGACAGCCACATCGGTTTTTACGTTCTTATCAATCTCGCTGCGATCGATATCCAGATGGATCACCTTAGCCTGCTTAGCGTAGGTTTTCAAGTTGCCGGTCACACGATCGCTAAAACGCATACCGATAGCAATCAGCACATCGCATTCCTGCTCTTTCAGATTCACGGCATAGTTACCATGCATACCCAGCATACCCACATTCAACGGATGATTGGATGGGAGTGCCGAAAGTCCTAACATGGTTCTTCCTGCGGGGATATCAGCCTTTTCGAGGAAAGCCTTCAGTTCGTTCTGGGCATTACCAAGCTCCACACCCTGCCCCACCAGTGCCAAAGGTTTCTTGGCATTATTAATCAGTTCGGCAGCCTTTCGTACTGCCTCTTCATCTAACTTTGGATAGGGCACATACGAACGGATGAAGTCGCATTTCATGGGTTCCCAATCTATTTCCTCTACCTGAGCGTTCTTGGTAAAGTCGAGCACTACAGGACCCGGACGACCAGTACGGGCAATATAGAACGCACGACTGACAGCCCAAGCCACATCTTCGGCATGACGAATCTGATAGCTCCACTTTGAGATAGGTTGCGACACACCTACAAGGTCAACCTCCTGAAAGAAGTCGGTACCCAGTGCGCCTGTAGGAACCTGTCCGGCAATCACCACAATGGGTGTCGAATCCATCATGGCATCAGCAATACCCGTCAACGTATTCGTAACACCAGGGCCGCTGGTAACCAAAGCCACCCCCACTTCGCCACTCACGCGGGCATAGCCCTCAGCAGCATGGGTAGCGCCCTGTTCATGGCGCACTAATATATGGTCGAAGCATTTCTTCTCGCCTCTTGTGTAATCGTAGAGTGCATCATAAGTAGGCATGATTGAGCCGCCAGGATAACCAAAGATGGTTTTAACCCCCTCGGCCTTCAATGCTCTCATCAGCGCCTTTGCACCTGTTATTCTATCTCTTAACATTAAACATTAAACATTAAAGATTAAACATTAATCAATGATTCTTACGCCGCCTTTATCGGCTGATGAAACGCTCTGAGCATAAGCTCTAAGAGCCTTGCTTACAGTACGGTTGCGCTTAAGTGGCTGCTGTGGGCGAGCTGCAAGTTCTTCATCGCTCAGCTTTACATTAATTGAGCGACTTGGGATGTCGATGATGATGATGTCGCCATCCTTCACCTTACCGATATTACCACCATTGGCTGCCTCAGGCGAGATATGTCCGATACTCAAGCCACTGGTACCACCAGAGAAACGGCCATCAGTAATAAGCGCACACTCCTTGCCAAGGTGCATACTCTTTATATAAGATGTAGGATACAACATCTCCTGCATACCAGGACCACCCTTCGGTCCCTCGTGGGTAATCACTACGCAATCGCCACTTTTCACCTTGCCGCCAAGTATTCCTTCGCAGGCATCCTCCTGAGAATCGAACACTACAGCAGGACCTTCGAAGTGCCAAAGAGCCTCATCTACGCCAGCAGTTTTCACTACGCAGCCATCCTGAGCAATGTTTCCAAAGAGAACAGCCAGTCCGCCATCCTTGGTATAGGCGTGCTCAAGGTCGCGGATACAGCCATTGGCACGATCAGTATCGAGTGACGGATATAGTTCGCTTTGCGAGCCCATCTTTGTGCTAAAACGATTACCAGGAGCAGAAAAATAAATGTGTCTGGGATCATTCGCATCTCCCCTCCCTTTGGAGGTGTCGGGGGAGGTTTCATATTTCTTCATGGCCTCACCAAGCGTCATGCCATCAACACGTGGAGCCGAGCCATCGATAAGACCACCTTTATTAAGTTCGTTGAGAATTCCAAGGATACCACCAGCGCGACCACACTCCTGAACAGAGTACTTCTGAGTATTAGGAGCCAGTTTGCACAGGCAAGGCACACGACGACTCAACTCATCGATATCCTTCATCGTAAAGTCGGTACCTGCCTCCTGGGCTACAGCCAACAGATGGAGCACTGTATTTGTAGAGCCACCCATAGCGATATCAAGTGCCATAGCATTCATAAATGCCTTGCGGGTAGCTATATTTCTTGGCAGTACACTCTCATCACCATCTTCGTAATATGCAAATGCATTCTTTACCACCTGGCGTGCTGCCGCCTTAAACAATTCTATACGATTGGTATGCGTAGCAAGGATGGTTCCATTGCCAGGCAGCGATAGTCCGATAGCCTCTGTAAGCGAGTTCATCGAGTTGGCAGTGAACATACCCGAGCAGCTACCGCATCCAGGACATGCACACCCCTCTATCTCCTTCATCTCCTCATCAGTAATGCTTGGGTCGGCACCTTTTACCATGGCAGTAATCAGGTCGGCATTCTCGCCACGCCATTTACCAGCTTCCATTGGTCCACCGCTACAGAACACGGTTGGGATGTTCAGTCTCATCGAAGCCATCAGCATACCTGGAGTCACCTTATCACAGTTCGATATACAAATCATTGCATCAGCCTTGTGAGCATTAACCATATATTCCACGCTGTCGGCAATGATGTCACGACTTGGCAGAGAATACAACATACCATCGTGGCCCATAGCTATACCATCGTCGATGGCAATCGTATTGAATTCTGCTGCGTAACAGCCCATCTTCTCAATCTCTTCGCGTACAATCTGACCTATCTCATGCAGATGTGTATGACCAGGCACAAACTGGGTAAACGAGTTGACGACGGCAATAATGGGCTTGCCAAACTGCTCGTGTTTCATACCCGTAGCAACCCACAAAGCGCGGGCTCCTGCCATTCTTCTGCCTTCGGTGCAAACAGCACTCCTCAACTGATGTTTCATTTTCTATTTCTTTATAATAATTGCGAAATTTAGCTGCAAAAGTACATTAATTCTATCAAATAGCCAACATTTTCATTATTTTTTAGTAAATTTGCAGCAAAAATTTGATTACTAATTACAATCTGAAATGAAAAAGCAATTATTAACAATGCTATTGGCAGTACCACTCTCGATGGTGGCACAACCACGACAGGAGATTACATTGAGCGAAAATTGGAGTTTTTCGCACGACAAGAAAGAATGGCAATCAGTAAGCGTACCTCACGATTGGGCCATCGCCGGTCCTTTCAACAAAAAATGGGATTTGCAGAAAGTTGCCATCGTACAGAACGGTGAGACAGAGGCTACAGAGAAAAGCGGTCGTTCAGGCGCCCTCCCCTGGATTGGCAAAGGCCACTATCGTCGAACCATAAATATCCCCAGAAAGTGGATGCATGCCGAACTGG
Organism: Prevotella sp. UBA2809; assembly: GCA_002351725.1. Classification (GTDB taxonomy): domain Bacteria; phylum Bacteroidota; class Bacteroidia; order Bacteroidales; family Bacteroidaceae; genus Prevotella. The sequence goes on from DEHD01000008.1 coordinate 117,288, forward strand.
TGTTCGATGGAGCCATGGCGGAGCCTACGGTATATCTTAATGGAGAAAAAGCAGGTTACTGGGCCTATGGATATAACACTTTCAAGGTTGACATCACGCCATACATGAAGGTGGGCGACAATCTGCTGGAGGTCGACTTGCAGAATATGGAAGAGAGCAGCAGATGGTATCCTGGCGCTGGCATCTATCGCCCAGTTAAGTTAGTTCTTACTGGTAATAGCTATATCGACCCATGGAAGACGTTCTTCCGTACTACTGAGATAAAGAATGGTGAAGCTATACTGGATGTTACCGTTGGAGCATGCGATGTGGATGAGCAGAATAGTTTCGATATAGAGATATCTGATTCCAAAGGAAATGTTGTTGCCAAGCAAACAGGAGTAAATCTTACATCTACAGGCGAAGAAAACATTCGACTAACGATAAACAATCCAATGGCTTGGACTCCTGAAACACCTTACTTATATAATGCAAAGATAAAGCTATACTCGTTAGGTGATCTTGTTGATGAGGTGACACAGAAGATTGGCATACGCACAGTAAAATGTTCAAAAGACGGAGGATTCCAGCTTAATGGTGTCACCCGCAAGCTAAAAGGTGTTTGCCTGCATCACGACCTTGGTCCACTTGGTGCCGCCATCAATAAAGCAGCGCTTATCCGACAGATAAAGATGATGAAGGAGATGGGGTGCGATGCCATACGTACATCGCACAACATGCCGAGCCAGATGCAGATGGATATATGCGACTCGCTAGGTATGATGGTTATGGCCGAGAGCTTCGACATGTGGAAATATCCAAAGTGCAAAAACGGATATGCCCGTTTCTTCGACGATTGGGCCGATAAAGATATTACCAACCTTGTGCTTGCCAACCGCAATCACCCAAGCATTGTGATGTGGAGCATTGGCAACGAGATTCCTGAACAAGGCTCAGCCGAAGGCCGACTCATCTCTATACACTTGCAGGGACTCTGCAATAGTCTCGACCCTACCCGTCCGGTTACTCAGGGAATGGATCGTGCCGAAGAGGCTCTCAATAGCGGATTCGCACAGGCGATGAATGTACCAGGATTCAACTATCGTGTACACAAGTACCAGAAGAATATGGAGCAGTTGCCTCAAGGATTCCTGTTGGGCTCTGAAACAGCATCCACAGTAAGTTCACGTGGTGTTTATAAGTTCCCGGTCGAGGTTACCGACAATTCACAGTATGCATCGTGGGCACCTACTTACGATCCAAAGGCGATAGAAAAAGCCGACGGACAATGTTCAAGTTACGATGTAGAATATTGTTCATGGAGCAATCTGCCCGACGACGACTGGGTATGGCAAGACGACAAACCCTGGGTTATCGGCGAATTTGTGTGGACAGGTTACGACTATCTGGGCGAGCCTACCCCTTACGATGAGTACTGGCCTTCGCGTAGCAGCTACTTCGGCATCTGCGATCTGGCCGGTCTGCCCAAGGACAGATACTATCTGTATCGCTCTAAGTGGAACAAAGAACAGCACACCATCCACCTGCTGCCTCACTGGAGTTTCGGAAAGGATCGGATAGGAAAGGTAACCCCCGTTTACTGCTATACCGATTACCCAACTGCCGAACTCTTTGTAAACGGCAAGAGTCAGGGCAAGATTACAAAGAATCGCGAAAGCCGTTTAGACCGCTATCGCCTGCGCTGGAACGATGTAAAATATCAGCCTGGCCAGGTTAAGGTGGTAGTTTACGATGCCCAAGGCAATAAGGCTGGTGAGAAAACCGTTACCACAGCCGGAAAGCCATCAGCCCTGAAACTGGATGTCTGGACTCAGAACGACAAGCACACCTTGAATGCCACAGGCGATGATATGGCATTCATCACCGTCTCGCTTACCGATGCCAAAGGCAATCTCGTACCTGAGGCTAACGACCAACTATCATTCGAGGTTACAGGTGCTGGTAGTTTCGAGGCTGTATGTAATGGCGACGCTACAAGTCTGGAATCATTCAAACAGCCCACCATGAAACTGTTCAACGGTCAGTTGGTAGTCATCGTTCGTGGCGCCAAGACTCCAGGCATTGCCACCCTTAAGGTTACTGATAAGAACCGTAAAATCAGCAAGAGCCTGCAGATACCTGTAGAATAACCAAGCTTTCAATAAGCACTATTATTGGCAATCCATAGTATCCATTCGTCACAATTATCTGTAAGCGTCTTAGGAAATGGCAGATTGATACGAACATCAGGCGAGAGACCGGAACTTCCATTCGAATCTTCTCTGAGGAACAACGACGAGATACATGTAGGATAATAAACACATATCTTGCTGTTTGGTAACGGGGTGCCTATAATGTTACCAGAATTCTGGGCACCCCATGTATTCTCTTTGCCGTACACCTTGGTTCGTGTGGTGTCGCAATACATCTTGGCAAATCTCACAAGTGTCTCGGCTGCACTAGCCGTGTTCTTATCAATCACTATGGCAGCCTTTTGTGGTAATGGCGATACTGGATAAGTTTCTACTTCGGAATCATCATCTAAGCTCACCATTTCATTTTGAGTTTTACTGCAGTTGTCTATTATCAATTTTGCAATTTCATCATCAGGATGTTCGTTCAGTATTCGCTTGTAGAATGAGAGATTCTTCTGAGTGTTTCTGAACAGCGTATATTCTTGAATGGCTGGCTGATGGTCGAAGAGCAGCGGCCAGATAGGTTCCCATATCTCATCACCGCCACCAGTATTACCTCTTACATCAATTATCAGGTTTTTGCACCCCGACTGCAGATATTGCTGAGTAGCATCCTTCAGCCATTGGTGGGTAGGATTCTTTCCGTTGCACGATGGCACTCTGATAAGCCACGTATCGCCGTTAACCTTACAGGATACGGGCTTTGGCGAGTATTCAAACAGTTCTGCATAGCGGGTATGGCATTTGGTAAAATAGTTGTCAAAAAACATCTGACAGTCAACATACACATGGCCGTCGAACTTACTGAAAAACCAATAGCAATATTCGCAAACAGCCTACTGTATATCCATCTTTCCATCGGATGTTTGTTTAACAACATCCGCCTTCATCGTCTGGTAGTCTTTGTCAAACCCCTTTTTCATAATAATAGGAAATCCGGCATAGTTTGTTTCTACCATATGTATCAAAGAATCCAGATCGGCCAAATTCTTTCTGATACTATCAGGCTCAATAGCCCAAGTAGCAGGTATAACGAAAACAGCAATCAACAGCGTAATAAAGATTTTCTTCATATGTTTATGATTAATTAAAGAGATTTCCGTTTGCAAATATACATCATTTCGCCGTGATAACCAAATGATTATCAAAAAAAAAGAAAAAGGCCTGTCATCTCGACAGGTCTATTTGATTCTTCGTTTCAGATTTTCAGGACACATCTTTGTATCCCAGATATCAACGATATATACTGTATCAGACGACATTGCATAGTAATGCACTAACTTAAATCGCCGCATGATGTGACAACTGCGATATAAGTGTTTTCTATCTGCAAGGAAGGGTTCCGGAATATACGATTCAGGGAATAGCTCCAACTGGTGCTCTATACGTTTCCTGTCATCTTGCCATCGCTTAGCTGTTGTGGTTCCAAACTCATTATATGCATAAAGAACCCGCTCAAAGAATACACGTTGAGCCTTCTTTGTCCACTTTATCTGAGCCATGGGAATTCCTTATATAGTTCGGCATCCATTTCCGCACTCGTCACCCAATTTCTATAATCACCTTTTTCTGCCTGAGCTATATATACTTCAGCCTCGTCTATACGGGCATTCAGTTCATTTATAGTGTAAGGGCCAATGCCCGGATCGTAGTCGTCGGGGAGCATACCATCTTCATCAGATATTGAGTTTACATACCCACTACCTGTTGCGGCATAACCTGCTGGCGGTTCAGCGCACATACCAATCATACCATCTTCCTCGTCGATCTCTGGATATCTCTTTTTCGTCATTTGTCTTCTATTTACGATGCAAAGATACAAATAGTTTTTTGATTTGCAAGCGAAAACGGGGTAAAAAACACAAAACAATTGCAAAAAAACTTGGAACTTATTGAAATACTATGTATTTTTGCAGCGTCAGAATGAATATTTTGACTATCCGGTAAACATGTGAGGCCCTAGGGGCTGAGAATGCCGAGAGGAGTAAGCCTTCATCGACCCTGCTCCATTTAAAGTCACCTTAGGGTGGCTTTTTATTTTTTATTTTTTATTTTTCGTTCCCTACCCTGCCATGACGTATCTAAACACCTCGTCTTCTTGCAGGTCTGTGCGTTCTGTTACCTTACGCACGTAGTCACGTATCAAGTGTCGCCAGTCATTGCCTTTCATGCTGAAATACTTCTCTTGAAACTCCTTCTGGCATTCCACATAAATCTTATCGATAGTAGTTCCTTCATAGAGCTCCATCATGTTGTGCACCAAGCGTCGCACATCAGCATCATTCTCGACATTTTCTAGTATTGAGCCTTTAGGCTTCAGCTGAATCTCCTGAGCCTTCTTGCCAGTTGATTTCTTATAAGCGACAGCTACTGGTTCTATGTCAACGGTTCTATTCTGCTCTTCATTCTCTGCCCATTGTTCGCATTGCTTCAGAACTACATTCATGGCATCTTCAGCTTCCTCTGGCGGATACTTATATTTTTTCAGTAATCGCTTGACCAAACGACGCATATTGGCACGTTCTGCCTCTCTGCGATTCCAGTCGATGGTACGGTTCTTCCTGAGCATGTCAGTTAGTTCCTTTGTAAGTTCTACTAATTGATCATTTGTATAGAAATCCTTTACAGCCTGTGGTCGAGTCAGAGCATCATAGAATGCCTTCTCTTCATTCGATAGACCTAACTTATTGCCTTGCTTCTCGGCATCCATCATTTCCTGAGCCAACTTTAGCAGCTCTTGGATCACTTCCTCGTTTGTCAACAACCCATTGATATAGCGGTTAAGCGTTTCACCAAACCTGTTGCTGAACAATTCGCCCGTTACAATGTTTGTGCGAATCATCGAGCGAACTCGGCCACGGAGCAAGTTTTCAAGCAACTTGGCAACAAGGTTCTTTTCCTTCATCTTCCTGACTTCTTCCATGAATTTCTCATCGAAGAGAGAGAACTCTGTCTGTTCATCAAAGAGATTAACAACACCATCGCTCTGCACGCTTTGCTGTATGAGTGCTGCTACACGCTTGTTGATGTCCTTCTTGGTTATCTTGCCCGGGCTTTGGAGTCGGATAATCAGGATGCGTACCGACTCCATAAAACTTACCTCAAAGCGTTCTTCTTCTACGAGAAGCGAACGACAAAGTGTTACAGCCTGACGGAGCAAAGAAGCATTCTTAATAAACGCCTTGCAATCTTCGGCTTTCTCTGGTGCTATTAGGAAGTTGACGGCCCCCTTTATCAATTGAGCGCGTACTGCAGGTGTACCCTGATGGAATCCGCTATAATCATAACCATGCAACATATCACGACAAAGTTCCAGTTTCTCCTTAAACTCGTCGTATGCAGTCTGCTTGATGTCGTTATTGCCATAGTTCTCACGGTCACGCTTGGTATAGCGCTTCATGGCTTCTTTCAAGGCTGCTGCTATTCCCACATAATCAACAATCAAACCACCAGCCTTTTCTGGGAATACCCTGTTGACGCGCGCTATTGCCTGCATGAGGTTATGATCCTTCATGGGCTTATACACATACATGGTTGCCAGCGATGGCACATCGAAGCCTGTGAGCCACATATCAACCACGATGGCAATCTTCATCTCATCGTTCTCATCCTTGAACTTCTTGGCAAGTTCCTTCTTATGGGCTTTGCCACCAATAATTTCTGCCCATTCCTCAGGGTCCTTATTACCGCTGGTCATCACCACCTTCACCTTCTCATTCCATTCTGGACGCAATTCCAGAATGCGCTTATATATCTTCATCGCGATAGGACGAGAGTATCCTACAATCATTGCCTTACCACAGCAGACGAATTGGCGGTTGTCCTCATAGTGAGTGATGATATCATTCACAAGGTCTTTGATTGTCGCATCATTACCAAGCAAGGCATCCATGTGCGACATTTCCTTCTTATTCTCTTCCAGGTCTGTTTCAGATGCACCTTCTTCTCTCAGTCTTTCATACTCAGCATCTATCTTAGCAAGAACTTCATCATTCAGTTTCAGTTTGATAACACGGCTCTCATAATAAACGGGCCTTGTGGCGCCATCATTAACAGCCTGCGTCATATCATACACATCAATATCATCACCAAAGATTTCGCGGGTGTCCCTATCTTTGTCAGAAATAGGTGTTCCTGTAAAGCCGATGTATGAAGCATGTGGCAACGAGTTACGAATCTTTCGAGCAGCACCTATATGCACATTTCCCTCAGTATCAATCTTCTCCTCCATGCCGTATTGACCACGATGTGCCTCATCAGTCATCACGATGATGTTCTGGCGATCTGAAAGAGCACCATCCCAATCATCAAACTTCTGCATGGTGGTAAATATGATACCGCCTGAATGACGGTTCTTCAGCATGGCCTTGAGTGATGTGTCATCATTCTCGGCATTACGGCTGGTACATTGTACGGCTCGCTGACGCAGGAAGTCAACGGTACGGGAGAATTGTCCGAACAATTGCTCATCAAGGTCGTTGCGGTCTGTTATTACCACAATCGTAGGATTCATAGCCTGCACCTTGGGGTGATGTGCCAGGAATACCATCGACAGACTCTTTCCAGAACCTTGTGTATGCCAGAACACGCCAATCTTTCCATCACCCTTTACGGCTTCCTCAGTTCTGACAGCCGCTTTCTCTACGGCATAGTACTGATGGTAGCCGGCAAGTATTTTGGTATAGCTTCCCTCACGAACATCAAAGAGGATATAGTTCTTCAGCAGGTTAAGAAACACCTTCGGCGTGAACACCGATTTAAAAGCCACATCATAATCAGCCACTTCTCCCGTGGGCTGTTTCCATTCCATGTAGCGGTCTTCCTTGGCTGTTACTGTACCTATCTTGGTTAGCGCCATATCGCTCATCACATTAAAGGCATTATAAATGAACAGCGAAGGAATGAACTTCTGATAGTTGCGCAGTTGCAGATAGGCTTCGCTGGCATCCGTCTCTTCCCTACTCGGCGATTTCAGTTCGATAACCACCAGAGGCAAGCCATTCACAAACACCACGATATCAGGCCGTTTTGTTTCAAGCTCCTGCATGGTGTATTGATTCACAATCAGAAAATCATTCTCATCTTCGTGATCATAATCTATCAGGTTGACGATAGCCGTCTTCATCTGATGCTTCGCGTCAGCATATTGCACCTCAATACCATACTGCAACATCTGCGTGAACTTGAAGTTACACTCATAGAGCGTCGAACCCTCTATCTGATGCAGTTTCTTGATAGCATCATCGATAGCATCAAGAGGCAAAGTCGGATTGATGCGATGCAGCGACTCTTGCAACACGTCATCCAATATCGGATTGGTGTAGTCGCGCTCTATATCAGGCCCGTACTCATAGCGATACTGCTTGCCTTCAAGGCTCTGGAATAATTCTATAAGAGCCTGTTCGTATGTATCTTCTGAGAAAAACGCTGTTGCCATAGTCAATATTTCTTAGATTGATTCATAGATACTTTGAATGCCCCAATTATTATATTTTGGCGTCATAGAACTGTTAAATTCCTCTAATATATACGAGAATCTTTTCCAAAAGAGATTATAAAACTCCTCATGTTTATTTATCAACATGTTTTTGTAACTATTGCACTCTTCTTCTGTATATTCACGGGATTGTTCTCGATATGCATTGTTATCAAACATAGAACAATAAGATATTTCAATATTGTTGTCTTTCTTTTTTACAGTAATCATAGGATGGAAACTTTTTTCAGCCAACTCCTTAGCTATTTGTTTGACAAAATAGAATTCTTCTATACTTTGTGGCGTTAAAAACAAATGAGTCCATTCATAGGCATAATCATCTCTTCCAACTCTGGTTTGGAACTCAAAATTTTGTTTAACTGTCAAATTGTTCAAAAAATATTTAGACAAGTATGGATAATGATGATTTAAGTCCTTTTTATCGGCTAATATCTCCTTCTTGCAGAGTAGTAATGAAAAAAGAAGAATTAGATCTATATCTTTATGCTTGCTAATTCCCCAATTCAAGAAAGGAATTAAAACGTTCACGAAATATTCTAAATTTTCAGCACGTATATATTCAAAAACAACATCTTTCAGTATATATTTTATTGGATTATATTGACCATCTACAAATATTAATTGAAGATAAGCTTTTATAAAACTGAATGTACCATAACTACGAAGAAATTTCACTTTTTCTTTAAACAAAGAAAAATCCCTTAGAATAACACTTCCTATCTGAATAGGCATATCATACTCCTTTGAATTCACCAAATCTATAGTTCCTATTCTAATTTTAGCTTGATTGGTAAACGATAAAATAGGAGTATCAAGAAAATAGGTTAAAGGCGATTGACTGCCGTCGACCTTATCCTCTTTAGTGAATTTGGAGTTGTTATATAAATACTTCATATCATTATTGTTGCCTATACTTTTATTTGTCCAGACATTAGTTTTGGAAGAAGAGTGTCGCGAAGAGTGGCGAGATAATCGTTTTCCTTATCTTTTTCCCTTATCTGAGATATGATGGGAACTATAATATCATCAAAAGTTTTTAATGTATTATGATCTGGAACAGGCATCAGATACTGCTTTAATGAAGCCATCCTTATACCTTGCTGCACTCCTCCTTGAGCATGTATTTTTACGTATTGTTGAAAAGCATCACTTAGCAGTAATACATATAAGAATTCTGTAGAGTAACCTTCTGCGGGATGCATATTGAAGACAGATTCACTTGTGTTCCAATTTGTTGGAGTTTCTGTAATCATTGCAACTCTTCCGATAGTTCCAATACCAGAGAATAATAAATCTCCTTTTTGAAGTTTAGAACGCTTATTAATCTTTTCAATGGCTTCATCTGTCACTTTATCACATCTATCATCAAGGTAAACACGATTATTACCCATGTTCTTAATTGTGACATAATAATTATCTCCTTCACCCAATTTGAAATTTTGCCTAGGATTTAAACCTGTTCCAAACTTGGAGGTCATTTCATCTAATGACACCACTCTCCACCCTTCAGGAATCAAGCCAAGTTCACTTTCTACAAACTTGCCATCTTTGAAAGGGGCGAAGTCAACAAACCAATGCTTAAACAATGCCTGTGCCTGTGCTTCAAGATTCTCACAAATCTTTTTATTTACAGCAATCTTGTCATCAAGAGTGGCCAAAGTACTTGTGGCTACCATCATATAGTCAGTTGGATAGAGAGGTATTGGCATTTCAACAAGTGACTTCACATTTAATGTTGGCTGTACCGTCGTATTTAAATTTTTACTAATATAATGTTGACCTTTAGGTGAATCAATGTAATATTTAACCCATCTTGTCAAAAGAGAATCAGGAATGTCTATAAGAGCAGTTGCACGAACCAAATTGCATCCTGCAAAATCTTGTGGAACTATTGCTGTCTTCCCAATAGTTCCAACCACACTAACTATCAACTCTCCTCCAACAAGTTTTGTTCGAGAATACTTTCTGTCATTTTCAATGGATGTCGTATCTAAATCGTGAACATTCCGTAGTCCTGATAATATGTTATTCACTTTAATTACAGGTACTCCATTAGTCACGCTGTTGCCAGGCTGGACAATACCGTATCCTATTTTCCTATTCGTTAATGTTCCTAATTTTACTTCTTGCATAAATGAAACTTAGACGTTGAAACCAATACTTCCTATCTGCTTTTTAATCTCATCTTCTAGCCGATGGCTCTCAGCAAAGAGGTCACCAAGTTCTGAGGTGAGGCGCTGCATCTTTTCTTCGAATGGCTCACCATCATCTTCCTCGTCTGCTATACCCACATAGCGGCCAGGCGTAAGTACCCAGTCCTGCTGGGCAATCTCTTCGAGAGTAGCTACCTTGCAGAAGCCCTTGACATCTTCAAGGGTGCCTGCCTCGTAACTACGGAAAGTTGCTGCAATACGTTGCACATCGCACTCTTCAGCAGGAAGTTTTGCCCAAGGCTTATCCTCCTTCTTCACCATGTCGTAGCGCACAAGGTCGTCGGAAAGTTCACGGTGGGTGCGGTCAACCATCATACCCATTTCTCTTGCATCGATGAAGAGCACCTTACCTGGATTCTTTTTCTTTCGATTGAAGAACCATACACAGACAGGGATAGACACGTTGTAGAACAACTGGTTGGGCATTGCAATAATACCTTCCACGAGGTCAGCCTCTATGAGTCGCTTGCGGATATCGCCTTCACCGCCAGTATTTGTAGTCAAAGAACCATTGGCAAGAACAAGTCCAATTCGACCTGTTGGAGAAAGATGATGCACCATGTGCTGAATCCAAGCGTAGTTGGCATTGTTTTCTGGAGGTACTCCATATTTCCAACGGACATCATCTGCCAGACGGCTTGCACCCCAATCTTTCATGTTGAAGGGAGGATTTGCCATGATGAAGTCAAACTTCTTCGTGGCGTGCTTATCATCACCAAAACTGTCGCCCCAACTATCGCCAAGGTCTGCCTCTATGCCACGGATGGCAAGGTTCATGTGCGCCATCTTCCATGTGTTTGCGTTGAACTCCTGACCATAGATAGTTACATTACGGAGGTTGCCTTGATGCTGCTGAATGAACTTGGCGCTCTGCACAAACATACCACCTGAACCACAGGCTGGGTCATAAACGCGACCTTCAAATGGCTGAAGCACTTCGACTATAGTACGGACAATGCAGGATGGTGTATAGAACTCACCTCCTGAAGATTGAGTTTCAGCGGCAAAGTTCTGCAAGCAGTATTCATACACACGACCAAAGAGGTCGATGCCTTCTCCTTGTGCATGCATATCCATGTTATCGAAGATTTCAACCACCTCACCCAAGCGTATCTTATCAATCTCGGGTCGAGAATAGTTGTTGGGCAGCACCTTCTTCAAACGTGGATTCTCTTTTCCAATCTCTTCGAGGGCATGATCAATTACCTGGCCAATCTCAGGTGAATGCGCCTTGCTGGCGATGACATTCCAACGAGCATCCTGAGGCACCCAGAACACATGCTCTGCGGTGTATTCGTCGCGATCTTCCTCGAAGCCGTCGCCCTCTTCAACAAGTTCGTTGTAACGCTTATCGAAACAGTCGCTAATATATTTCAGAAATACAAGACCCAGCACCACATTCTGATATTCAGATGCAGTCAGATTACCACGAAGTTTATTCGCGCTATCCCATATACGGTCTTCAATAGACTTCTCTTTTACAACTTTAGCTTTCTTTGCCATAGACAATTGATAGTTTTTAGTTCACTTGCATCGACTATCAATCGCTGGCGCAAAAAAAAAGCGTGATGCTTCTTTTGCGTTGAACTATGAGGCATGCCCAGGAAAGGAAACCCCAGTCGGTTTAACAGAATGCATCACGCCTATAGGCGCGAAAACATTACTATATAACCGACATGAGGATGCACTATTCCTGCACCCCACCATCTCTATTACTTCAAAGCGTTTTTATTTCCAAACTGTTTCCTGGGCATTTTGGTTCAACGCGAAATAATAGCTAATGCTTTCTAATTAGTCCGGATTTCTCCCCGAACCATCGGCAAAGGTACGAAAAGTTTTGGATTTACAAGCGGAAATTGGGTAAAAACATAAAAAAAGTCCCAAAATATTTGGAACTTATTGAAATACTTCTTACCTTTGCAGCATGAAAGGAAACGATTTCCTCCCGCTGAAATGAAAGAGTAGCACCGTAATCGGGTTAGCAAATCAGTTCAGCGGTTTTTTTATTTCCTAAGATTTTGAATCTCGGCATCAAAAGTATTTTGATCGATTATGGCATATGGCTTGAACAATCCTGTATTTCTAATTTTACGAATACAGAGATATGCTTTACCGCCAAGTTCCCTACTGAAGTATGCAAAATAAGCTGTTTCTGGATGTTTGCCTGGTATAACTTCTCGCCAACCTTCGTATGTCGACTTTTCAATAAAACCTTTGATGTCCTGAGCTAACTTGTTTTTGAATGCGTTGAAACAATTATCTTGTGTATTCTTGCCTACAATAGTTTTAAGATCGGACTTTGTGATTTCAACATCCATCGTGATAACATTTGTTATTGTAAAGCGCAGAGGATTTTCTTTTAGTTCATCTGCGATTTTCAATACTTCTGCCCTATACCTTTTGCTTTCAACGAAGTATTCTTCGTCAGTACGTTGTTTCTTATAATGAGATGCCAACGAGCATCCCATAAATGATTCTTCTGCTATATCGTCGTTCATTTGTTGATTATCCGTTTATAGTGCAAAGGTACTAAAAATATGGGAAAAACAAGCGTTTTCAGACGAAAAACTATCATTTTTCTCACTAAAAATCAATAAAAATAATGAATATAAAAAAGTGTGTAAAAAATATCGTTCAGTATGATAGATAATTCAAATAAAAATAGTACCTTTGTATGCTATTTTAAAAAGATTGTAATAGGTTAATATGAATCATACAAAAGTACCACGTTCACTTATATATCGCGAGCGCCGATCCTTGGAAGAATTTGGCGCATATGAAACTGAGAGCATTACACGACCTCTTGCCGATGTAATGCTAAGACTTGATTTCATTAATTCTGAGGAACGAGCCCTCTGGTGTTTGAATACTGCTTTCTATATTTGTACAATGATTATGTTGGAAGTAGACCCAAGATGGCGTATCGAAGATTATAAACGCATCGCAATTCCGCAATGGAATTATAAGTCTGAAGATTTTCAGATTCTAACATTATCGATGGTTGGTTTGTTACTTAGCCGATTGGAAGAGCCAGATCCTCTGTTGAGTAATAAGGGCAAAACAAGGAGTCATTTGATTTGGTTAATGATAGATGGTGGAGAATTCAATCCAATATTCAACGAGTTGTATGAGCATATTAATAAGGATCCATTTATTACCCCCACCATACCCAACAGCACATTTGCACCAAGAGTAATTGACAAGGAAACAATCCACGACGTTATGTCTGATTTGAATTTTAACTGGGTAAAATTTACCAATTATCTGGAAGAGCGTAGTGTAAGAGACATAGTAAAGGCATATGGTTATACCGAAGAAGAAAAACATAACTTGGTAGATATGATGAGACAGGCTTCCCATGGTTTTTATTTGTCAAGTTGTAACGATCAACCTAAGCTGGTGGATGCAATGCTTAGTATTATTGACAACGAAATACACAAACAATTCAATCCAGAAGATAATTCAGCTTTAATAGAAACTGAAGATAAGACAGATTTTTATAAACAACGTGTTGAGGAGCTAGAGGCAGAAAATACAAAACTCCATGCAGAAATAGAACAGATGAAGAATTGTAATAATTTAGATGTAATGCCTATAGAGCCAAATGAAAATCTGCAAAAGGAAATGAAGGAAATGATTATCGAAATGCTAAAGCCTATCTTTAAAGACTCTGCGGATGCAGCTATAGAGTTCCTTGATATGATTAACGGAAAAGCAGATATGAGCATCAGTAATATCGTTTATCAATGGGTAAAGCAGAAAAAAATATCTGAAAGGTCGAAAGGACGTCCGTTATGGTGTGTACTACATGCAGCAAAACTATATAGAGCTACAGAACAAAATTGGAACACAGCTCTAAGAAATCACCCTTAATATCAAGGTAGTAAACATGTTTTTACTACCTTTTTTATTTTCACATTTTCACGATTCCTAAATAATCATTTTCATTTATTTGTTTTTATTTTCACAATCAGAAAATCATTTTCACAATTATTTGTGCAATAAATTATTGCCATACCTTTGCAGCCGGAATTCTAAGGGAACAAAGCCGTAAGCGTGGCTCCCGCCAGTCTCGGTAATCATCTGGCCATAGGACTGGAAACGCCATCAGATGTTCACTTCCTTAATAAATATAACAATGGAAGATAAGAACAAAAAAGTCAACCGCAAAGGTTGCTACAAGAACACTACTCTGTGTTGTTATTTGAAAACCGTTCTCCAGAACGATCGTGTTATGAAGGCAGGAAAGGATTATCAGGGTATGCTGCGGCGCGATGTGGAATGTGAGGAGTTTCGTTATGATGAGCACTTTACTTTTGTAGAGACTCTGCCTTGGACTAAGAAGCGCAATCCTAAAGTGTTCAGTGGCAAGTACATCACCATTACCCGTAGGGATGATGGCTCGCTGCGACCTAACTTCAAACCAATAAAGAATTGGACGGATTTCAACGCAGAAGTATATGCCGTCGGCGTGGCTAACGAACTGCTCTGGGGACTCGAGGGCCTGATAGAGAAATAGGCTGGTAATCACAACCCTTGTGTTCCAGTTCCAAATGTTCCAATTAATTTCCGAGGGTCAAATACCCTTATATAAATAACATAACTAATTGATATATAGATAGTTATATATAATAATAAGAGGATATAAGAACATCCTGAAATAAACTGGAACAACTGGAACTGGAACGCTCGGACAATTATTAATTCATTTAAAAAGCAGAAAATCAATGAGATACGACATTTCAAAACCATCTGCGCCTGCGATGCCAAACCTTGGAAAAGGCACAGAATGTATTAAACTCCTGCTCTCGCAGGCATCAAAAGACATGCACGAACCCTTGGTTCCGATGTTTTTCCCCATCTTTGGCGCACATATCAGCGGCACAGAATTTCAGTACCCCGACTATAGTTGGAAGGAGCCAACGGGCATGATGGCCAATCTTGTGGCCCATTCTGGCGATAATAAGGGGCAATTAACGACACTTGCAAAAGCCATCTGTCGCGATTTCACTAAACACGACGAGGAGGAAGAAAAGAAGTATATGGCATGGCAGAAACAGAAGAACGCCAAGGGTGCCAACAAGGATAAACCCGAAGAGCCACAGGTGGGCTACTGGTTTCCGCCATCGGATACTACCAAGCCAGCCTTCCTAAAGAATGCGATGGCACTTGAGGCACAGGGCGGCAGAACGCAGTACTTCAATCTTCCAGAAGTGGAGATGGCCGACCAACTATGCGGCAGCCATAAACATGTGTCGGTGTTGCTTCGTAACGTCTACGACCGCGACAAAGCCGGTGCCTTGCGCGCTACCTCAGATGGTATTACAGGTAACCCCACCATCAGAGCCTGCATAACAATAGCATCGAACCCCGACTCTACTCGCAAGTTCTATAAGTACGAATTGACTAACGGTACATTCGGCCGAATGGTCTTCTCGTATAAGCAGCGAGGCGAGCGCAAGGGCAGGATTCCGCGACAGGGCCGATACACCGACGAGTTCTACCAGAAGCTTGACGAGTATATAATGCGACTCGACATCTGCAAGGGGCGCTACATCATCCGACAGCTGAATAAGCTTATCGACAGGCTGGCCGAAGACATGGCTACACTGGCCGACCTTGCCGACGACGACCTGCTGTTTGAGATATCACACCGTGCGCTCGTGTCGGGCTGGAAAGCAGGCTGCATCATGTGGGTACTCAACAATCAGGTGTGGACTAAGTCTATGGGCGAGCTCGTAGAATGGCTTGTATATCACGACATGTGGAGTAAAATGGCAGTATTTGCCGACATGCTTGGAAAGGACACCTACCAGATGAGCGAGACACAGCGCCGCGGTCCGAAGAACATGTTAGACAGCCTGCCGAACACCTTTAACGAGGCTCAGCTTGAAGCGCTCCGCACCAACCTCGAAAAGAGTAAGGAGGGAACCGGCCCACAGCTGCGCAAATGGGTGTTCCGCAAGTTCATTACCTACGATGCTGAGACAGGACTTTACACCAAGACAAAAGAGTATCTGAATGGATAAGATTGAACTTCAAAAGCTCCGCGACCTGCCTATTGAGGGGGTCGCAGAGCGACTCGGACTCACAGTTAGCCACCACAAGTGCCTGTGTCCGTTCCATCAGGATCATCACGCCTCGATGTCGTTCAGCGTTAAGCGCAACACGTATCGTTGCTTTGTGTGCGGAGCCTCGGGTAGCGGCCCTATCGACCTGGTGATGCGTTACCTGAACAAGGACTTTCTTGATGCCTGCCGCTGGTTGGCCGACGAACACAACATGATCCTAACGGAAAATGTGAAAATTGAAAAATGTAATAATGTAAACATTAACCCCTTCGACGCCAGCAGATACAATCGATACTTTGAGCATCCGTGGCTATCGCAAGAGGCACAAAAGTTTCTGTTCGATGAGCGTGGTATCAGCCAGAGAGTGGCCACGTGGTGCAGGCTTGCATCGTGGCGCGACAAGCAGGGCACGCCGTGGTTGCAGATACCCTACTACAACCGCCAAGGCCTACTGGTTGGCGTTCAGAACCGCAACCTTGTAAGGGGCTCCCTACCCCGCTTCCGTTTTCCGCAAGGCTCCGAGTGCGGCATCTATAATTTGCCAATACTGAACTTGATACTTCCAGGCGAGGCATTGTGGATAACCGAGGGATGTAGCGACTGCTGGGCGATGCTCTCGGCAGGCCGGAAGGCCATCGCCATCCCGTCGGCCACGCTGCTTAGCAAGAAGGATAAGGAACTGCTGTTATCGCTATCCGATATGTATACATTCCACATGTTTCCTGACCGCGATGAGCCCGGGGAGCGACTCTTTATGCAACTGAAAGAGGTATTGCCCAGCCTGGAGCATCACCAACTGCCAGCAGGCTGCAAGGACTTTGGTGAGTACTATGTACAATGTAAAAATTTAAAAATTTAAATAATTAAAAATGTAAAAAATAGAATGGAAAAAGATTTTATCATTAGGGCCTATACCAAGAAGGAGTTGGCGCTGTGCTACTTCCCTAACAGCAATCCGCGCACGGCAGTTAACCACCTTATGAGTTGGATAAACCGCTGCACCACGCTTTGGGAACAACTTCAAGACACAGGATACAGCACCACCAGCAAGGCTTTTACGCCAAGACAGGTAAAGGCTATAGTAGAACAACTAGGCGAACCTTAATTTTTCTTTGAAATAATGTTCCGCCATCGCACGGCATCGCCCGCCATCGCCCAAACGGTGGCGGCGATTGTTGTACCTTTGTAATGTCAAAACAAAGGAGAAAAATAACTCCCTAGTTAGAGAAAAAAATCTCCCTAGTTAGACAGCAAAAATTTTATGTTTAACCCTTAAAAAAAAGTATTATTTATGGCACTTAAAGTAAAAGCAACTGAACAGCTGATTAAAATCGGCAAGTACGAAGGTAAGTATCGCTACATCATGATGCCCGAGTTGTACACATCACTCAGTCAGGAGAAGGTGATTAAGGAGGCTGCCCTTCGCAGCGGAGTAAGTAAAGGTATCATGCAGGCATGCTGGGATGCTGCAGGTGAGGTTATCAAGGCGTGGGCCACCGAAGGCCACTCGGTAGCGCTGCCAGGACTGGGCACCATGCGATTCGGACTGCGCGCCAAGAGTGTGGAGAAGGTAGACGAGGTGAAGGCAGGCCTCATTACCAGTCGCCGAATCATCTTCACACCAGCCGTTGAGCTGAAGGACGAACTTGCAGGTACCGCCATCCAGATTACCTGCTACGACCGCGATGGCAAGGAGGTGAAACGAGTTACCAGCACCGACAGCGGTGACATCGAGGATCCCGAGAATGATCAGCCATCAAGCGGCGGCCAGACCCAGCCATCAGGTGACGTTCCAGGCGAGGGAGATTAAGCGCTAAGGGTCAGGGGCTAAGCCCCTACCCTTTGCACAATGTAAAAATTATAAAAATGATAAAATTTAAAAATTAATACCATGACAAAGAGAGAAACTATTAAATTCATCGTACAGATGATTGCAAGTATCGCAACGGCGATTGTTACAGCCCTCGGAGCAACAAGCTGCATGGGCATGTAGAAAAAGGAAAGAACCACCCCGAAGGTGGCTCTTTTCTTTATTCGTTTGATTATTCTGTAACTTTCGTCATTTCGAAGGTAGCGGTGTAGGTGGTGCCGTCGTCGCGCATGCGCAAGGCCGTCCACTTCATAACGCCGTCCTTTATACTCTCTATCTCCCACCACTCGCGCAGTTCGTCGCTGTCGGCAGTCTGTTTCCAGCGGGTGCAGAGCAGAATGCCATCTACGAAGTACTCGGCAAGCACATCGTTGCTATTTACCCACTCATCGCCTACCTTATTATAATAAACGTAGGTTCCGTCGGCTTTGTACTCCCAGCGGTGCAGTTGGCCGTCAGTGTGCTCGTCTTCCGAACTGGTAACCTTGCCTTCCCATGTGCCAATGATGTCATTCTCAAAGTCGTTTTCTATGCGGATATAGTGCTCTTTGTCGTATACCTCATTAATAACCATTTCGCCATCTAAATAGGCTTTCCAATCAGATTTCAAAAACATGTCATTGTCGGTAATAGAGAAAATCTGCGACACCGTGATATGTTTGATATGCTCATTTTCGATTGCAGTGAGCGTAACATTGATGCCATCGATGACGACGTCGGCTTTTGCATGATTGTTCCAAGAGTCGCTATAGAAATCTGAAAGACTACCGTACGCCTTTGTAGGCGACAAGAATGTGATGACTGCCTTCAGGTTGGTGGGACATGGTTGGCCATCTAATTCTTCGACCATCCACTTTCCGATAATCTTCTCAGAAATGTTGAGATCGGGCTGAGTGGGATTATCAACAACATCGGTATTACACGATGTGAACACACTTGCGCCGCAAACGAGGGTGGCGGCCAGCACCCAATTCATGATCTTTTTCATAATTACGGTTTTAAATTATTGTTTGTCAAAAGGTTGTTATATATCTAAAATCGGTACAAATATACGTATTTTTTTCTTTCGTTGTTCTTTTTAATAAAAAAAAGTAGTATTTTAACCTTTAAAAATTAAGTACCATGACTAAAAAGGAAACCATTAAGTTTACAGATGGAGGGATGCAGGATTTTTCTAAAAAAGATTATCAGAATAACCTATATTTATCAAATATCGCTTATTATATTAACCTTTTTGGCTAAAAATTTGGTTATTACAATAAGTTTAATTATGTAAGACACAGGGCGACTTCTTGATTTCTGGGTGGTAGGGCTGCTGTATTGAAGAATTTTTAGACTTATGTCAATTTTTAAAAGTTAATTTGTTTTTTAGAGGATGAGATTGTCGATATATCCATTTAAAATGCTTACCTTTGCAGCCAACTGATTAAGACTTGGGTAAAAAGATGGCAGAAGAAACAAATAATGGGTATAGACACATCGTACCATTACAGATAAGATTTAACGATGTAGACAAGTTCGGTCATGTCAATAATACGATCTATTTTCAGTTCTACGACACTGCAAAAACAGACTATATCGCCACCGTGTGCAAGGATGTGGATTGGGAACGGCAGGCTATTGTAGTTGTGAAGATTGAGGCTGATTTTATTTCTCAGATTAAAGGCAATAACCATATTGCCGGACGTACTCGTATAACCAAGATAGGAAACAAGAGTTTCCATCTTGAACAGGATATCATAGATACCGATACGCAAGAAGTCAAAAGCCATTGCACATCGATCATGGTACTATACGATTTGGAACACCATCAAACCATTCCTCTTCCTGACGAGTGGCGCCAGGCCATCACCAACTACGAGGGACTTGCTAGTGACAAATAATACTTTCGGCCAACAGCAAGGCAATCATCAAGATTTCAGCCATTCGATTCACTCGGATGGCTGTTTTCATATCCGCCGTGGTGAGTTCTCGGTCGTTCTCGCCGATATAGGGTTTATCGAAGACTTCGCCAAAATACTTATGCGGACCACCGAATCGACAATTGAGAATTCCTGCCAAAGCTGCCTCTGGGTAGCCGCTGTTGGGCGAGGCGTGATTTTTTCCGTTTCGATGAACGAAACGGAGGTGATAGGTGATAGGTGATGGGTGATGGTTGATACCACCAACACCTAACACCCAACTCCCAACAACCATCAGCAACGCTGTTAAGCGTGCTGGTATATAATTAGCCACATCGTCGATATGAGCTGCCCAACAGCCAAACTGCAGATAACGCTCGGTATGATAGCCTATCATCGAGTCGAGTGTGTTCACCATCTTATATGCCAGCATACCTGGAGTTCCCAGAATAGCCAACCAGAACAGAGGGGCTATCACTCCGTCGCTCAGGTTCTCAGCAAGCGTTTCGAGGGCTGCAGTACGAACCTCTTGTGCCGATAGTTCTGACGTATCACGTCCTACGATGCGCGCCACTTGCGCCCTACCCTCGTCTAACGAGCGGTC
This sequence comes from Prevotella sp. UBA2809, assembly GCA_002351725.1. Taxonomy (GTDB): domain Bacteria; phylum Bacteroidota; class Bacteroidia; order Bacteroidales; family Bacteroidaceae; genus Prevotella. Next base: position 137,618 of record DEHD01000008.1, read on the forward strand.
CAATGCCAGGAACACGTCGCGCACCTCTTTTATAAGAGTGGTTCCTGCCAAGCAGTAGAAAACCACAATGGCATCGAAAACGAAAACCACCCACATCGACACGCCCATCAGCCACCATCGCACCAGCCAGCTGATGCCAAACACCAAAGCAATCAACGCCACCGCCATCAAGCCCCCTTTCAGCTTGCGATGGCCGCCACTATTCAGCCGTTTCTCGCCAAAGGCAATCATCTTACCGAACCACACAATGGGATGTGGCAATCTTTCAGGATCACCAAAAACAAAATCCAATAGCCAGCCTATTATCAATGAAATCGGACTAATCATAAGTGCAAAGGTACAATATTAATTTGTTATTTCTTTGTTCATACGGAAAAATAACGTATCTTTGCCAACAAAAAACTAAGTTTATGCAGATAGATATAGATCAGACCCACTGGTACGACAGAATATGGGCGGCACTGATATTCTTTACTCGACTGCCCTTCTGGCGACTCCATCAACCGCCTAAGGAGTGCTATCAGACGGTAGTAGAACACTGGCCTTTGGCTGGATGGATAACAGGTGGAGCGATGGCTGCAACGCTGTATTTCGGCAGTTGGTATCTGCCTTATCCTATTGCTGTTTTGTTGGCGATAGTAGTAAGACTGCTGGTAACAGGAGCTCTGCACGAAGACGGACTTGCCGACTTCCTCGACGGATTCGGAGGTGGTGGTAGCAATCGCGAACGCATACTTGCCATCATGAAGGATTCGCATATCGGCACATATGGTGTTATAGGACTGATATTCTACGAATTGCTATTGGCAACTGTCCTACTATCGATGACACCAGAGCTGGCTGCACTCACCATTCTGGCAGCCGACCCATACTCAAAGATGGTAACATCGCAACTCATTACGATGATGCCTTACGCCAGAAGCGAAGAAGAAGCAAAAAACAAAACCGTTTATCGCAAAATAAGTTGGCAAGCTGGCGTGGGATTAGCCATCCAAGGTCTACTGCCAATGGCTGCATATATTTGGTATACTGGCATGCGTTGGGATCTGATAATCTTCATCCCCGCTCTCGTTATGTATTTTCTCTATCTGCTTATCTGGCGCAAGATTCACGGATACACAGGCGATTGCTGCGGAGCAGTATGCCTGTTGGTTGAACTTACCGTTTATTTAGTAGTTTGCACACAATGAAAAAGATTATACTTATCACAGGCGGACAACGCTCTGGCAAGAGCACTAAGGCCGAAGAGTTGGCTCTCTCACTTAGCGATAATCCAGTTTATCTCGCTACAGCTCATATCTGGGATGATGAGTTTCGTAAAAGAGTTCAAAAACACCAAGAACGTCGCGGCCCACAATGGACAAATATCGAAGAAGAGATAAACATTAGTAACCACGATGTTACAGGTCGTGTAGTAGTTATCGACTGTATCACACTTTGGCTCACTAACATTATTTCCATTGAACATGGAACATGGAACATTGAACATTATTTGGAAAAAGCAAAGAAGGAGTTTGATGCATTTACCAAGTATGATGCCACATTCATCTTCGTAACTAACGAGATAGGACTTGGCGGTGTCAGTACCAACCAACTGCAACGCAAGTTTACCGACCTTCAAGGTTGGATGAACCAATACATCGCCCAGAAGGCCGACGAAGTTATCCTGATGGTAAGTGGAATACCTGTAATGGTTAAGGAGACAAGGAGACAAGGAGTTCAAGGAGTTCAAGACAAATGATACAATTCAATATTAAGTCTACAGAAAAGTCATTACAAACAGCGATACTGCATAAGATAGATAATCTGAATAAGCCCAAGGGCTCGTTAGGCCGATTGGAGGAACTGGCGATGCAGATATGCCTTATCCAGCAAACATTGGAGCCGAGTCTCGCCCACCCTTGCCACCTGCTTCTTGGTGGCGATCATGGTATAGAGCGCGAAGGTGTAAGCGTTTCTCCACGCGAGGTGACATGGCAACAGATGATAAACTTTACCCATGGCGGCGGTGGAGTTAACATGTTCTGCCGCCAGCATGGGTTCAAGTTAAGAATAGTGGATGTAGGTGTAGATTATGACCTATCCAATATTGAAGGCATAATCCATCGCAAGATAGCACGTGGCACAAAGAATTTTCTCTATGAGCCTGCTATGAGTGAGAAAGAGTTCGACCAAGCCATCCAGATAGGTTGCGACTTAGTTGATGACTGCATAGCTGAAGGTTGCCGCATACTCAGCATTGGCGAAATGGGTATCGCCAACACTTCGCCCTCAAGCATCTGGATGCACTTGTTTACAGGCATTCCCTTGAAAGACTGCATCGGAGCTGGCGCAGGTCTCGATACCCCAGGCATCCACCACAAATACGAGGTTCTTTCAAATGCATTAGCAAACTATCAAGCCACCACCCATCACCCAACACCCATCACCCATATCCGACACTTCGGTGGCTTCGAAATGATAGCCGCCATAGGCGCCATGCTGAAAGCCGCCGAAAAGCATCTGGTGATACTCGTCGACGGCTTTATAATGACAGCCTGCGCACTGGCAGCTATTCAGCTATATCCAGCTGCAAAGGATTATATGATTTTTACTCACTGTGGTGATGAGATCGGACACAAGCGCATGCTCGATGCGATGGGTGCAAATGCCTTGCTTAATCTTGGACTACGATTAGGCGAAGGCACTGGAGCACTCTGTGCATTCCCGATTGTTGATTCTGCTGTTCGCATGATGAACGAGATGAACAACTTCGACAATGCCCGCATCACCAAGTATTTTTAGCGAAGCATCTCCTCTACAGCACGCTCCAGCTGACGGTCGCGACCATTGATATAGTCCTCGGGGGTATTATATACCTCTATATCAGGATAGAGAGTTGTGTTCTCACCGAACACGCCACGCATATCGCGACAGCCCACCTGAGGAATACCAAACACCATACCATTCTGCAGGGTCTCCCACCAAACAGCAGTCATAGTACCCGCTACTGGTGTACCTATCAGCTTACCTATCTTCAGTTCCTTATATACCCAAGGGAATCCATGTCCGTTACTATAATCGTCTTCACACATCAGCACGCACGATGGCTTTACCCACTTGTTATATGGATCTGAACCTACATACTTGCCATGAGGCACAAACTCCTGATACTTCTTACCGCTCAAAAGTGTGCACAAGTCATCGTGCAACCAGCCGCCACCGTTATGACGTTCATCAACCACAGCAGCCACACGATTGCGGTTCTTGTCGCTAAGCAGTTCACGGTAAACTGTACGGAAACTTGGGCTGTCCATAGCCTTTACGTGAACATAGGCCAGTTTGCCACCTGAGAGACTGTCAGTCATTTCGCGCTGACGATCAACCCAACGCTTATACAGCAACTCATTCAGGGTGCTACGACCTATAGCCTTGATAGTCATGTCATTACGCTTACCGGTTGTAGGATTCATTATGGTCAGTCGTACACGCTTACCAGCCTTACCATCCAGCAATGGGAAGTAATCGTCGTTAGCCTTGATAGCTACACCGTCGATAGCCTCAATCACGCATCCTGCCACTACGCCAGTCTTCTTCTGAGCCAATGGCGAACGCTTGATAACCTCCTCAATTCGAAGTCCATCGCCCTGATAGTTCTGGTCGATAAACACACCCAATGAAGCTGTGCTTAATGATGCACCGTTTGGATAATATCTGGCACCAGTGTGCGATGCATTCAGTTCGCCCAGCATCTCGCTCAGCATATCCTTGAAGTCGTACTCGTTATTGATATAAGGCAGGAATCGGCGGTAGTTGTCGCGATAGCCTTCCCAGTCAACCTGGTGCAAATTCTCTACATAGAACTTATCCTTTACCTGACGCCAGATGTGGTCGAACAGATATTCACGCTCCTCGTATGGACGATAATTGAACACTGTCTCGAAATCAACATTCTTGGTAGATTTCTTGCCCAGATCCAGTTTCTTGATGCCGCCTCTTGAAGCCAGGAACAGGTTGTTGAACTTCTTGTCGGCAAACATTCTGCCGCCGCCAACACCCTTCATCAGCAACTCGGTCTTATCCTCACGCAGATAGTGAACCCACAGGTCCAAGCCACCTTCGAAAGCAGCCTGATAATAGAGTGTGTCGCCCTTCAATACGGCATCGCCCATGTGAGCCGAGTTATCTGTTACGCGCACAATGCGATCGCGACAATTCTCCAAGTCGAATGTCAACAACTTCTCTGCCTTGGGTTTCTCGGCATTCTTTTTCTTACTGTCTTTCTTCTTAGCATCCTTATCGTCCTTTTTCTCGTCTTTCTTTGCATCCTTCTCGGCCTCTTCCAGAATCTCCTTATCCTCCTTACTCATAGTAAAGCGATCGTAAGCATCCACATCGAAGAACATCACATAGTAGTCGCTCTCGGCGCCCCAGCTGCCGTGACTGCGATATCCGGCACGGTCGCTTTCAAAAAGCATGGCCTTGCCACCAAGCACCCAACGGGCCGAACCCTCGTTGTAGCCACTCTCGGTAAGATTGTGTACCTCGCCGTTGCCGCTGGCATTTATCAAGGCAATGTCGCTGCTGTTCCATCCACCAGTACCTATATAGCTGGCCAACAGCCACTTGCTGTCAGGACTCCACTCAAACCATAGGTCGCCATCACGGTAAGAGAAGTTGTACTTACCATCAAGCACGGTGCGCTCCCGTCCTGTCTTCAGGTTAATAACGCAGAGCTCCGAGCGGTTCTTGAAGTAAGCCACCTCCTTGCCATCAGGACTGTACTGTGGTTGCAGCGATGTCTCGTTACTCTGTGTCAGTCGCTCCTCATCCAGGGCGGTAGCGTAAGTAAAGAGTTTCTCGTTCTTATTCTTCAGTTTGGTCTGATATATCTGCCATACGCCACCACGCTCTGCGCAGTACACCAGACTGCGTCCGTCGGGGGCGAAGTCCACACTGCGCTCCTGCTGTGGGGTGTTGGTAATCTGCTTAGTTGTTTTATACTCCACCGAAGTTACGAAGATGTCACCACGCAGAATGAAAGCCACCTCTTTGGCATCAGGCGAGAGACTTATTTCTGTCACACCGCTCGAGCGGAGCTGGCGTATCAGATCCTTGTCCTGTCGATCGGCCGTAATACTAACATTTACCTTCTGTGGCTCAGAGCCCTCCTTCAGAGTATATATCTCGCCATTCTGGCTGTAGCAGAGCGTTCCCTCATTGCTTACAGACAGATAGCGTACGGGATTCATCTTGTGGTGCGAGAGCTGCTTTTTGCCCGAACCATCGATATTGCGGCGATACACGTTGAAGGTACCATCTTCCTCGCTGGTATAATAATACGAGTTGTCGTCGGCCCAGCGTGGTGTACGGTCCTCGCCCTTAAAATCAGTCAAGCGTGTATAGTGTCCATCCTGCACCATCCAGATGTCGCGACATATAGGACTCTGATGATGCTTGCGGAAGGGATCCTCGTAGCCTTTATAGTCGTGATACAACATACGACCATCCTTGGCAAAGCTGATATCCTCCATAGGCAGAGTTGAGAACATTCGTGGGCGTCCGCCCTTGATGCTCACCTCGTACACCTGATTATCGCCTGGGAAGAGAATAGACTGAGCCGATGGCATCCACGATGCCGAGAACAGTACATGCTCGTTGTCTTTCCACACCATAGGCATCTCGTTAGTGCTGTTAGTTGTAAGACGTACAGGCTCGCTGCCGTGAGCATCCATCACATAAACATCCATGCTACCCTCGCGACTCGACGCGAAAGCCAGCTTGGTGCCATCAGGGCTCCATACCGGACAAGCATCATAGGCAGCATTGGTGGTTAGTTGTCGAGCCTTACCTCCTGTAGCAGCTACTGTATAAACATCACCTTTATACGAAAAGGCTATGGTTTTGCCATCAGGTGAGATGGCAGTGTACCGCATCCATAGCGGTCCCTCTTCGGCATGCGAACTAAGCCCCGCCATAAGGAGCCCAGCAGCCAAAAACAATTTACTAGTCTTCATCACGTTTTTTAAGTTTATTTATTGTGTTTGAAAAGAAGGGCAAGCAGTTTTTAATGTGCTTGCCCTCTATTTTATATTTATTGGATTTATTTGATCTCTTCAATAATCTTGGCACCTTCTTTCAGCGCCTCCATATTCAGAGGAATCAATCCGTGATGACGCTCAGGCAGTGTTTTAAACAAAGCCTTCTCAACACCCTTGTCGCTAACAACAGGAGCAACCTTGAGCAATCCACCCAGAACAATCATGTTGAACACCTTACCGTTCTTCATCTCGGCAGCCTTGTCCATGGCGTTGATCTCGTAAACGGTAATATCCTTACGGGTTGGCTTATTGATAATACCAAAGCCATCGTAGATAAGGATTCCACCAGGTTTGATCTTTGGCTCGAACTTCTCGAGTGAAGGCTGGTTCAGCACTACTGCGATATCGTACTTGCTAAGGATAGGCGAAGAGATACGCTCGTCGCTAACGATAACTGTAACGTTGGCAGTACCGCCACGCTGCTCAGGACCATAGGCAGGCATCCAAGTAACCTCTTTATCCTCCATCAGTCCGCTATAAGCCAGAATCTTACCCATTGAGAGTACGCCCTGACCTCCGAAACCAGAAATAATTATTTCTTTTTTCATAACTATTCACTTTTCACTATTCACTATTCACTTCTCACCTGTTGTGTCCTTGAGGTCTCCCTTTGGATAGAAGGGGAACATATTCTCCTTCATCCATTCATTAGCCTTGGCAGGAGTAAGCTTCCAACCGCTATTACATGTAGAAACAAACTCTACAAGACTTGAACCCTTGCCAGCCATCGAAGCCTCGAAAGCCTTACGCAGAGCCTTCTTTGCCTTAAGGATAGAGGCTACACTCTCAACACTCTGACGAGTAACGTAGCAGGTTCCTTCCAGCTGAGCTGCGATATCAGCCATCTTAAGAGGATAACCATGAATCTCTGGATCACGTCCATAAGGACATGTAGAAGTCTTCTGACCAATAAGTGTTGTAGGAGCCATCTGACCACCTGTCATACCGTAAATAGCATTGTTAACGAAGATGATAACGATGTTCTCTCCACGGTTCAGGGCGTGAATGGTCTCACAAGTACCGATACAAGCAAGGTCGCCATCACCCTGATAGGTGAACACCAGGCGATCGGGCCAAGTGCGCTTGATACCTGTGGCCAGTGCGGGAGCACGACCGTGGGCAGCCTCCTGCCAGTCAATATCTATATAGTTGTAGGCAAACACGGCACAGCCTACAGGCGAAACACCTACAGCCTTATCTGCCATACCCATCTCCTCGATGACCTCGGCAACCAACTTATGTACCACACCATGGCTACAGCCTGGGCAGTAGTGCATATTGTTGTCGTTCATCAACGTCGGCTTTTTGCAGACGATGTTCTCTGGTTGAGCGATGCTCTTCCTCAATTGCGACTCGGCATAGTTGGAGCGAGCTCCACTCTGCTCTCGCTGCTCATTCGGTTGAACTATTTGATTTCTATCCATTTTCTATTAATTTTGGCAACGGACTACACGACTAACACGACTTTTCTTAATCCTTAAGTCCTGTTGTCCGTTGCTACATAATTTTCTCTTTTAACGCTTTAACAATTTCCTCAGGATCGGGAACGATACCACCCAGACGTCCGAACTGCTCTACGGGCACAGCGCCGTTAACAGCCAGGCGAACATCCTGTACCATCTGGCCGGCATTAATCTCTGCAACGAGAATACCCTTTACCTTCTTCGACAGTTCAGCAATCTGCTTCTCTGGGAATGGGAACAGTGTGATAGGACGGAACAAGCCAACCTTGATACCCTGCTCACGAGCAATCTCTACCGACTTTTCTGCGATACGGGCTGCACTACCGAATGCTACTATAGCATACTCGGCATCGTCCATAAGTGTCTGCTCAAAACGAACCTCGTTCTCTTGAATCTTAGCATACTTCTCCTGCAGAGCGATGTTACGCTTCTCCATTGCCTCAGGCTTAAGCTCGAGCGATGTAATAACAACACGCTCACGGTTCTTTGGCTTACCAGTAGAAGCCCAAGGACACTGCTTAATAACCTCCTCATCAGTACGACGAGGCTTGAATGGAGGCAGAACAACCTTCTCCATCATCTGACCGATAACACCATCGCTCAGAATCATTGCAGGGTTGCGATACTTGAAGGCGAGCTCGAAGGCAAGATCAACGAAATCTGCCATCTCCTGAACAGAAGAAGGAGCCAATACGATAACCTTGTAGTCGCCGTTACCACCACCACGAGTAGCCTGGAAATAGTCACCCTGTGAAGGCTGGATAGTACCCAGACCAGGGCCTCCACGCTGTACATTAACAAACACACCCGGCACCTCGGCACCAGCCATGTAAGTGATACCCTCCTGCATCAGTGCGATACCAGGAGACGAACTTGAAGTCATGGCACGCTTACCAGCTCCGGCAGCGCCATAAACCATGTAGATACTGGCCAGCTCGCTCTCAGCCTGAACCACCTGCATACCGGTAGTCTCCCAAGGCTTAAGCTCAGCCAGAGTCTCGATCACTTCACTCTGCGGAGTAATAGGATAGCCGAAATAGCCGTCGCATCCGCAACGAATAGCAGCGTGGGCAATAGCCTCGTTGCCTTTCATCAATACAACTTCTTTTTCTTCTGCCATAATTATTCCTCCACTTTTTTACGATACACGGTGATACATCCATCTGGGCAGACGATGCCACACGAAGCACAGCCTACGCAGGCCTCCTCGTTGACAGCCTCCACGTATGGGTAGCCGTGCAGATTAACTTTGTTGGCAAGGGCGATAACCTTCTGAGGGCAAGCGATGATGCAGAGGCTGCATCCCTTACACCTCTCGGTATTCACCTCAATAGCGCCTTTCATTTTTGCCATTTCAGTATTTGTTATGGATTATACATATCTTTACAATAGAAAGCCATGATGTCGTCAAGCATCTTCTTGGCTTCAACGGCAGGACTCTCAGGGTCAAGTTCAATGGCTTTGATATAGGCGTTTATAGCCTCGTGCCACTGTCCGCGCTTACGCGCCTCATTTCCCTGCTGATAAAACTCCGTCGCCGACATCACTTCTTCACTCATCACTATTCACTATTCACAATTCACTATTCACTACTTATAGTACTCCTTCTTACCAGCTGCAAGTGTATTCTTCATCAGCGAGCAGATGGTCATAGGTCCAACTCCACCAGGAACAGGTGTGATGTAAGAACACTTAGGAGCTACTTCGTCGAACTTAACGTCACCATTCAGACGGAATCCTGTCTTGCGGGTAGCATCAGGAACGCGGGTTGTACCAACGTCAACGATTACTGCACCATCCTTTACCATATCAGCCGTAACAAAGTCGGGCTGACCGATAGCAGCAATAATAATGTCAGCAGCACGGCACTCCTCTTTCAGAGTCTTTGAACGAGAGTGACATACTGTTACTGTAGCGTCGCCATACTGCTTCTGCATCATCAGCTGAGCCATTGGCTTGCCAACAATGTTTGAGCGACCCAGTATAACGCACTTCTTACCACTGGTCTCAATACCATAGCGCTTAAGCAGAGTTATGATGCCGAGTGGTGTTGCAGAGATGAAGCATGGCAGTCCGATAGCCATACGACCTACATTGATGGGATGGAATCCATCTACATCCTTGCGATAGTCGATAGCCTCGATGATTTTCTGCTCGTCGATGTGCTTTGGCAAAGGCAACTGTACGATGAATCCATCTACATCGTCGTCTTTGTTCAGCTTGTCAACACATGCCAGCAGTTCAGCTTCGGTGATGTCATCCTCAAAGCGGATTAGTGTACTCTTAAAGCCACAAGCCTCACAGGCCAGCACTTTATTTTTCACATAAGTCTCCGATCCCCCATCGTGGCCCACCAATACGGCAGCCAGATGGGGCTGTTTGCCTCCTGCGGCTACAATCTCTTTTACCTCCTCAGCAATCTCGGCCTTGATAGCCGCTGCTGTCGCTTTTCCGTCAATTAGTTGCATATATTTAGTTTTGTTTAATCCATTGCCATTCATCCTTGGCATCCTGGGTTTTCTGGGCATCAAGGTGCATAAGTGCGTCAACATCAGTTGCTTTCAGTCCGATGTAGATAGCCACCTCTTTCAGCGCCTCAACCTCTGTATCGGTAACATTGGCATCGCTCTTGACGATTAATGCCAGCATACTCAGCATCTGGTAGCGCAGGTCTTCACTCAATGCCGAAGCAATCTGACTGCCACAGTCGCCTACCATCTGTAGGAAGGCCATGGGCTTGCGTGCTTCCATCTCGGCGCGTTTTGCGATGATTTTCTTCACAACATCCATACCTTCTGCCTCGGCTTCCTCGCCAAAGTTCTCACGAAGGAATTTTCCCAAGAACTCATATTCCTCGGGCTCTACTTTGCCGTCGGCCAGAATGATGTGGGATGCCATAAGCAGCATCGAGAACAGGAAACTGTTACGCAGATTCTCCCTTACAGGCGAATTGACATTAAATGTGTTACGGAACTCGTCGGTAATAACTACCTCCTCGGCCGATTTCTTTGACTCCGAAGCCTTTGCGACTTCCTCGGTCAAATCCTTCATAGGGCCTTCCTCGAAGACGCCTATCAGGTTGCTAATCCAATTTCCAAATGCCATACGCTTAAAAATTTATGTTCTTATGTACTTTTGTCTAAGATACTAGAACTTAGGCATACCACCACGCATCTTCATGGCGGCAGCCATCTGAGCCATCTTCGAAGAGTTCAGACCAGTAACCATCTTCATCATCTTACGGGTCTGGTCAAACTGCTTCATCAGTCGGTTCACCTCTTCGAGCTTTGTACCAGAACCCTTTGCAATACGGATTCGGCGGCTCTGGTTGATGATATCTGGATTGGCGCGCTCCTTTGGTGTCATCGAGTTGATGATAGCCTCAATGCCCTTAAACGCGTCGTCATCAATATCCAAATCCTTAATCTGCTTACCTACTCCAGGAATCATACCTGCCAGATCCTTGATGTTACCCATCTTCTTGATCTGTTGTATCTGACCCATGAAGTCATCGAAGTCGAACTTGTTCTTACGAATCTTCTTCTCAAGTTTCTTAGCCTCTTCCTCATCGAACTGCTGCTGGGCACGCTCTACCAGGCTCACGATATCACCCATACCGAGAATACGGTCGGCCATACGTTCTGGGTAGAACACGTCGATAGCCTCCATCTTCTCGCCTGTACCTACAAACTTGATTGGCTTTGTAACTACTGTGCGGATTGAGAGTGCAGCACCACCTCGGGTGTCACCATCAAGCTTGGTAAGAACAACTCCATCGAAATCCAGACGGTCGTTAAACTCCTTAGCGGTGTTAACAGCGTCCTGACCAGTCATTGAGTCAACAACAAACAGAGTCTCGTTAGGATTGATAGCATTCTTCAGAGTCTCAATCTCATTCATCATCTCCTCGTCGACAGCCAGTCGACCAGCGGTATCGATGATAACCACGTCGTTTGCTTTCGACTTTGCCTCCTGCAACGCGTGATTGGCTATTTCTACTACGTTCTTGTTTTCGGGCTCAGAGTATACAGGAACACCAACACTCTCACCTACTACCTTAAGCTGCTCGATAGCTGCAGGACGATACACGTCGCAGGCTACCAACAGAGGCTTCTTGTGATTACGCTCCTTAAGCATCTTAGCCAGCTTACCGCTGAATGTGGTTTTACCTGAACCCTGCAGACCTGACATCAAAATGATGGCAGGAGCACCTGCACGGCCCTCTACCTTCAGCTCTGCAGCCTTACCACCCATCAACTCAGCCAACTCATCGTGAACAATCTTCACCATCAGCTGACTAGGCTTAACGGCAGTAAGCACATTCATACCAAGTGCCTTCTGCTTAACTGTATCTGTAAATGTCTTGGCTACTTTATAGTTTACGTCTGCATCAAGCAGCGCACGACGTACATCTTTCAGCGTCTCAGCTACGTTTATCTCGGTGATTTTTCCTTCACCTTTCAGAATCTTAAACGAGCGTTCTAGTCTATCACTTAAATTCTCAAACATATTACCTTACTTTTTTAGGGCGCAAAGTTACAAAATAAAAATGATACTCCCAAACTTTACCCGCCGTTTTTTCATTTTTCTTTTATATCTGTTGATTTATCTCGCGTACTGAACTCGCATCCGCAATATTGCTGATTGTAGAAATTATACTCCTTAAGCAGCTGATTGCGGCGTTCATACAGTCCTCCCTTGCGCCAGTTCTGGGCCCAGTATTTGGGTGATGGCAGGTCGGGTGATGGGTGTTGGCTGATAGTCTGTTCGGCAATAAGGCCGGCTTGGTTTATCTGCTCTAAGCTCTTCCACCTCGATGACGCAAGCGTAGTGGTGAAGTATTGTATGTTTAGTTCCTGAGCCTTTTTGGCTGCGGCTATCAGGCGCAGCGTAAAGCAGCGTTCACAACGGCGACCACGCTCGGGTTCCCCCTCAAGACCGCACACTCCATGCAACCACTCTTCGTGGTCATAATCCCCATCAATCCAGGTAAGTCCCAAGCTCTCAGCATGACGCTTACTTTCCTTCTTTCTGATTTCGTATTCCTCTCTGGGCCAGATATTTGGATTAAAATAATAAATTACAGGTCGAACTCCGTTTGCCATCATCCATTCCACGATAGCACTCGAACATGGGGCACAACAGGCATGCAACAGCACTTCCTTAAGTCCCTCCGGTTTCTGTATAGCTGGTTGTTTCATCGGGTGCAAAATTACACAATATTATTGTTAATCTTCGCAAATCTTGTCTTTATTTCACATAAAATGCGTATCTTCGCCGAAAATTTATACTTTACTACATTATAACATGATGAATTTAAATCTGACTAATAACATCCAGATGCCCAACCACGAGTTGAGACGCCAGGTAATCGAACTATGTGAAAAAGTACAGAAACCATTGCTCAAACTTTCTACCAAAGATTATGTAGAAAACGGTTTGGGACACCTTGTAGAACAATTCGACGGACAGGCTGGTCTGGTAAATATCGAAGTATTCAACGAACTACAGCATACCATCACCGGATGGCCAGGAGGAAAGCCGAATGTAGACGATTCTACACGTCCGGAGCGTGCAACTCCCTACCCAAAGCGAGTTATAGTATTCTCACCTCACCCCGACGATGATGTTATTTCAATGGGAGGAACCATTCGCCGACTGATGCAGCAGCACCATGATGTGCATATTGCATACGAGACTTCAGGTAATATCGCTGTGGGCGATGAGGAGGTTCGCCGATTCATGCACTTCATCAATGGTTTCAACACCATCTTTGCAAACGGCAGCGACGAGGTAATCAAGCACAGCTACCAGGTAGTGAAGGCCTTTCTGAAGAATAAGAAAGAGGGCGATACAGACACTGAGCAGATTCTGCGCCTTAAGGGACTTATCCGTCGTGGCGAAGCCCGATTGGCCTGCGAATATAGCGGCATCGACAGCAAGCATATCCACTTCCTCGACCTGCCCTTCTACGAGAGTGGAAAGATTGAGAAATTGCCTATGACCGAGAACGATGTCATCCCCATCCAGCAACTCATTAGCGAGATTCAGCCACACCAGATTTACGTGGCTGCCGACCTGGCCGACCCTCATGGCACACACCGCAAGTGTACCGATGCCGTACTGGCTGCCATCGACGAGGAAAAGAAAGCTGGTGCCGAGTGGCTTAAGGACTGCAGAGTATGGATGTATCGCGGTGCTTGGGCAGAATGGGATGTTGCCGACATCGAGATGTGTGTGCCAATGAGCCCTGAGGAGTTGCGCGAGAAGCGAAACGCTATCCTGCGCCATCAGAGTCAGATGGAAAGTGCCCCATTCCTTGGCAACGACGAACGCCTGTTCTGGCAGCGTGCTGAGGACAGAAACCGCGAAACAGCCAAGCATTATGACAATCTTGGACTGGCTTGCTACGAGGCGATGGAGGCATTTGTGGAATATAAATTCTAATTTTTAGCAACGGAAAACAGGACTTGAGGACTTTTTTACTGCGAATTAATCCTTTTGTCCTGTAGTCCGTTGCAAAATAAAAACTAAATAGCATTATGAACTTTAATTTCAAACCACTAGTGCTTTTAGCACTAATCGCATTTAACTATTCGTTGTTTACATCGGCTGCAGAGCCGGCAGATTACGAGGTTGTTCCCCTGCCCCAATCGTTCACCCGAATGGATGGCACACCTTTCATCCTAACTGGTAAGGTGCAGATACTTGCACCATCCAGTCTGCAGCGAGAGGCTGAATTCCTGCAGCAGTATATAAAAGATGTTGCTGCCGTACAGCTGCCCATAGTTCAGAAGCGAGTAAAAAACATCCGCTACATCGAGCTTAAACTTGCTGCCGTATGCGTAAACAAGGAGGGCTACCACATGAGTGTTAACCAGAATGGTGTAACCATAACAGGCGATGATGCAGCTGGAGTGTTCTATGGTGTCCAGACTTTGCGTAAGGCACTTTCTGACTCAAAGATACTCTCTCCTGCCGAGATTGCCGACCATCCACGATTCTCTTGGCGAGGAATGCATCTCGACTGCTCGCGCCACTTCTTCTCAGTCGATTTCATAAAGAAGTACATCGACCTGTTGGCGCTTCACAACATGAACACCTTCCACTGGCACCTTACCGACGATCAGGGCTGGCGCATAGAAATAAAGAAATATCCCGAACTTACCACTATCGGCTCTATGCGTTCGGGCACCACTCTTGGCACCAATTCAGATCTCGATGATGGTATACCTCACGGAGGATTCTACACTCAGCAGCAGGCTCGCGAGATAGTAAGATATGCAACCGAGCGTCACATCACCGTAGTTCCCGAGATTGATATGCCAGGCCACATGCTGGCCGCTTTGGCATGTTATCCTGAACTGGGATGCACAGGAGGCCCATACGAGGTTGGACACTATTGGGGTGTTTATACCGATGTGCTCTGCGTCGCTAACCCAAAGGTTTACGAGTTTGTAGAAGGTGTGCTTGCAGAAATCATGGACATATTCCCATCAGAGGTAATTCATATTGGAGGCGACGAAGCTCCCACTGATAAGTGGGATGCCTGTGTTAAATGCAGCAAGCTGCCAAATAAACAAAGCTACTTTACTCGCCGGATTTTCGATTTCATCACAGCCCACCATCGCCGTGTACTGGGTTGGGACGAAATTCTCGACGGAGCTCCTGCAGATGCTATGATAATGTCGTGGCAAGGTATGGAGCCTGGTGCAAAGGCAGCAAAGTTGGGACATGATGTAGTGATGGCTCCAACATCTCACGTTTACTTTGACTACCAGCAGGCCGAAGAAACAGTACACGAGCCTTCACGCTGTAGCGGACTTATTAATGTAGAGAAGGTTTACAGCCTCGAGCCAGCTCCCGATAACATACCAGCTTCAGCCCGCCAGCATATTCTGGGCGGACAGGCTAACATCTGGACCGAGTACATCTTTACCGAAGGTATGGTAGAATATCAGGCATTGCCCCGCATGTCGGCTCTGGCCGAAGTGCTATGGACAATGCCTGAAGCAAAAAATTATCAATATTTTGTGGAGCGTCTAACTCGTTTCACTCAACTCTATGAGCTCTACCACTATCAGTATGCCAAGCATCTGTGGCCCGAGCGTCAACTCCCAAGCCGCTGGCGATTCTAGTTTTAACCTACTTCTTTATTTCTATATCCCGCTTCACGTTGTTGCGTATCTTTGTAAGATAGCTCTTCATTCCCGCGGCATCTTTTTTGTCTATTATCTCCAGCAGCTCTTTCAACTCCGTACGAATCTGTGCCACCTGGTCGCCAGTGTATGGGTTGAACAGTATTTCCTGCAACAGATAGTCATCCTCATTCAGCACACCCTTTGCTATACGCATATGGCGCTTGAATGTTGTACCAGGAGCATCCTGATGCTTCATCACAGCAGCAAACACGAATGTGCTTACGAATGGAATCGAAAGCGAGTAAGCCACAGTCTTATCGTGCTCCTCGAAGGTGTACTCATAAATGTTCAGTCCCAGCTTGCTGTAAAGGTCTTTGAAGAAGATGCGGCCCATATAGTCGCCCTCGCTGATGATGATGGCATTCTCCTCGCTCAACTGCTGAAGGTTGGCAAAGGTTGGTCCGAACATTGGGTGAGTCGATACATAGCGCATGCCAGTCTTTTCGTAAAAATCCTTCAGATCGGTCTTTACACTGGCGATATCGCTGATGATACACTCCTTAGGCAGGTAAGGTATCACCTCTTCAAACACAGGTATAGTATATTTCAGCGTCACTGCATTAATCAACAGCTCGGGCTTGAATTCCTTAATCTCCTCGAACGAGGTGAAGCGCTGACAGTTGTAAGTAAACCTCATGCGTTTGGGGTCTCTCTCAAACACAGCCACCTCGTGGTCAAAACTCAGCAGGTCGATGAAGAACGACCCCATCTTTCCTGCTCCCATTACTAGAATTTTCATTTAGAATGTAAAAATTAGAAAATGTAACAATGTAAAAATTACTTGTTAATAATCTCTATCTGCTGGCGGACGCTCTCCTCGTGGATGTTCTCGAATACGTGAGCAACGAACTCAGGATCCATACCACAGAGTGACCCCTGTGCACCACGCTTGTTCAGAATCTCGTTGTAACGATTTGCCTGCAGAACAGTCATATTGTGCTCCTTCTTGTACTGACCAATCTCACGACATACGCGCATACGCTTTGCCAACAGATCCATCAGCTGATTGTCAAGCTCGTCAATCTGCTTACGCAGCTGTGTAATACCCTCGGTAGTGGTCTTCTCATCACGGATTACCAACAGACTCAGTATGTAGTCCAAAACATCAGGAGTTACCTGCTGCTTAGCATCACTCCAAGCCTTGTCAGGATCGCAGTGACTCTCAACAATCAGTCCGTCAAATCCCAGGTCCATAGCCTGCTGACAAAGTGGAGCTACCAGCTCGCGACGACCTCCGATGTGACTTGGATCGCTGATGATAGGCAACTCTGGTATACGACGACGCAGCTCGATAGGAATCTGCCACATTGGGGCATTACGGTAAATCTTCTGCTCGTAGCTTGAGAAACCGCGATGTATTGCTCCCAAACGTTTGATACCAGCCTGATTCAGACGCTCCATCGCACCAATCCACAGTTCCAGATCGGGGTTCACAGGATTCTTTACGAATACAGGAATGTCAACACCCCGCAGCGAGTCGGCAATAGCCTGCATTGCAAATGGGTTAGCTGATGTACGCGCACCAATCCAAAGAATATCGATGCCATGCTTCAGCGACAGCTCAACATGCTCTGGTGTAGCAACCTCAGTAGAAACCAACATCTTGGTCTCCTTCTTCACCTGCTCCATCCAAACCAGAGCGGGCTCTCCATGCCCTTCAAAACCACCTGGCTTGGTACGTGGCTTCCACACGCCAGCGCGGAAGTTGTGGCAGCCTTTCATTGCCAGCTGCTTTGCGGTAGTCATCACTTGTTCCTCGGTCTCAGCAGAGCAAGGGCCTGCAATAACGAAGGGACGTTCATTGTCACTTGGTAAGTTCAGTGGAGATAATTCTAATTCCATGATTATATTTTTTATTTTTATTATTTCACTATTTTACAACTTTCTCAATGCGCTCAAGAGCTTGCTGTATTTTCTCCTCCTTGGCACAGAGTGAGATTCGGATGTAACGCTGACCGTTACTGCCGAAAATGAATCCTGGTGTGATAAACACACGAGCCTCGTGCAGAATCTTCTCTGTCAGATCCTCTACGTTCTTGATATCGGCAGGTATCTTTCCCCAGAGGAACATACCAACCTGATTCTTGTCGTATGTGCATCCCAGAAGATCCATAATTTTCTCGGCCCACTGACGACGACGTGCGTAGGTATTGATATTGTACTCGCGATGCCAGTCGTCTGTATTATTGTAAGCCTCTGCTGCAGCCAGCTGGATACCACGGAATGTTCCGCTCTCAATGTTCGACTGCACTTTAAGAATCCATTGTATAAACTGAGCGTTTGCCACACACATTCCCACACGCCAACCTGGCATGTTATGACTCTTCGACATTGAGTTCAACTCTATGCAGCAGTCCTTTGCACCAGGAACCTGCATTATTGACAGATGCTCCTCGCTCAGAATCAGACTGTATGGATTGTCGTTTACCACCACGATGTTGTGGTCTTTGGCAAACTTCACCAGTCTCTCGTATGTAGCGCGCTGGGCACGTCCTCCTGTAGGCATGTTAGGATAGTTGGTCCACATCAGCTTTACCTTCGACAGATCCATCTTCTCAAGCTCATCAAAGTCGGGCTGCCATCCGTTGTCCTCACGCAGGTTGTAGTTCACTATCTTTGCGCCAAGAATCTTGCTCAGCGATGTATATGTTGGGTAGCCAGGATTAGGCACCAACACCTCTTCGCCTGGATTCACAAAGGCCAGCGTTACGTGCAGAATACCCTCTTTCGAACCAATCAGTGGCAGCACTTCGCTCTTGCCGTCTACATCTACGCCATACCAGCGTTTGTAGAATCCAGCCATAGCTTCGCGCAGTTCGGGAATACCCATTGTCAACTGATATCCGTGAGTGTCAGGACGCTTAGCCACCTCACAGAGTTTGTTAATGGTCTCAGTAGATGGCGGCATATCGGGACTACCGATAGCCAGACTTATAATGTCCTTGCCCTCGGCATTCATTTGTGCCACCTCTTTAAGTTTCTTGCTGAAGTAGTACTCTTGTACTAAACTCAATCTATCTGCTGGTTGTATCATAATGTTCAATGTTCAATTCGTCTGCTTTCCGTCTTTGTACTCTCCAAGAATCTTCAGATCCTTCGTCAGCGGTATTATCGCATCCACTGCCTGACGGTATCGTGTCAAGTCGTTATACATCACGTCTACATAGAACAGATACTCCCACTCTTTTCCGATGATGGGCAGACTCTGAATCTTTGTAAGATTTATCTTGTAGAACGAGAGTATTGCCAGAACATGACTCAGCGAACCCTCCTCGTGAGGTAGCGAGAAAACTATGCTGCTCTTATTGGCCTCAGTCAGCGGACGCAGCATGTCGGCCTTATTTGGATTGCTTACTACCAGGAAACGGGTAAAGTTATGCTTATTGTCCTCAATGTGATCTTCAAGAACCTTCAGTCCGTACAGCTTTGCTGCCTCAGCGTGACAAATGGCAGCCCATCCGCGCTTCTGTCCCTCAGCTATCATCTTTGCCGAGCCTGCAGTGTCCTCAGCTTCAACGTTCTTCAGCTGTGGATGATTTGCCAAGAAGTCACGACATTGCATCAATGCTACTGGGTGCGAGTGTACTTCGGTAATAGTGTCCCAATCGTCCTCGGGCAGGCAACAGATACAGTGGGTGATGTGCAGCTTGTGCTCACCTACTACCGATGTGCCGCTATCGCGCAGCAGTTCGTAATTGTGCAGCAGACTACCTGCTATTGTATTCTCAATAGCCAGCATACCTATAGCTGTGGGATCCTGCTTAATCTGCTGGAACACCTGTTCGAAGGTGCTGCAGCAAATAAGCTGTATCTGTTCCCCCTCGAAGTAAAGGTGTGCCGCTATATCGTGGAACGACCCTATCAGTCCTTGTATTGCAATTCTCTTCATTATCTAACAATCTTACTTTCTCGCTCTAAAAACAAGTCCCGCTATCACTTTGTTGTGAAGCGGGACCTTGTTGTTTTATCTTCCTATTGTCATAAGTTGAATTCTATACGCAACTTCCCGCTTCACAGTTCTCTGCAAAGTAAAAATAAAAGCCGTAAAACCAAGCATTCAACATTGACATATCTTTCTAATTTTATTGATTTCGACTGCAAAAGTAAAGTATTTCCACGAAACCACCAAATAAAATGATAGAAATTTTGTGTTTTTGCTTACTTTTTCAAAAAATATGCGATATATAGCAGATTTTATGTAATTTTGCAGCGAAAATATATAAATGATGAAGAAACTCTGCAATTACATTTCAAAATATATGGGCGCTATAGTCGTGCTGGTTGCTGCTGTAGCTCTATTCTGGCCATCATCGTTTCTTTGGGTAGACACATGGGCCATTAACCCCATGTTAGGCGTCATCATGTTCGGCATGGGATTAACACTATCGCCACAAGATTTCCGTATCGTCTTCAGCCGACCTAAGGATATTATCATAGGTTGCCTGGCACAGTTCACGATTATGCCGCTGTTGGCATTAGGATTGTCGTGGGCTTTTGCATTACCCAAGGAGTTAGCACTGGGTGTTATCCTGGTTGGCTGCTGTCCTGGAGGCACAGCTTCGAATGTGATTACCTATCTGGCCAAAGGCGATTTAGCTCTATCTGTAGGCATGACGGCAACGTCTACCCTACTTGCCCCGTTGATTACACCATTATTAGTATGGCTGCTGGCAGGAACGATGGTAGAAGTTGATACCATCGGCATGCTGCTGAGTATCGTATATGTGGTGATTGCGCCAATAGCCGTAGGACTTGTATTCCAGCGTTACCTGCCAAAGTTTACCAAAAGCATAGTGCCATATCTGCCAGCATTCTCATCAGTTGTGATTGCTTTTGTGGTAGGAATAGTTGTCTCGCATAATGCCGACAGGTTGCTTGTGGGCGGAATGATAGTAGTGCTGGTAGTGATGCTCCACAATCTATGCGGATTAAGTCTGGGGTATATTATCGGACGATTGCTCGGCCTAGCCGATGCTAAGAGACGCGCCATCTCCATCGAAGTTGGAATGCAGAACTCCGGCCTGGCCTCTTCGCTGGCCACACTTCACTTTGCTGCCTTCCCTCTGGCCACGATACCTGGAGCCATATTCAGCGTATGGCATAACATAAGCGGCGCACTTGTTGCAAGGATTTATTCAAAATAAATAATCCCCGCCAAATCTGGTGGGGATTATTTGTTGTTATCAGTTGTTCACCGAACCTCCTACAATATCCAGAAGTTCGGAGGTGATGGCTTGCTGGCGACTCTTGTTGTACTGCAAGTTGAGTTCGCGTAGCAGCTCGTCGGCATTATCGGTAGCAGTCTGCATGGCCACCATGCGGGCAGCATGCTCTGAAGCATTGCTATCCAGCAGGGCTGTGTAGAGCGTAAGATGTGCCAGCTTTGGCATAAGTTGCGAGAGTACGGTGTTCATGTCGGGCTCCACGATAAAGTTATCGTTAAGCGGCTTAACCTCCTCCTGCTCGCGACTGTTCTCCTTCTCGCCACGCTGCTTCAGGTATTCCTGACTCTGCTTTGTAGCGATGTTGCTGGTCAGATCGCGCTCCTTGTCGGCATTCAGTTCACTCTCTACATCAATAGGCAGGAATGTCTTGCGGGTAAGCACCTGCGAGCCTGCGCTCTTGAAGTGATGATAGATAAGTTCTACCTTGTCTATCTCACCTTGTGCAAACTTGCGTCCCAGCTCCTGCGCTATCTCGATACACTGCTGCACGTTTGGGTGATCGGCCAGTGCAGAGTATTCGCCCTGCACGTTGAGCCCCATCTTACGGGCCTTCTCGAACACCTTTCGACCAATAGGATAAATCTCCACATTGTCGCGCCCGATGGTCTCGTTGTAGTCATTAACCACCTGCGTCATCAGCTTGATGGTGTTGGCATTGAATCCGCCACAGAGCGACGAATTGCTTGAGAACACCACCAGAGCAGCTCTTTTCACAGGGCGCTCCTGATCGTAGATGGTCTGAGCCTCGGCCTCGGCAGCAAGGAACGACTTGAGGATGTGCTCCAACAGCTCCTCATAAGGCAGCATATTCTGAATAGCCACCTGGGCGTGATGAAGTTTGCTGGAGGCAACCATCTTCATAGCCGACGTGATCTTTCGCGTGGAATTCACTGAGGCTATGCGGCCTTTAATTTCTTTCAGGCTTGGCATAGGCTATCAGGCTTTATATGTTCCTGCGATATCAAACATCACCTTCTCGATGGTGTCGGTGGTCTCATCGTCAATCTTACCGCTGGCCAGAGTCTCGATAACCTCGGGATGTGCAGAACGCAGCTTGTCGAGGAACGATGTCTGACACTCGCGCACCTTGGCGATAGGCACCTCACGCATCAGTCCGTGAACACCACAATACAAAATGGCAATCTGCTCGCCTACTGGCATTGGACTGTACTGTGGCTGAATAAGCAGCTGGTTGTTCTTACGTCCGCGGTCAAGTGTCATCGCTGTCACAGCATCCATATCGCTCGAGAACTTAGAGAAGGCCTCAAGCTCACGATACTGAGCCTGGTCGATCTTCAGTGTACCAGCCACCTTCTTCATGGACTTGATCTGTGCCGAACCACCCACACGAGATACCGAGATACCAACGTTGATGGCAGGACGGAAGCCCTGGTTGAAGAGGTCGCTCTCCAAGAATATCTGACCATCGGTAATAGAGATAACGTTTGTTGGAATGTAAGCCGAAACGTCGCCAGCCTGAGTCTCGATGATAGGCAGAGCGGTGAGTGAACCACCACCACGCACATGTCCCTTCATACACTCTGGCAGGTCATTCATCTGCTCGGCCACCTCCTGCTGTTCGTTCATCTTAGCAGCACGCTCCAATAGGCGTGAGTGCAGATAGAATACATCACCAGGATAAGCCTCACGTCCAGAAGGACGGCGCAGAATCAGCGATACCTCACGATAGGCCACAGCCTGCTTCGACAGGTCGTCGTAAACCACGAGTGCTGGCAGACCTCTATCGCGGAAATACTCACCAATAGCAGCACCAGCAAATGGTGCATAGTACTGCATAGCAGCAGGATCGGCAGCTGTAGCAGCAACCACGATGGTGTAAGGCATAGCTCCGTGCTCCTGCAGCGTAGAAACGAGAGCAGCTACAGTACTGGCCTTCTGTCCGATGGCCACATAGATACAATAGACAGGCTTACCTGCCTCATAGAAACTCTTCTGATTGATGATGGTATCAACGGCGATAGCGGTCTTACCCGTCTGACGGTCGCCGATGATAAGCTCGCGCTGACCACGACCGATAGGAATCATCGAGTCGATAGCCTTCAATCCAGTCTGCAGAGGCTCCTTAACGGGCTGGCGGTAGATAACACCAGGGGCTTTACGATCAAGCGGCATCTCGAAAGCGTCGCTCAGGTCGATATCACCCTTACCGTCGATAGCTTGTCCCAGCGGATTGATAACGCGTCCCAGCATGTTGTCGTTGACACGGATAGATGCGATACGCTTGGTACGCTTCACCACCATGCCCTCTTTGATGCCCGAGGTAGCGCCCAACAGCACGCAGCCCACGTTGTCCTCCTCGAGGTTCATCACGATAGCCATAGTGCCGTTTTCAAACTCCAGCAGCTCGTTGGCCTCGGCGTTGCGCAGTCCATAGATGCGGGCTACACCATCGCTCACTGTGAGCACGGTTCCCACCTCGTCGAACTTCTCAGCATCCGATATACCTTTCAGCTGGTCGAGCAGTACCTGCGAAACTTCGCTTGGTTTAATCTTATCTGACATTTGTTTTACTTTTTACTTTTTTACCTTTTTACTTTTTCAAGGTGTTGAGAATTGAGTTGAGTTTGGTCTTGACGCTGGCGTCCATACGATAGGTATCGTACTCCAGGATGAAGCCTCCGATGATATCGGGGTTTACCTGCGCCTCAAACTCCACTGTTCCATTAGTCTTACTCTCCACCATCTGTCGCATTTTCTGCTCCGTTTCCGGAGAGACAGCGGCAGCGGTGATGAGT
This sequence comes from Prevotella sp. UBA2809, assembly GCA_002351725.1. Taxonomy (GTDB): domain Bacteria; phylum Bacteroidota; class Bacteroidia; order Bacteroidales; family Bacteroidaceae; genus Prevotella. The sequence continues at coordinate 161,343 of DEHD01000008.1, forward strand.
CGTCCGCGGATGACATTCTTCTGCTGGCGGTAAAGCGTGACGTACGAATTGGCGATGAACTGCATCACACTCTCGCGGTCTTCCTTCAGCACCAGGCTGATGAAAGCCTTCATCAGGTCGGAAGGCTCACGGCCTGCAGCAGTCAGCAGCAGAGCCTGCTTCTTATCCTTCGAGAGCATCGGATTGTCAATCGTAGAGCGCAACTGTGGCACCTCGATGTAGCTTTTTGCTATCTGCTGCATCTCGGCATACACCTGCTGCTCAATCTTGGCGTCGGTAGCACTCTTCAGAAGTGCTCGCGCGTATCTTACCGATATGACTCCTATATCCATACGTTCAATACTTATTTTTCAGTAGAAACTTCATCCAGCATCCGGTCAATCAAATCCATCTGCGACTTATCGTCACGGAGGTTCTGTCGAAGTACTTTCTCGGCAATCTCTACACTGAGGGCAGCAACCTGCTGACGAATGTCGGCAATGGCGGCTTTCTTTTCCTGCTCAATAGCGGCCTTAGCCTCCTCAAGCAATCGAGCCCCCTCTGTGCGAGCCTTCTGCTGAGCCTGCTCAACGATAGCGTCGCGCGACTCGGCGGCTTCCTTCAGTATCAGAGCCTGTTTCTCACGAGCCTCCTGCAGAATGGATTCGCCTTCCTTCTCGATATTAGCCAATCGCTCCTGAGCCTCGTGAGCCTTGCGCAGCGATTCGTCGATGAAGTTCTTACGCTCCTCCACCATACCAGTGATGACGGGGAAACCGAACTTGGCTAAAATCAGAAAGACCACCAGAAACGCAACCAACATCCAGAAGAATAGTCCGAAGTCGGGCGTTAATATTGCTGGTAAGTTCATTGACTCCATTTGCAAAGATGTTCTTGATGATTACATAAATACGCAGAGTGCACAAACAACAACAGCAAACAGGGCAACACCCTCAACGAATGCGGCTGTCAGAATCATGTTAGTACGGATAGTACCAGCAGCCTCTGGCTGACGAGCAATAGCATCCATGGCGTTTCCACCGATACGACCGATACCGAGACCGGCACCAATAGCAGCAATACCTGCGCCGAGACCAGCGCCAAACTTAGCAAGACCAGCAGCAGCTTCGGCTGCCAAAAGAATTGATGAAATCATAATCTTAAAATTTAAAATTTGGTTATACTTTATTTACTTAAATACTATTTCTATTTAGCATGATGCTCAGGATGAGCCAGTCCGATGAACACGGCACTGAGCATCGTAAAGACGTAAGCCTGAATAAAGGCTACGAGGAACTCCAGACAGTTCATGAAGAGCATCATCACAAAACTGAGCAGTGTAAGACCAGATCCCAGAACCGCATTCAGCGACCATCCGATAAAGATAATGGCCGTGAACGAGAGGATGATAGCGTGTCCTGCCATCATGTTGGCAAAGAGACGGACCATCAGGGCAAATGGTTTTGTAAAGACACCGAACAGCTCGATGATAGGCATGATAGCCACAGGATAAGCCTTCAGGAACCCTGGCACATCGGGCCAGAAAATCTCCTTCCAATACTCCTTGTTACCAAAGAGGTTGATGGCCAGCATCGTACACAACGCAAGGAAGAACGTGATGTTGATATTACCCGTCACGTTAGCTCCACCTGGGAAGATAGGCAACAGACCAAAGAGATTGGTAATGAGGATGAAGAAGAACGCAGTGAGCAGATATGGTGCATAGGGACGATAGTGCTTCTCACCAATCGAATCCTTGATCAGATCGTCATTGATGGTCATCACCAGCATCTCTACCATGCCAACAAATCCGCGAGGCGCATCTTTCGTCGCATCGTGTTTCTTATACCAACGGGCACAACTCAGGAAGATAGCCAGCATCACGAAGACGACAATCCAAATCTGAACGACACTCTTAGTGATACTGATGTCCCACGGACGTACCGTCGAACCGTCAGCCAGTCGCTCATAAATCTTGCCGTTCTTTTCTTCGTTGAAGAAGAATCCCAGATAGTCGTGACCTTCTTCGGCTGCCTCCTCAATACGTGAGCTGCTGAACACATGCCACTCACCTGTAGTCTCACTGCGCACGATGACTGGCAGCGGAATACTCAGGTGCTTGTCGCCTAAGGTGGTGATATGCCACTCATAAGCATCTGACATGTGCCCCAACACGATTTCCTTCACGTCAACCCCTTCGCTCTCATTAGCCGATACAGGTGTACCGACTGCCAACAGGAAGGTTAGGCATAAAAGCAGATATCTCATTTCTTTCAGAGTTTATACATTAGTTTTAACTTTCTTCTCAATCTTGACGAAATAGATGGTGTCGTAAGCGAGAATCACGAAATAATAAACAAGGAACACGATGACGAAGATGCGGATAGCCTCGCGCGACTCCGCCAACCAACAGTACCCCATCACCAGCACTACTGCAGCAAACATACGTAAACCTGATGCTGACATATAGAGCGTGGGCATGCTGGCAGGCGATGATGACATCACCCAACGCCATACAAACCCGTAGGCGATACAGGCCACCAACTGAAACACAGACGAAATGACCACCGGCATCACTGTTGTCCCGACATTTCCCCAAAGGTTGATGCCAAGTAATATCAACAGACTCATACCTGCAATCAGTGAGATACTCTGTCTCAGATAGGTGTTAACTACGTTTCTTGTCATTTCTCGTGAAGTTCAATACAAAGACTTACCTTATTCTTCTGTACCTCGACAAAACCACCACAGATATCAATAGTGTGCTTGCCATCAGGCGCAGTATAGACCACCTGACCTTCGCCCAGCGACGAAATGATTGGTGCATGTCCAGTCAAGATCTCGAACTGGCCCATTGTTCCTGGCACCAGCACGCTCTCAACAGCGCCGTCGAACTCAATCTTTTCCGGAGAAACAATTCTAAGCTGCAACATAATTGTCAATTATCAATTATCAATTGTCAATTAAGCTTATGCTTTCGCAGCTTCCAGCAGCTTCTTAGCTTTCTCCTTGGCGTCCTCGATAGTTCCTACGTTCAGGAATGCCTGCTCTGGCAGATCGTCTACCTCGCCATCCAGAATAGCGTTGAATCCCTTGATAGTCTCCTCGATTGGCACCATCACACCTGGCAGACCAGTAAACTGAGATGCTACAGAGAATGGCTGACTCAGGAATCGCTGCACGCGGCGTGCACGGTTCACGGTAAGCTTATCCTCGTCAGAGAGCTCGTCCATACCCAGAATGGCGATGATGTCCTGCAACTCCTTGTAACGCTGCAGAATCTCCTTCACGCGCTGTGCACAATCGTAGTGAGCCTTGCCCACAATCAGCGGGTCGAGGATACGCGATGTAGAACCCAGTGGGTCTACAGCTGGATAGATACCCAGCTCAGCAATCTTACGATCCAATACGGTTGTTGCATCCAGGTGTGTAAAGGTGGTAGCTGGAGCAGGGTCGGTCAAGTCGTCGGCAGGCACGTAAACAGCCTGTACAGAGGTGATAGAACCCGTCTTTGTTGATGTGATGCGCTCCTGCATCGAACCCATCTCTGAAGCCAGAGTAGGCTGATAACCTACTGCTGATGGCATACGTCCCAGCAGAGCCGACACCTCAGAACCAGCCTGAGTGAAACGGAAGATGTTGTCGATGAAGAACAGGATATCGGCAGCACCACCGTCCTTACCGCCTCCATCGCGGAATCCTTCGGCTACAGTCAGACCAGAAAGGGCTACTGAGGCACGTGCGCCTGGTGGCTCGTTCATCTGTCCGTAAACCAGTGTGGCCTGGCTCTTCTTCAACTCCTCAGGGTCAACAAGACTCAAGTCCCACTTACCCTGATCCATAGCCTCACGGAACTTTTCGCCATAGCGGATAACACCTGATTCAATCATCTCGCGGATCAGGTCGTTACCCTCACGAGTACGCTCTCCTACTCCAGCGAATACTGAGAATCCGTTGTGTCCCTTGGCAATGTTGTTAATCAGCTCCATGATGAGCACGGTCTTACCTACACCAGCACCACCGAAGAGTCCGATCTTACCACCCTTCATGTAAGGCTCCAGCAGGTCGATAACCTTAATACCTGTGGCCAGAATCTCTTTCTTGGTCGACAGTTCCTCAAATGTTGGAGCCTCGCGGTGGATGGGATAAGCGCCCTCCATGTTCAGCTGTTTCATACCGTCGATAGGCTGTCCGATAACGTTCAGCATTCTACCTTTAATCTGATCGCCTGCAGGCATCACGATTGGTGAGCCCAGAGGGATCGCTTCCAGTCCACGATGCAGTCCATCAGTATTGTCCATAGCCACACAGCGCACCGTATCCTCGCCGATGTGCTGCTGCACCTCGACAATCAGGTCGCGCCCGTCGCCACGATCAATCTTCAGAGCATCGTAAATCTTTGGCAACACCTTTTCGGCATCCTGGCCCTCGGTATCGAAGTAAACGTCGATAACAGGACCGATAATCTGCGAAATGTGTCCAGTAATTTGTGACATACGCTGTTAATTTTTAAGTTATTATTATTCTATATTCTTGGTTTCTATCTTCTCAATGCGATGTTGTAGTTCAGATACTTCGAGTTGCCTGTCACATCCTCCAGCACTTTTACAAATGGGGGGAAGTTAACGGTTTCTTTCTCTGTAACTCCTTTTGTTTCCATCATCACCAGATTGCTTACAGGCTCCAGGAATGTGTCAATCTCGAAGAACTGCCCTTTCCAAATGAAGCTCTGACGCTTCTTGCGGATGGTGGCGCGATATGGGTCGGCCTGCGATAGCATCTGCTCGTACAGGTTGTTGTCCACCTGGCGCTCCGTCTCAATCACCTCGTTGTCGTTGATGCGCTTCTTCGAGCGGTGAACATTCACCACCTTACCGCCGCTCCACTCACGTCTGCGCAATCTTACCTCGCTGCCTGGCTCTGATACCAGATAGGTCTGCGTAATTTCACTTACCGAGCACTCAGGAATCTCGCCTGTAAGTTCTACACGGAAGATGCGCTCCTCCTGAGCCTGCAGTGGCAGTCCCACCACCTTCGATATCTCTGTAAGCACACGGTTCAGCTTGTTTTCAAAGTCGTCGTGATTGTTGATGACACGCAGATGTGGATGACCAGTCCAAGCCTTTATGACCTTCTTGTCAAGTTCACGTGCCACGCGCAGTCCTTCTTCGTTGGCCTGCTCATAGCGTGTGGCGTTGGTGGCAGTGGTGTAATACTGCTCGGCTCCGTCGGCAGCACTCACCAGATGTAGCACAGCATCGTAACTCTGGCGCAGCGCCTCCGAGTTGGTTCCTGCCATACGTGTTATCTCGTCCCACTCCTCAGGCTTGATATATGCCGAGATGTCCATCGCACCACGGTCGCAAACGATGAGTACAGGCTTTTCACACACCTTGGCCAGCTGCATAAACTGGTTCTCAAGTGCCAGCTGAGTCTCAAGAATGGCGCGCTCGCCCTGATAATACAGGTCGCGGTTTGGTGTCAGGTAGTTCCAGCCTGCAGTGCTGTATATGGTAGGCACCTCGGGCACGTTGAATACCTTATAGCCGAATCCTGAGAAGTACTCGGTTATCTTCACCAGCGCCGTAGTCTTACCAGCACATGGCCCTCCAGTCAATACTATCTTCTTAATATCTGGCATTAAATATTTAATGTTTAATGTTTAATGTTAGATGCTCAGCTCATCGAGTACCTTAATCAGTCGCTTGTCGAAACGCTTGTCGGTACGTATACACTCACTAAATGGCACGTAAACCACCTCGTTATTGCGAATACCTACCATCACGTTGCGCTGTCCCTGTTTGATGGCCTCGATAGCGCCAACACCTGTGGTAGCTGCCAGGATTCTGTCGCGAGCAGATGGTGTACCACCACGCTGCAGGTGCCCCAGGATAGACACACGCACGTCGAACTCAGGGAACTCCTTCTTGACACGATCTGCATAGTAAAGAGCGCCACACTTAGGACTCTCGGATACAATCACGATACACGACTTCTTTGACTTACGGATACCACGACTCATGAACTGGGCTAACTGGTCGACATCAGTCGATTCCTCTGGCACAATGGCAGCTTCAGCACCACAAGCGATGGCAGAGTTCTGAGCCAGGAAGCCAGCATCACGCCCCATCACCTCGACAAAGAAGATACGCTCATGAGAGTTGGCAGTATCACGAATACGATCGACACACTCCATGATGGTATTCATCGTGGTGTCGTAGCCGATGGTGGCATCGGTACCGTAAAGGTCGTTGTCAATGGTTCCTGGCAAGCCGATACAGGGGAAGTCGAACTCCATACCGAAGTTGCGAGCACCTGTCAGCGAACCGTTTCCACCGATAACTACCAGTGCATCTATCTCTTCCTTCACACAAGTCTCATATGCCTTCTGCATACCCTCGGGTGTCATAAACTCCTTCGAGCGTGCAGTCTTCAGTATCGTACCTCCGCGGGTAACTATTCCACTTACGTCCTCTGTTGTGAAGGTCTTAACCTCATCATTAATAAGACCCTCGTATCCGCGATATATACCTTTGATTGTAAAACCGTTATAGATACCAGCACGTGTCACGGCACGTATGGCGGCATTCATTCCTGGTGCATCGCCTCCCGACGTCAGGATACCAATCGTCTTAATCTTTCCCATATTTCTTTTTCCTTATAATATATTGTTGTTAGTTATATAAAATTCACTTCAAGCCACAGCACCAGCAGTCCTATCAGCCCACCTGCAAGCACCTTTGGTGTCAGGTTCTTCATATACCAGCCCACCTTGATGTGCTCCATCTTCATCAGCGCCAGTCCGCTCACCGACCCCACACTGAGCAGACATCCGCCCACAGCAGTACAGTAGGATATAATCTTCCAGTAGGCACCATTGGTTATAAAGTTCTCGGCATAGCTGCCCTTCATGGCTGCATCAGCTATCGGATAGAGCGATATATCGCTCATGGCTATTGTAAACGAGTCGACTATGCAGCTCAGCAGCCCTGATGCGATACCCAATAGCCATACGCTGCCGAAGGTATCGTCAATCCACTGTGCCACATCGCCAAACACGCCCGTCTCAGTCACTACGCCCATACCCAGCATGATACCCATCACAAACAATATCTGCTGTAGCGAGCCGTACTGCACCGAGCGTGGTGTCAGTCGATGCTGCATCTGGTCGGCACTCATCAGTTTGCGGTTCATCACCTCGTTCACTACCCAGAGCACGCTGAGCACGCATAGTGCGCCAAGGAATGGCGAGAGTTTGGTGATGTTGTGGAAAGTTGGAATGAACCACAGTCCGCCTATGCCCACAAACAGCATCACGATGCGCTGCCAAGGCAGCAGGTTGGTGTCGTCGCCACGGAATGGCATTGGCGCCCACTGGGTGTCAAGTCGCTCGGGCAACTGCCTGTTTATCAGTATCGTAGGCACTATCCATGCCAGCAGCACTGGCAGAGCCATATACGCAGTATATCTCGACGCTGTTATCGCACCGTCGCCCCACAGCACCAGCGTTGTCGGATCGCCTATCACGGTAAGACATCCGCCGCAGTTGGCAGCTATCACTATCGCAGCACCTATCAGCATTCTCTGTCGGCGGTTCTGCACTATCGAGTGCATTATCACCAGCATCATCGTAGCTGTGGTAAGGTTGTCAAGGTTGGCCGAAAGAATGAATGTGGCCAGCGTAATAGTCCACAACAGGCGCTTCGGGTTGCGGGTCTTAATCCACTTTGTCACAAAGTCAAAGCATCCGTTGTTATGCAGAATCTCCACGATGCTCATGGTAGCCAACAGGAACATCACGATGCTTGCCGCACGACCCACATAATAAAGGAATACATTATTATATATGTAATACTTCACCGCCTCGCTCGATGGCAGGTCGCCGTTAAGGAATGTCCAGTAGTCCTCAGCATGTCGCTGCATCACGAAATCAGTACCGTAGCAGATGTAGACCACCCATCCCACAGTACCGATAAATATTGCGATAGCACTCTTGTTCACACCAGTGGTGTGTCCGGTAGCTATTACAACATAACCTAAAAGCAGCAGTATTACAATTATCAGTGTCATTCTCTATTTTCCTCTCCTCTAATTTAAAATCTCGGTAGGTGTCCAGTACCAGAATATCGTTCCTCTACCGTCCTCGGTATTGTCGCGCACACCTATCTTTCCGTTACAGCGGTCTATGATTGCCTTACATACGCTAAGCCCCAGTCCCGGGTTCTCCTGACTCTCGTCGTGTGTGTATGTATTACGGTCGCTCAGCAGACCGAAAATATTATTCTTCAGTTTCTCGGGCAGACCATCGCCGGTGTCCTTCACCTCTACATACATACCACCCTCCTTCACGTAGTATGCCACCGTTATCTTACCCTCTTTGGTGTGCTGCACAGCATTATCCAGCAAGTGCATGGTAACCACCTTCAGCAGTTTCTTATCTAACAGCGCGCGCATGCCTTCCACGGGTTCCTCCAGCTCCAGAGTCACACCCTCGTGCAGCTGCGGTCTCATCTCGGCAGCAAACTGTCTCATCTCGGCGTCCACGTCGGTCACCTCGCGCTGGAACAGCTGACTCTGCCCCTCGATATCGCTCAACGACAGCAGCTCGTTAATCATGTGCAGCAGCTCTAGTCCGTTCTTGTTTATCAGCTGCAACAGGTTCTGCTGCTCGTCTTTTGGCAGCGCCGTTTCGTCCATCGTCATCAGCAGGTCGCTGAAACCTATGATAGCATTCAGCGGTGTGCGCAGCGAGTGACTCATGTTACCCATGAATATATCCTTCAGTTCCTCACTCTTGCGTGCAGCCTCTGCAGCCTCACGGGCCTTTGCCGCGTTCTGATTGGCTATCATGGCATTGTGCTCGGCCTCTTTGGCGTTTCGCCTAGCCACGTCGGCATTACGCTGTGCTATCTCGGCATTCTTCTTAGCCTCTGCAGCACTTTGGTGAGCCGTCTCCTCGCTCGCTCTGGCCTTCTCTTCGTTGGCCTTAGCTTTCTCTTCGTTGGCCTTGGCTTTCTCCTCGTTCTCACGAGCCAGTTCCAGCGCCTTCTTCAGATTTTTCTTGTTTCTGTACTGCATCACAATGATGCCCGTCATAATCGCAAACACCAGCAAGGTAATGGCATACCATACCCACTTCGGAATGATCAGACCGTCAAAGTGCGAAGCCACATGTCCGTAAACATCCTCTACAACGCCCCCTTGCACCATCTTGTCTAATTCGGTATTGATAGCATCTATCAGCTCCTTGTTATGACTCACGTAACAGTATTCTCTTGGTGTCAGCGTCAGGTCTTCTGTCTCCAGATTATCGAGTTTGTACTTGGCTATCATATATTTGGCCTGATAGCGATAGCATATCACAGCATCGTAATCGCCTGCAGCCAGATCTTTCATAGCCTTTGCCAAGTCGTAGACAATCACGATCTTAGCACCACTTTTCTTCAGCGTATCAACCACGGGCCTACTCTGCATCAGGGCAATCTCCTCGCCTTTCACATCTCTCAGTCCATAATTCTTTCTCTCGCCTTTGCGGGTCACAATCTGGTAGTACAGCCTCAGTACCGATCGCGAGTAGTTCACATCGTTGCTACGATAGGGCGAGTAAACCATCATGGCCAAGTCTACCTTTCCCTGCATCACGTCGCCAGCAATAGCAGCCCACTTGTTGGGTTTAAACGTCATAGGGATATTCAGGCGACTCATCAGCCGCTTGGTAAATTCCACGTCTACACCGGCTGGATTTCCGCTTCCGTCAACGTATTCTAATGGTGGATAATCTTGATCAATACCAAAAAGCAGTGGTTTTTCATTGGTATAGCCTAAATTGTCTGCATTCACCGCGATGGCAAACGTAAGCAGTAGTAACACATATTGCAATCTGAGTTTCATTGGCACCAATCAAATTTAATCAGTGCAAAATTAAGCAAAAAACTCCATACTACCAAATATTTTCCTTTAAAAATATAAAAAATCACAGTCCCCTGGCCTTCCAAATTCTGTCTTTGGCAGCATTTATCTCTTGGAATTTCTTCTCAGCGGCCTTTCTCACGTCGTCTCCAAGGGCTGCCACCTTGTCAGGATGGTGCTGCAGCGCCAGCTTGCGATAAGCCTTTTTCAGCTCATCGTCGCTCACGTCCGGGCTCACTCCCAGCACTTTGTATGCATCCTCAAGCGTTCCCTTGCCCAGATGCAACATCTGGTCAACCTCGCTTGTGTTCAGTCCCATCCACTGCGCAGCCTCTTTCAGCGCAGTTATCTCGCTCTGTGGCACGCTGCCGTCAGCCTTGGCCACCATCACCAAGTAGTTCAACAACTGCAGTCTCTGCGAGTAATCCATTTGTCTGTTAATTTGACTACAGCACTCACTCACGGTATGCTTAAACTGCTGCCACCCTTCACGCTTCTGTTCCTCAAACAGTCGGTTCAGTATCTCGTTACCCTGCTGCACAGCCGATGCCCCGAAGTTCTGTCGCAACATCTGTCGCACCAGCTCCATCTCGCTGTGCATGGCTTTTCCATCGGCCTTTATTATGTACGACGACAGCACCAGCAGCGAGAAAAGAAAGCTGTTTCTGTCGCCCTGCATCTGTCGCTGACGATAAGCCTGTTGGTAAGCAGTATTATAATCCTCGTACGATGACGACTGCCACGTACCACTATTATCAGGATTATTCACACCATCAAGCATATTATCAAACAGCGAGCCAAGCAGATATCCAGCCAGTGCTCCCAGCGGACCGCCAGCCATCCATCCTATAAACCCACCTATCCATTTTCCTTTAGCCATAATTGTCTTCTATATAATAAAACTGCCTGCAAAGTTATATAAAATATTCTTTGCAGGCAACATTTAAACATTATTTCACGCGTTTACAAAGAATATTTTGCGCCGTCTTAAGACAATCGGATCAGAGAGATAAGTCAACAGAATCAGTTTAATAAACAGTAATTAACAAAACAGTAACAAATCAAGGCTCAGAAGGAGTCAACATTATACAGGGAAAGACAAAATGTGTAAATTTGCCGCGGATTAATGTTAATGCAGTAGAGATGGCAAAGGTAGAAACTCCTCAGCCTCAGGTTCCCTTGGAGAGCCAGCAGGCCGTGATAGAGCAGATTCAGAAGCAGCTCCAGAAGCTTGAGAAGCAGCTTCAGTTTGAGAAGGACCGTA